>CALBXN010000056.1 GCA_937890485.1 uncultured Treponema sp.
AGAGATTCCACGAAACGTCTGTGCCCCTCTGCGTATATTGAATCGAATGAAAGCGAGCTTTTACCCGAGCCGGAGAGACCCGTGAAAACGACGAATGAATCGCGCGGGATATTCAGCTCTACGTCCTTGAGGTTATGCTCTCTTGCGCCTTTTATGTGTAAATATTTTGCCGGCATATTTTTGTCCTTTCTCTGCTTTTTTGAAAAACGCGAGAATATATTTCTGAATTCGTGAGTAATCCTGCTGATAGAAATTACCCTGCTGCTGGTCTGAAATTGCTATGAAAGAAAACTTTTCAAGATTCTCTTCCTCAGTTGTGAAATAATATTCTTCACTTCTGTTTTTATCATCACCGCAGGTATAAAAATATTTTGTACCTGCTTTCAATCCGTCAGCAATTGCAGTATGAATATAAGTTTCATCCAAATCACTTTTGAAAACAAGATTTTCGGATTCCTTTCTGAAAACTTTGTCGGTGTTTTCCTCGCGGTAT
Organism: uncultured Treponema sp.; assembly: GCA_937890485.1. Taxonomy (GTDB): domain Bacteria; phylum Spirochaetota; class Spirochaetia; order Treponematales; family Treponemataceae; genus RGIG9060. The sequence goes on from CALBXN010000056.1 coordinate 494, forward strand.
TCAACATATCCGTCCTTGACCGACATATCTGTTCTCCAGGTAATTGCCATCTGATGACGTGCATCACCGTTAATGGAAATCATAATATGGTCAGGCTTTTCTGTTGCAAAGCCTGTTGTTCTGTCATAAACCTCTGCCATTATTTATTCTCCTTTTCTGCTTCTGCTTTATTGTAGATAAAGTCCTGAATCAACTCTGCCGTCTGAGCCTTATCAATAGTCAGCACTGAAGCACCGTTAATCGTTGAACTTGTGTATTGGTTATCAAAAGGCACTCTTGCCTGAATGATATCGTATCTCATATAAAAAGCCACTGCGCCCTCTGCAAGCAGAGAAAGCTCAAGCGGATTCATATCTGTTTCCACATAGGAAAGAACTGTTTTACCCGTATCTATAAGCTCAAGGGGATTTGATTTTTTCACCTGGCTTAAAATAGCGGAAATAACCTTTCTCTGACGCTGGGTTCTGTAAAAATCACTGTCAAGATAACGGATTCTTACATACACAAGTGCTTCCTCACCATTGAGTGTCACACTGTCACCGTAATTAATATTCTGCTTTGATGTCCTGTTTATATATTCTGCTTCACGCTTTTCAACCTTTACGGTAACACCGCCGAGGCTGTCTATAACATCCTTGAAGGCGTTGAAATCCACAAGAACATAGTTATCAACATCAATTCCGAAATTATATTCAATTGTTTCCATAACAAGCTGAGGTCCGCCGTAAACACAGGCAGCGTTCATCTTGTCCTCTCCGTGACCGGGGATAGTCACATAGGTGTCTCTCATAAAAGAGGTCATTTTTATCTGAGAGTGTTTTCTTGTCTAAATATTTCTATATATTTTTATTCTTTTTTTCTTGACTTCTGTAACTTTTTACTATATTTTAATGTTATAAGATATGAACGGGGGTGCACCGGTTTCGACGGGTGTGATCGTGATCTTGAACTGCAAGTGAGGTCGCCAGTCCTCTAAACTGACAAAAACTATAATTGCCAATACTGACAATTATTCAGATTACGCACTAGCTGCATAATCTCGGAACTCAAGTTGTGCCGCTCTGAACGGCTTGAAGTTCCGTTGCTAACCAGAGCTTGCTGATTGTGGTGTCTGATACACTTTCGGGACTTTTATCAGAATAAGGCGCCGACGCTTGTGATGCTGCTACCGGAGCCCGACAACTACCTCGCATTACTAAACTTGTAGACGTTCCTGGTTCGCTCACTCGGACGGGAGTTCAATTCTCCCCATCTCCAATCTTTTTTAAGGTTATCAGTTGTGAATACTTCACAGGATAACCTTTTTCTTTTTTCATAATAAAAACTGAAAAATTCTAACGGAGATTTATTTTGAAAAAAATCAAGCCATTCTTATATTTTAATAGATTTCTAATTTGTTTGATAATTCTAGGTCAAATTATTTCATTAATATATTTCGTGTTAAGTACTTCTGCAATTTCTACCTGGATTCAGCGTGGTTTGATGCTTTTTAGTATATTGATGGCTTTGTTTATTATCAGCAAGCATGAAAAAAGTGGTTTCAAAATAATTTGGATTCTCTTGATTATGATTTTTCCTCTTTTTGGAGGGCTTACATATTTTATTTTTCATGGACAAGGTGCAACTAGAAAATTTAGAAAAACTCTCACTAGACTAGAAGAAAATACTCGGCACACATTTTTACTTCCTTCTTCAGCCTTTAATCAAGCAATTCAAAAAAATCCTGACTATCACAATAATATTTCTTATCTTGAAAACTTTGCTGGTTTTCCCGTTTATAAAAATTCATCTGCAAAATATCTTTCTCCTGGTGAAAAATTTTTTCCTGTTTTACTAGAAGAACTTGAAAAAGCCGAAAAATACATTTTTATGGAATATTTTATAATTGATGAAGGTGAAATGTGGGATAAAATTTTACAAGTTCTTGAACGAAAAGCACAAGAAGGTGTTGAAGTTCGTGTAATGTATGATGATGTTGGCTCCTTCGTTTTGCTTCCTACAAATTATCCTAAAATTTTAGAAAAAAAAGGAATTAAGTGCGTTGCTTTTAACAAGTTTAAGCCTTTCTTCATCGTGAGTCATAATAATCGTGACCACAGAAAAATAACTGTAATTGATGGCAAAGTTGGTTTTACAGGTGGAATAAATCTTGCCGATGAATACATCAATAAGCGTGAACGTCATGGTTATTGGAAAGATGCTTCTGTTATGATTTATGGAGAATCGGTTTGGAGTTTAACAGTTATTTTCTTGCAACTTTGGAATTTTAGCTTAAAAACATCAGAGGATTTTGCACAATTTTATCCTTGGCATGAAACCGAATGTAGTATTAAATCAGATTGTTTTATTCAACCCTATTGTGATAGTCCAACTGATTTAGAAAATGTAGGAGAACATGTTTATTTAAATATTATCACGCAAGCAAAAAAATATTTGTATATTCAAACTCCTTATTTCATTGTGGATGAACAAATGCTAAGTGCCTTGTGTCTTTCTGCAAAGTCTGGAGTTGATGTTCGTATTGTAACTCCTTTTAAGTGGGATAAATTTTTGGTTCATTCACTAACTCGAAGTTACTACAACGATTTGATAAATGCAGGTGTTAAAGTATACGAATATACTCCAGGATTTATTCATTCTAAAGTAGTTTTGTCTGATGATAAAATTGCAACTGTAGGTTCTGCAAATTTTGATTACAGAAGTTTGTATCATCATTTTGAGTGTGGAACTTGTATTTACGGTTCAGAAGAAATTTCATCAATTTATGATGATTTTATTGAAATCTTTGAAATTTCAAAACTAATGCAAAAAAAAGATTTGAAATACAATGTTGTAAAAAGTTTATTTCAGCAAATTTTACGAGTTTTTGCTCCATTGATGTAAATCAAGATTTTGTTCTAAAAAAAATTATAATATTCCACTACTCATTTCTAAAGTTTTTAATTTACAACCTGTGTATCGATTTATAAGAAAAGTTAAAAATTCATGAAGTTGCTGTGTTGTAGAAAAATGAAGTGGAATAGAACGAGATTCTTTTGGTGAAAGCAAAGTTACTGCTTGTAAAAAAATAATTGCTTCAGAAGAAAGTTCAAAAAAACTATCATTTGACGGATTAAAACAGTTTTCGCAAATAAATCCGTTTTCCAAAATAGAAAAGTATATTTTTCCTTTAGAATTAGTAAGATTTTCGCCACAATGAAGACAACTTTCTGTATCACATTGTAGTCCCATAATTCCGATGTATCGCCAAATAAATCGTAAAAATGCAATTCTACATTCGTCTTCAGAACTTACAGAAATTCCGTCTAAAAATCCGTTTGCCAAAGTCCAGATTTTTTCGTACTCTCCACAAGCATCTGTTTTTATAACTAATTCTGAACAAAATGAAGCACACCAAGTCTTAAAAAGATTTTCTCTAATTTCAGGATGATATTTGATAACTTCAAAATCGGTAATTTTTATGGAATGTTTTGTTTCGTCGGTGTAAATCCATAAATTTCCAAAATGATATGGCGAAACATAGGCACGAAGTTTACTTTTAGGCCCTCCGTATAAAACTGCATCAAAAATTCCTTTTTCTTTAGATAAAAATTTTACGATGCGATTATCTTCTCCAAATGGTCGAACACTTAAGACTAAAGCCTGTAATGATGAATTTCTACTCATAAAAGTTAATGTTATCTTTTAATGTATTTATTTTGTCTATTGAAAGCCCAATAAGAGCCGTAATTTGTTCTATTGTAAGATTCATATTTAACAACTTTAGTTGTACAACTTTAGTTGTACAACTTAAGTTGTATACCTCCGTGGATTTTTAGCTAAGAAATTTTAAGACTTATCTTTTAAGGTTTTGATAAAATCCATAGAAAGTCCGGTTCCTTTTGAAACTTGCTCAACTGACAATCCCATAGAAATAAAATTCTTAGCAGTTTCGATTTTTGCTTGTTGAGAACCTTGAGAAATACCTTGTTCCATACCGTCTTCGTAGGCTTCTTGTCTTTGAACAGCGATATCTGTGTCATAGTCGTATTCTG
>CALBXN010000057.1 GCA_937890485.1 uncultured Treponema sp.
AATCAGTGAAGAGGAAGCTTCATCAGTTTAATATAGCAATTATTTAATATTCGTTGTACTAGACGTTTCATACACTTTTGACAAATTGTTCCTGTGTCTAAAGTCTGATATGTTATGTTCATTTCTATTTAATTCAATTGCAATCTCTTTATCTGTCATATAGTTATAATTATTTACAATATATTCTTTTTCATATTCAGAAAACTTATAATCAAATATTGTCTTATTAATTATACCTAAAGAATTTGCCTTTTTAATTATAGAATTACGATTTCTTCTTGGAAGTAATTTAAGCATTTCATCTAAAGTTTTATAAGAATAATTATCTGTTAATATGGAAATTTCTTCTTCACTCCAAAAATTTCGTGTTTTTAATCCTAATTTACGAGCTTTTGATATAATTGATTTGTAAGAAAATTTTCCTTTAAATAAATCAACAAGGTCGTTAACATGACCATACATAGATTCATAATTTTCTATTAATATTCTCTCATCATCACTTGACCAATAATGTGACTCCATAGAAATTCCTAAAGAACTCATTTTTGAGTGAATAGATTGTTTACTTATATTAGGTATTTCCCTATGTATAGTATCCCAATCACCAATAGGGTAATATATTTTTAATAATTCAATTTCTTTATCCGTAATTTTATGTCTCATATACGTCATTCGCTCCTTTAATAATCTAATTACTATTTCTCTTTTGTTTCTTTCTCATACTAAAAAAGAAGTCCAAAGATTTTTGTAAATCTTGACTTCTTTCAAATAACCAATATTCTTTTTTGTTTTCATCAAATCTTGATTCTTTTTCAAAACCAAGAGAATATAAAAATCTGCACAAGCGTACAGATTCACATTTATATTTATTATTCAATATTTTTCATTCCAATCTTTAAATAAAATAGGAGAGTAATCAATTCTCCTCATAATAACAACATCTCTATCTTTCGATAGACGTTTAGACTATTTCTTCATCTTCACCATTACGTGTTAAGAGTGACCTTTTCGATTTAAGGGGATTTCACCCACGCCATTTGCGATTGCGCCCTACGATTATTGTTGTAGATATTCAGGATTTCCACCTTTATTCTCTAGTCTACAACTCGACATGAATCTAGTCGTTGAACCTTTACCCTCGACTAAAGTACCGTATGGTCTACGGGATACGTTAGGGCACTTGGCTGCATGAACACCCAATCCTTGCGTTTTAAAACCATCATATAGTGATTTCTCCTATATTGTGGTGCAAGGCTCTAAGGGATTACCTGCAATTAAATTCATTCTAGTTATACATTTCTGCATAACGTGGCAAAGTTTGCCACCAACTGAATTGAGAAGCTGAGTTCTTCTTAAATCTCCCTCTTCAAGTTTGTTATATTCTACTGATAACTCCTTTAATACTTCCATTGCATCACGAGTTTGCAATACACCATTACGAGTTTCTTTTAAAGATACACCTAATGCGCTACAAGCCTTTTCATATTTAGTAAGACCTTCTGCATCAATACCTTCCTCTTCATCTGATACTTGTCTAATATTTAATAAAATTGCTCTGAATGCTCTTGCCATTTCAGAACCACTCTGCTGAGTTGAGGCAATCATAGTACCTAAAGCAGCAGTTGTTTCATTTACTTCGATACCAAATGAAGCAGCAGTAGAACCAACGATAGACATACCATCTGCTAATTCTGTCATATTAACAGCATTTTTGTTGGTTATATAGTTACTTCCATCAAAGACTTTAGTTAATTCTTCAACAGAACCCTTTAACCCATAAGCCTTATCTGTTGCAATAACATATTTATTTGCTATATCCTCAGTTACGTCACCAGCACCTTGAATAGCAACAGATAATTCAGCAATTGCTTCCGCATTCTCATAACCTGCACGAGATGCTTCCTGAACACCAGACAAATAGTGAGTTACGGATTTTCCATAATCAGATGCAATATCAAAACCATCATCTGCAATTTTCGCCAACTGTTGTTTGTTTAAATTTTCGTTTGCTTTACTAATTTCAGTAAGCAAGGTATTTACTTCTTTAAGTTCCGTAAATGCTTCTCTTGTTTCAGATATTACTTTCATTACCAACGAACTTGCAGATAACCACATAGTAAAACTCTGATAAGCTTGTGTAAATTGTTCTTTAAGAGATTTACCAAGTCGATTCATTGCTCTCATATAGTTTTCGTTTTGTTTAAAACCAGTGCTGATTTTACCAAAATCCATTTTTGTCATTTGTGTATTTAAATCACGAAGACTCATAATATATCTATGGTTTTCATCTACAACTTCTCTAGTCGCAGCTGTATTTTTTTGATTCCATGCTTCAATGGTATTTGCTAAAGATAATCTCTGTTGTTCAGTAGCCATACCTTTCATTGAAGCCTTTAAGCGTTCATACTCATTTCTACTTTCAATAAGTTCTCTTTGCAGATTATCATTTGCAGTTTGGATTGCTTGAAAATTCTGCTGGTCTACAGGTTTTGCAAATTCTGTTTTTAAAGTAGCAAGAGAGTTCTTTACATTCTGTGTCTTAGTAGCAATAGTATCTTGTGCTAATCCAAGACTTCTGAAATCGCCTTCTAACTTTACAATCTGTGTAGCATAATCATTCTTAATCCCACCATTCGATAGAAGTTGAATTTTATTGAGTTTTTGAGAAGTAGACTCTGCTTGTTTCTCAACTTGGTTTAATACCTTGAAAACATCATTGCCAGTAACTTTAAAGTCTAAGCTCCCAACATCCTTATACGCTTTGTTGATAGAGTTGGCAATCAAATTACTAACTTCTTTTAAATTATTTTTTAAACTAGCAGTCTCAAGTTTTGGTTTTATTTCAATTAAGTTTTTATCTACAATTTTTTGAACTTCTGATAGCTCTTCCGTAATACCAGATTTCTCTAAGACTGTTTGTATAATGACCGAAAGTTGGTTTTCATCCATTATTTATTCCTCCTCTCTGTTTTTTTGAGCATAAAAATACTCCCCAGAGAGGGGAGTAATAATTATTATTATTTAAATTTTAATATCACATATTGACAAAATTATCATCCTCAATACGTTCTAATATGTGTAAAAATAGACCTCTAGCTTGAGATAGCGAAACACGATTATTTTTTAATAATCCGAGGATTATAGTTTCCATTTCATCTCGATTTTGAGAAGAATCTAATTCTGTAATTCTAACAAATTCGTTAAACATAATCTCATTATTTTACGCTAAGACCTTGCTTGCGCAATTCCTCCTTTAAAATATTTTTTGCATTCTTTTCGCAATAACGAATGAATGATTCCCAAAATCTACCTTCAGTTTGAATGTCTGTACTACCATGATAACCTTCTTGAGCAAATTCTAATTGTTTAACACCTGACCAAAAATCATTGTAGTTCATTTTATCTTTATTCATAAATATTTCACCACAGTTTTTATTCAACATTTCTGTTGTTGCAGATTCCCAAAACTGATAAGTTCTTTGGTAATAATCAGGTTCAAACTGGTCGTAGTATTCTGAGTCAATTAACTCTTGCAAAGTTCCAAGAAGTCTATTGCAAGTTGTTTTGACCGCTTTAGAACATGCAGATTGTATAAAATTTTCTAAACCAACAACTGTTGTAAATTTATGATTTGCCATAAACCACCTCAAAATTCCTTGATAGAAGACTCATTTAATCGAGCCTTATTTCTTTCTAAACCACTGGCTTACCATTTTTCCAAAACATTCCATATCCTGATATGTATACATCTCTCTATTTAGATACATTTTCTTTTCTCCTCTACATTTATTTTGATACTTATGCTGTTTCTCTTTCCTTTTCTGCCTGCGCATGAATAATTTCCGCTAACTTGCTAATAAATTCTTTTCTAAGTTCATTCACAGGAACATCTTTTAATTCCATATACAAATCTTTTACAAGTTTAACTAAATCTTCCTGTTCATCAGCAAATGCTAAAATCATGCCATATAATTTGCTTTTTACAAGAATTTCTTTTCTTTTCATTTCTAACCAATTTTTAATCATAAACTTTATTCTCCTTTTACACTTACGCTAAATTTCCAATAATATCCATCAGTTGTATACATTTCGAAATAATTACCAAATGGCTTATATTCGACACTGTTAATCTGAGGACTTGTTTTACAAATGTTTATATATTGGTCTGACAATAATGCATAATTACATCTTCTCAATAATTCGTCTATTTCATGTGAATACATATTTTCTCCTAGATTGTGGTTTTAGAGTAGAAATCTCCTGTTTTATCGATTGCCATTGAGCAAACTAATGATTCTACTTCTCGTGTCATTTCTTTTCCGCAAATAGGGCAGTAGTGACCATCACTTCTATACATTGTAATCGGCATCTCTACAATCTCATGATGTCCACATTCACATTCGAAAGGATATCTCATTTATTTATTCTCCTTTTACTTTTTATCTTCTTTATATTTTGAACAAATCATTCCATGAATTTCTTCTTGAATACGTCCTTCTTTTGCTTTCTGCAAAATACTACAATTTCGTTTGTATCTACTACATCCGATGCAGTTAGATTCAAATTCTTCTAACTGAGTTGCATTGTCAAATACACCTATGTAATCTACAGGTCGTATAGTAAGTTCTATTCTTGGATTTTTCGAATCGTAAAATATTCTTTCAACTCTTTCACAAGTTACATTATCATCCAACCATATCATTTGCGTTTCTGTAATTGCATCTAATAATAATTTGAAATAATTATTGCAATCTCGGTCTATTCTATCGAAATAAAAAACACAATCTATATAAAAATGCTGTGTCTTATTTGGAATAAGAGTGTAACCCTGCTCCTTAATTTGTTTTTTTACATATTCTTTAAATTGTTTTTTATACTTTTTTGCTTCGCTCGTTTCATACATCGTCACTTGTGCTCTGCCACGAGAGATGAAGCCTCTGGGTTTTATGTAATGATTGACAGAAACGGGCAAAGGTGATACAAGTTTCAAAATATTTATAATTTTCACTTCCTTTTACACAACAAAAGAGGAGTCTTTGAAACTCCCCTTTTATGTCCATTACTTTTTAATTTTCATCGCTTCATACCAATCCCAATCTATTTCCACCTTACATTTAGGACAATAATCATGTTGAGTTGGTAGTAAATCATAATAACCACAGATAGGACAATATGCGTATCCGCTACCTGAAATAACTGGTTCTACTTTGTTTTGATTATTCATGGCTCATCACCAACTCTGTTTTTACTGGAATTACAGGAAGATGGTTTTTAACATATTCATATTTTGTCTGTCTTCCATGGTTTCCATTTAAACCTCTGTATGCCGAATATATTGAATCAAATTCATCTACTTCGTTTTGAGGCATTCCTTTTAAGTTTATATATTTTTCATATAACTCATCAATGGTACTTCCTAATAATTCCTTTGTGCCACACATAAGAGCAACAATCTGTTCATCTCTATTACCTTGTCTGTCAATAAGGTCTTTAATAGAATCGCTTAATTCTTTCTGAATCTGAAGACTTTGTTGCCTATCACTTACACGGTTGCTTGTAAATTTAGCCATTTCGTCATGTAGTTCCTTACGGTCTTTACGACTTTCTTCCATATAATCATTAAGACTTTTTCTAAATGCTTCTTCATCCTTTGTGTGGCGTTGCTGAAGTTTATCTAAATTTTCGGCAGTCTTTTTTGCCAATTCTACTACAGCATCAAGTTTTTCTTTGTCTTCTCGTTTTTGTCGCATTGACTTTGTTTCAATGTCTAATTTCTTTAACAATTTACCTATGGTTTTTTCCCACAATCCCTGTAAAAAACTCCAAGCAATTAGCACGACAATAACGCCACAAAACATAGCCCATGGGTCTAATTCTTTTAAGCTTTCAATCGCATCCATTTTATTAGACCTCCTTTATGAAATCAGTGAGATAAAAGTAGAAGAGTCACAGATACCAGTCTGAGCTAATCCTTTATCTTTCTGATACTGTTTTACTGTTCTTTCAAGACCTCCACCAAATTTTCCAGGTAATTCAAGTCCATTAGGGTCGTATCCCTTTAACATAAGCAGAATTTCAAGAGCAGTAATCATATATTGTGTTTCACCACGTTTAACATAATGGTTTCCAAGTGCTTTTTTAGATTTTGCACCCCAAAGTCCGTCTTCATCAAGACAAGCGTTATAATCTAAATTCATGGCTCTCTGTAGTACTTTTACGCCACCTTTTTTAGTCTTTGCTCCATAAATTCCATCTGCAATAAGACCACATTGAGCAAAATTATTTGCATGAGTCTGTCCTGTTCTAATAATAGAATTCCCTTTATTTGTAGATGATTTTTCTGGTTCAATTGTAGTAGGCGGTGTGATAGTTCTTTTCATTAATTCTTCATAACTAATCATCATCTGATTTCTGTCAAGTTTTGCTGTATAGAAATCATCTGCAACAGCAGCAGAAGTATACTGATGAATTGCAATTTGTTTTCCTACAGATGGGCATCCGTGATTCTGCCCGTCATTAGAAGAATATTTTGCAATCCACAAAGGGTCAGCAATCATATCTTTATTAAAATATGAATTAAACATAGAAGAACCAGTGTAGAGCATCGGTACGAAACCTTTTGTCCTAATTGTATTAGCAAATGCATTAAACTGTTTGGAGTTTAAATCTTTTCTTGTTGAAACTTTCATTTTTGCTTCTTCCATGTCATATGCAATAGGAAAATCTAAAGATTTATTTCCTAACCAATCTAAAACTCTATTTGCATCTTCAATAGCTTCTGCTTCTGTAAGTGAAGTTGCATAAAAATAGATGCCGATTTTCATACCAGCATCTTTTGCATTTGCATAATGAGATTCAAAATATGGGTCTTTTGTTTTGTTATATCCGATACGAATAATTACAAATTCATAACCTGATTTCTTAGCATCTTTTAAGTTGATAGATGTCTGGTATTTTGAGATATCAATTCCACGCATGTATTTATTTTCTCCTTTCTGTGGTGTCGTTTCTTTTTTCTTTAGTGAATCAGGAACGGTCACAGTCCAAAGATATTTCACTTGTGACGCAAATGTATTCCATGTATTTTTAATTCTGTTTGAAGCTTTACTTGCTGGGTCATTGATGTAAACATAACCGTCTTTATAACCATAAACTAAAATGAAGTGCCCACTGCTTGTCCATAGTCCAGAACCCATACAAGCTATAACCCAATCTCCATTTTTTAATGCATTAAGTGCTTCTGTATGATATGTAGATGTAGATTTCCCATATAGATTTGATGTATTTAATCTTTTGCATTCAATTCCATATTCTTTAAATTGTGGAACAAAATATGTGTAATAAGTTCCTTGATTTAAAGCTTTGTATCCGTGTTCCATACTCCATTCTGCTGTATGTGTCGGATTTACATTCTTATCTTTTAATGTAGCAATAATCATTGCTGAACAAGCTATACCACAACCAGAACTACCAATTGTTTTCTTTTCGCCAGAGGCAGAATAGTTATGATTCTTCCAACGAGAATCAGTTTGCATATAATAAATTGGTTGAATCATGCTGATTACCTCCTTTCGTTTTAAGCAATAAAAAAGAGCCTATATTTTGGCTCTAATCAAACTTTCATTATTCAGTTTTTTTGTTTTCTTCGATTACTTCACGCATTGTAACTAATGCTTCATCGATAATTTCATCAATCTTTTTAATTAAATCTTCTTGGTCTGTTACTTTACTTAGAATAGGATACTTCTCAAAAATGCGGTCAATAACTTCAGACCTCTTAATAGAACCTGCTTTTACCCATTCGTCATATTCAATTTCCGCATTTGTTACCATTTTTAAAGCTGTAACACGAACCTGTTCTAAAGCAAGATTAATTTTTTCCTGTTCAGACAATGATAAATAAGATTCAATTTTTCTAAACGCCAAAAGACCCAATCCCATAACAACAGTAATTAGAGTCCAATTCTGATTGATTAACTCTAAAAAATTTTTTATTCCAGTTAATACGTGTTCCATATTTTTCTCCTAATCGTTTGTGTTTGTAAGTACAGTTTCAAAAATACTTGTCATATCCAATCTGTCTTTAATATCATCTGGGATAGTTTCAAGCATTTTCATTGGCATCTCAATTTTTCTCTCTCTCTTAACAAGAGAATAATAAGCATAACTTGAGATAGTTAACTGTGCCGTCCAAGCACTAAAAAACACTCCAAAACCATCCAAATTAAATGGGGGAGTAATAGCAATCATTGAAACATCATGTCCAAGTGCAACAAGTTCTTTAGTAGCGTTCATAACGTACACGCCGTTTGCAATTGAACAAATAAAAAATGCCACGATTAAAACAACCGTGACAACATAATCAGCAATAAGTAGATTTTTGCTGAAACCTCGTTTTTTAGTTTTCATTGGAAACATTCCTTTTTTGTTTTTGTTTTGTTTATGAAACATTTAGATAATATTTAAGTCGAGCATTTTTGTTATGACAATTTTTTTCAAAATTTTTATTATATATGCAAATACCTAATTCTGCCCCTCTTTGTAAATATTTTTGAATCGTACCACTAGAAATTCCTAAAACAGAAGACATATCATATGTTGATAATTCAGGATTTTTATTCTTGTAATTACACACTTCTACAATAAAACTTTTTGATGTAAACTTATCACATTCGTTCCAATCAATAGTTTCGCTTGTTATATTTAAAATATTTAACAATCCACTTTCAATAATAGAATTTTTTATATATTCACATTTTGATTTAGAGCAATTTATATGTATGTAATTTTTAATATTATTTTCCATTGCTAATATTTCTTTTATAGGGTCATTTATTAGACAACTTTGAAATTTACCTTTTGAATTTGGCTTATTGTAATAATGTTGTGACCCATCAACCTCTATAATTGTATTATAGTCAGTAAGATAAAAGTCATACCGATATTTCCCACACCAATCAAAAGTTGTATGAGTTAATTGTGGTATAAACTTTACGTTCAATTGTTTTAACAACGAATACATAAATTTTTCGCCATAAGACACGCCATCGCTACACTTTCTACATGAAAAACCATGATTCATCAAGTCATCAGTAGAATACAACTGCTCATTTCCACAATTAGGACATACCATTAAAAATTTCTTCTTATTACAAGTTGTGGTTTTATGAGTATCTTCAATATTTTTAAAATATTTTATTAATTCAGGATTTGTAGTATACAAATCATTAAGAAAAGGTACTATTACATATTTTGAACAACACGCACACCCACTACCATTTAACAAATGATTTTCTTTAATCCATCCTTCTGTCCAACCGCAAACATTACATTGATATTGATACTCTCTAAACAGTCTTCCTTTAGAATCACTTATATATCTTCTTGATATAATTGTCATATTTCTATGGTCGTCTACAAAAGTATCTCCAACTTCTACTCTAAATTTATTAGTACGAAGTCCAATGAGAGTTCTTATTTTTCCAACTCTAAAATCATCAGTTTTGATAGGTTTAACTTCATTGTTATATAAAATTGATAAAAAATGTGTCTTTGGTTCATATCCAACAATTTTTAAATTGCCAAGCACATTTTCACAACTAAATTTACATTCAACACCAACAGATTTTATCCAATCGTATACTTTTTTATTTCCAAAATCTCGTTGTGGTACATTACTTAAATCTATCCAATTATTCATTTCAATACTCCATTATTTCAATCAATTATTTGTTATTTTTCCAATATTCCCATGCCATAGTGGTTTCTGGCTTGTAGTAATATGCAATTAATTTTCCGTCATATCCTTCATCAATCCAAACAGGTTGACATTTCATAACTGCATATTGGACAATCTGCTTAATGTTACATAACTTTACAAGATTATCTTCTCCATAAACCGCTTTAACATCCTCAAATGTTTTACATTTAAGCAAGATATTTCCACCTTTCATATGTAAAACAGAAATAGTAAAAAATAGGGATAACAAAAACGTAAAAGTAAATTGTTATCCCTATTCAATGAGTTACAATTCACTATTATCTATTTCTGCATTTTTGTCAGAACTAATTACAATTTCTTTTTTCTTCTTTAAATTTCGAATATATTTGTCATATTCGTTACTGCTTACAACTTCATACTTACCGTCTTTATACTTCACAAAAACAGTTTTACACTCAGTATCTAATTTGGCGGTTGTCTGAATTTGTTTGCCGTTAAAATCAAATACAAGAATGTTTAAGAATCTGTTGTAAGATAAAACTTTACATTCTTTAATCATTCTTTACCTCATATAAAATAGGAGAGTAGTATAGTACTACCCTCCATAACTAATTATTCTTCAATAAGAATAAGGTCTAAGATATTGTCGTCACCATCTGCTAAAAGGTCGCAAGTAACAGTGATTGAAGCAGGGTCACCTGTATTAGAGAAACCTAAACTCATATTAGACTGTGGAGCACATTTGTAAGCAACAAGTTTGTACGGTAATACTTCATCATCTTCAGTCTTCATAATTGTGTCACCATAAACAATAAAGTTTTTAGGGAAGCTTGTAGCTTTGATATTGATTCTCTGAACACCTTCTGTTACTTCTTTCATATAGTAAACAATAACTTTTGTATCTGCTTCTACATCAGTTAATGTAACCTCTACGTCTGCAACAGTACATGCAATTTCTACACCACAATCATCATCTGCTTTATAAGCAACAACTGTGCCAACAATAGGTGTTACACCAAGAGTTACTTTTCCATCAGCAACTACAAGTTCTTCTCTTGCCACAAATTTTGCTGATTTTGAAATTTCACCACCAGTAATCAACTGCCATAATTTTACTGTCTGAATCTGTGTTTCTACAGTGAGAGTACCACCACGTTCTCCGCTGAACTGAACTCTTTTAGGATGTCCTTTACCGCCATAAGCGAATACGGATTCACCAGTTAATTCAGTAGTAGAAACATTAGCAAAATCTAAATTTAAAAATGGTTTCTTTGTAGAATAGTCAACAAAGATTAAATCACACACCTCACGATTTGCCATATTTGGATTTGCCATAATTATTTTCCTCCATTTCGTTATAAAATAATAAAAGACTCGAATTTACGAGTCTTAGTTAGTAGTTTCTATTCTTTTAAACCATGTACTTGCATCAAAGTAATTATCTTTATTGCCCCAATGTGCAACACTCATGGATTGAATATCATAGATATTGTTATTTGAAAGCCTTGAAAAACAATCCCAAACTTGATATACAGTTAAATTCCAAATATTAATCATATTAAGAGATTGACTTCTGTTTGCTACAGCGGATATAATATTTCCTAATTCCATATTTTTATCTGTTTTTGTAACTTTTTCTTTTTCAGACCTTCCTTTTTGGAGTTTTTTCATAATCTCCAATGCTTTTTTACTTTTTATTTTTGATAAATCATCTTCAAGATTAGATTTGATATAATTTCTTTGACATATTAAATCACATATTTGTGGATAGATTTCTTTGTTTATAAATCCAATAATGTTATCGTCTTTATATATTAAAAATGCATTATGCTCTTTAGACCAAATGACAGTTTCAGCAATAAAGAAATCCAATGCATTTCGTAATAATTTTGCATTTTCTTCTTCACTAATCAACAAATCATAGACTGACAAGTTTTCTTTGTATTCATCAGATAATGATTCAAACTGTTCTGACTGATTAACCATCTTAAAATAGTTTTTTAAATCCATTAAAATAATATTCAAATAAAATTGATATGTATTTATTCCAATCCTAGATATATCTTTTAACTTTGGTGATAATATTCCACCAACATTCTGTATGTGTATAGGGTCAGGTGATATTAATTCAAAATAGTTAAGTTTCAAATCTTTCACCTACCTATTGCTAATCTTAAAATCTGGCATATTATAAATCAGTTGTCTTCCGTAATATTTATTGTTTGGAAAGAAATGTTCGCAAGACATCAACTGTAATTTACCAATACCAAATTTATTTGATTCTCTTAATACACGTTCTACCATGTCTGCAAGAATGTCTGCCTTAGTCCCCGAATATCCTTTTTTAGAGTATTTCATCCCATCTTTATGACAATAAGCCCAAATAATAAGTTTTATATCTTTAATAGTTCCTGTCGGAATTCTTGGAACACTAACTTCTATACACAAATAAGGTAAAACTTCATCTTGTGTATCATCTACATATAAATAAGGAAAGATTTGAGAATAAATTAAATTATCTACATCTTCCTCTGTATATGGTTTCTTATTAAACATCAACTCACAGATTTCTTCTGAATTGATAAAGTAAGATAGGAGAGTGTTTTTATAAGAACCCATGTCTTTTAAAATAGAACCTTCGCTCATAAGTCACCTCCTAAAAACTATCTATAACCGTTACTTCAAGTTCTGTGAGTGTCTGTCCATCTTTGATTATCTGCAATAAAATAAGACTACTTACGTAGTCTTCATTATCAACAAGTAATTTAATTGTGTTGTCATCAACTTCTTGACCAACCTCAAAATCACTTACTACATTCCAAGAATATGAATCATTCCACTGTACGACATTACCATCCGAATCTGTAATAGTGGCAGTATAATTACGTTGAATACCAATTCTAAGATTTGAGCTACCTGAAATCACAGCACTTAAATCTGTCGTTTCATCGGGATTTTCGGATGGGGTTGATGGGGAGTCACTAACTTCGATATAATTACACAAACCTAAATCTTGTCTGTCTGTTTCCAAATTTAATTCAGTTTTATCTGCAATCAAATTTAGAGTACCGCCATGACTACCATGTAAGAATAACACATCATCATTACGTGTAATTTTAAACACTTTTTCTGGAATATCTGATGTGTCAATAAATACACGTTTTCCATCAATAGTCATACTATCTTTATCATTTGGCATAATGACGGTAAGATTATTAGAGGTAAGAATTATGGTTTTATCATTTGTCTCACCGATATCATATTTAGAAGCGGAGGCAAAATTCGCCCATCTTTCAATTACAGTACCATCATTTTTTTGCCATTTAAGTTTATATTGACATTCTTTTAATGTAGCTTTTTCATAGGTTTTGTTATTACCAGGTCTACCATCGACAATCCAATATTCATCTTCGAAGAATATGTAATCACCACTATGTAAAGTTCCAATAGGTACAAGAACAGTTCTCTCCATTGATTTTAGCTGAGTATCGGCAATGTTTCCTTGTATAACACCTCTTAGCTCTACTGATTTTGATAAATCATAATTATATAGAATTAAGTCATCTGCAATATCAGTAGTTAAAACTTCTGCAAAAGCATCATCCTTATAATCAACAAAAGCTTCATTTCCAAAACCGCTTGTAACATTAGGGCGTGTATCAGGTGTAATTAAATACCATTCTTTTATAACAAACACCTCCTATACATAAGCAGTAGGTTTCTGATTTTCTACCATATCAGTGACTTCTGAAACTATATAATTCAATTCATTTCTTGTTGCAGTTTTCGAATTGCCTGAACCGTCAATACTTATTTCTTTACCAACAATTGATATACGTTTATTTACTTTTGACAATTCTCTTTCTTGGTAGAATTTTTTCATCATTTGAGCAAGAGTATCTTTAACATACATATCAAGTACACAATTAAATTTCAATGTTTCTTCATCAAATGTTAACTCTGTGAGTTCTGTACTATATCTTCCAATTGCTTTTTTTAGCCATACTAATTCAAGGTCAAGAGGTATGACATGTTTATCAGCAAATGAAGATTCGAAAAATTCAATTATTTCAGATGCAGATGTATTTTTCATACCATTCACCTTCCTTAGTCGAATTTATATCCTGTATAATTTTCAACGATTTTCATCTTTGAATAATTATCGAATTTCAGTCTTTTAATCATTTTTACAATTGCATATTTTTCTGCTCTTGTAATAACAGTCTTTCTAAGATTTTCCTCGAAAGATTTATCAGTCTTTAAACCAAAAAGATATTTTACTTTATCATCTGTTAAAATATCCTGTTTTACTTTTCCATCTTCTGATTCAAAATCAACTTCAATACGAGTTGCTTTATCTTCAATAAAGACGGTTGCATGTGAACCTCTTGTATCAGTTCCAGTGAATAATCTGTTACCATTCTGTGTCTGCATGATAATTTCATTTCTGCTTAAACGAGCAGTTCCTTCTGGTGGAATAGAAACATCTCCATGCATTTCAGCTAATCTTGCAAAACCAACAGTCCATCCAGCAAGATTTCTTACAGTAACTTTTTCTTCTAAATTTAATGCTTTTTCCTGTGTTTCAGCCATTCTCAAAACTCCTTATCAACTAAAATATTCATATCAATTAAATTGAATGTTTTACACTGTTATATAATTCAATGATTTTGTCTAATCGCTCAGACTTATTGAACGAATAATATTTCGTGTTTGTATTTTTGTTAATTCCTTTAGAAACATATCTTTCACGAAAACTCATAATAAAATGATACAAATCTTTGGAATAACAATAAAATAACTCGTTTCCCATATTTACCTCACAATAGAAGAGGGTAGTAGTTAAACCACCCTCATTTATTTTTGGGCAATAAAAAAGACCCTATTAAGGTCGATAACTCATTGCTTATTTAATTATTCGATTTCACCAAGATTTGTATCGTGGATAAGACCGATTTCAAACTCGTGCCCCTTTGCAACGTCAACAGCACATTCAAGGTCAAATCTTGTCATAATCTTACCTGTCTTAACGTCATTACCTGTGAATGATGTTAAACCACCTCTTGTCCATGTTGCGATTGGACTCTTAGCACCAGTTGGAATAATGAAACCAAGACCTTCTGGTAATAATGTTTTAAAGTTCTTATCACCATTTTCATCTGTAAGAATTGTTGTGTAATCATACTGATTTGGCATTTCTTTTAATACAGTACCGTTGTACATACCAAGAATACCATTTTCATTGATTTCATTTAACATCTTTTCAGAGATTCCTGTAATTGTGTTGCCATTAATTGCACCAACATAACCTGCAAATGGTGTAACCTGAGAAAGAAGTGCATAATCACCAACAAATGTAGGTCTACCAGCACGTCTAATCTGTGTAAGTACACGGTCTAAGTTTGTCTTTGTAAGACCAGCATCTTCAACCATGTATTTAACACCTGTTGCATTTTTGATTGCATTGTAAACTTTTATAAGTACAGCAAGAGCAGCACGATTTCTAATGTCGATACGAACCTGTTCCATACCTTCGTTTTCTTTAGACATATCGCCTAAAGCAGCACGTCTGTAGTCTACTTCGTAACCACCAGATACCATAAATGTTGGAACCTGATATTTTTCCTTTACGATTTTTGGGAATACTACATCACCGTTAGCAGCCTGCATACGAGATTTATCACCAACATGTGTGTAAACTTCACGTTCTACAGTTTCATCAAAACCAAGTGGTTTGTATGTACCAAATACACTAAGTAATTTGATTTCTTCCATAAGAACTGGTTCAAGCATAAAACGTCTCAATGTATTGATTTCAGCGATAGCAGAGAAATCACCCATTTCTGCTTTTGAGTTCAATTCTTTAATATAAGCAACTGCTTTGTCAGCTTTCTTACCATATTTAGATAATTCTTCTCCCTTAACCATTGCAGAGAAAATTTCTACAACAGGAGATTTCTGTGTAAATTTACCGTTAAAAGAATCAGAGTCTTTTCTAAGGTTGTTTAATTCAAATGTTGTATTCATTTACATATACCTTCCTTTCATTAAGCTACTACAACTTTTGCAATAACAGCATCTTCTGTAAGTCTTGTTACAGCTTTAACAACAAAGTGTACGCCATTAGCTTCGCCAACTTTAAGTTTGCCAGTTGCTTCATCAACAACTAAAACAGTACCTTCAGCAGAAACAGTTGCAAATTCGCCATCAATATGTTTTGCATCAATAATAAGTCTCTGAGATTTCCAAGCTTCAACATTGAAACCATTTAAGAAATCACCTGCTTTGATAATAACATCTTTTGCATAAGATTCATCGCCATTGATTTCATTCATAACTACATATGTATCTTCATCATCAACGATAAAAGAGTAGTTAGGTAAGTCTTTATCAGACTTTAATACTGGATTATTTTTTGCTACATCGAGCATTCCTAATGTTTCACATTTAATCATAATTAGTAGTCCTCACTTTCATTAAAAAATAGAATCATCATCGTCAGCAGAATTAATTTCACTTACTTCTGCGAAAATGTCATCAACTTCAACATTGTCAGCTGAGTTCTGTTCAGCAATAACTTTTGCGTCTTCTTTAGCTTTCTTACCAATACCTTCCCAAATTTTGTTTACAACAGAGTTGATTTCACAATTAATTGGGTCAGCAGTAAACGCATCAATTTCAGCTTTTGCATATTCTTTTTCTTCATCAGAGAAATCAGCAATAGCAGAGTTCATTTCACCGACACGTTCTTTAGCCTGTGCTTCTGCAAGCTGTTTCTTCAATTCTTTGATTTCGTTATACAGTTCATCTTCTTTCTTCCAGATTTCCTGATGATCTTCCTGTGCTTTCTCTAAAGCAGTTTTTAATTCTTCGGAACTTGCATTGAGTTCAGCGATAGTATTGTCTTTATCAGCAATTACTTCATTTAACTCAGCGATAGTTTTACCAAGTTCTTCATTTTTTGAATTTGTTTCACTAATTACCTGCTTAATTTCAGAAACAAATCCCTGTAACATTTTTTCATCCATGTTATTTTGTTCCTCCTTATTTTGGTTTGCTTGTGCTACTTCTAAAACATAACAATTTTCATCTGCTTCTTTTATTCCAAGAATAGCAGTAGCAGAAAAGTCGAAAATCTGAGGGTATCTCATATCTTCGTTGTAACCGCCATCGTATACAATTGAACCACCGTCTTTGCCTACAATTTCAATCGAAGACTTAACTTCCGAAATTTTTATCTGTTCTTTAACATAATCACAGAAGTTTTTATATCTTTGATAAAAAAGAACACCATATCCAACTAGAACTCTTTTGATTTCACCATTGATTTCTAAATCTTCAATTTTCGCATCTTCTATAACGCCACAACATTCAGAATCATTGAATAAAGGTTCTGATTTTCCGTCACCAATTTCTACAGTATCTGTATACCCATGACCTAAAGGTTCATCTTTTTCTTCGTTAAGAAAACTTGCACAGATAGGTATTCCTTTTGCAGATTCTAAGTTGTTTAGAACATATTCTTCTTTCCAACTAATACCATTTAGATTTTTTTCTCCTTCATTATGTATTGTTAGCAACACCATCTTAATTTTTCGCCTACCGCCTTTTGACGATTTGCTACTTAATTCGAGGACTTTGTTCATTGCGTTATCCTCCTTTAAATGGTTATTCATATAGAAAAAGAGCATCTAAAAGACGCTCTCAAACTAACTTTATTTTGTACTTGGTTTCTTCTGTTTGTTTCCACCATTTGCTTTAGTAGAAACAGTAGAAGGGTTTGTAGAATCAGTAGATTCTGGTCTACCACCTTTATTATCTTTCTTAGACATCGTGTAACTTGTTTGATGGACAGGATATTTATTTTCCACGTCCATTTCTAATTCTTGGTCTAATAATGCAAAGAATACATTAGATGGAATACCACAAGCGGAAGCCCATAAAGATAAACTACCTTTTCCTTGCAGATATAATTCTTTTGCATATCCAACCATATTTTTCTTATTTACATGAGTAATAGGAAGATAATATACTTCTACATAATTCTTTGAATCTTTGATAATATTCAAATTGATACATTTATTTAATTCTGACTGAATACTTTCAATCCATTGAAAAATCTGTGCGCTTAATAGCTCAAGGTTATTTTGCTGACTTGAATAGTTTCCACTACCAGAACCATTCAACAAACCACCAGCAACACCAAGACCAAGTGCAATAGTATCGTTAAGATTTTCTTCGTTTTTAGAATCAAAAATATCAGTATTAGAAGAATCTAATGTATTAATTTTAGTACCAGCAGCAACAGAGAAAAATGAAATACCACCACGATTATTTTTATTCATGACGGCACCTTTTACAGCATTATGTTGACTTTCCTGTTGTTTTTGCGTTAATGCGCTAGTACCTTTATCACGACCTTCTGGAAATGTTTCGTAAATTATTCTATTATTAATTTCATCAAGAACATTTCTCTTTGTATCAGTGAAATAATCACTATAAAGAATATCTTTAATCGCAGCCAACGCTAAAGGTCTTCCCCATTTTTCATTTTTAGCACTTCTGATTTTATGTACAATCGTTTTTGTATTGTCTAAAGTAACCCAATTTTTTGAGGAGTTATTTTCGTCACGTTTAGCAAATGCTTCTCGAATTTCTTTTGGAAATTTACGAAGTTTTTTCTCTTGCGATTCCCCTTCGCAATCTTTGAAATAATCAAGATTAAATGCGATTACATAAGAACTATTTTTAATACCAACGATTCTGCAATATTCAGTTGGAAGAGAAATAATAGATGCATTAATACCAAAGTCATTTATTTCAATAATTGAGTCTACTTCATAATCGCTATAACTTCTTGGCACAGATGGACGATTTGTTGTTTCGAAATAATAGAAAGCAATTCCATCTACCATACCTTTATATAGTGCATCTCTAACAAATTCTTTATCTTTGATTGTGCGTAGAGCAGAAGTAACTAAATCAATATTCATTTGTTTCTTCTGTTTACTTTTTCCATACGGAACTAATACCTTGTCCAATGTTGGCATTGCAGTCATATAATCAATGGTATTTGTAACTGTTCCGTTGCAACCATATAGAATTCTTGAAATTTCTCTAAGTAATTCGTTATTACCAATTGGGTCTTTTACTAAGTTTGAAATTTGTTCTTGACTGTATAAATCAAAAATAGTCATTCCAATGCTCATGTAAGCAGTTGAGAATGACGTATTACTGTTATAAGAACAATATTCATTTTGTAGTGGAGTAGAAGAGTTTATTTCTACTACTGGTTCTTGTTTATTTTTAGGAGGTCGCCCTCGCTTACGTTTTACTTCTTCGGGCATAAGTTGCCTCCTTTCTTAATTTATGAATGTTGTGAATTGATAGTCGTCTGAATCAGATACCAAATCTTGTTCAAGTAAACTTATCAGGTGATTTCCATATGCAAGACTTACGTAACGGTCTTTCGTATTACTTCCAGTTTCATACAATGTAATTACACCAGTTTGTTCATTTCTTGTGTATTCCAAAGACATCATTTCATTTATGAGTGCTTGTGTTTCAAGATAAGGTCTTTCGTAGAAAATCATTGTATCTGCATCTGGTGCAGATATATATTCAGGAATATTGTTTTCTAATATATCTCTAGCTTCGTCAATTGAAATTAATAATTCCATCATTTGTGAATCCAAAACGCTTCTCAGACCAATAGCAATATCATTATTTAATTTTTGGCTTGCATTGATTGCAAATACATTTTCCAAAGCACCTGCAACGTTAACTCTGTTAGCAATATCTTTGTCATTAATACACTTCCATGCAGGGTATTCGCAATCCCTATCTGAGTCATAGAGTACCTTAGCAAGACGGTCATATACCATCAATCCGCCATTTCTCGTATCCAAAACTAAATAATCACAGTCCATATCATAATATAACTGTTTAATTCTTATTGCTTGTTTATCAACATCACTACCTGGATTAGCTTCTATATAAGGAACAATTCTTCGATAACCATTTTTTACTTCAATACTTTTACCATCTATACTTTCAGAAGTATAAGTGATACTTTCAGGTAATGCTCTAATTAGAGTAAAACAAGAATTGTCATTTTTATTTGCTCTTTCAATAAAAGCCATATCACATGCAAGAACACGAATTTCTCCATTCTGTTTTGAGACAGCATATGGATTCTTATGTTTATTTCTTACATCTTCATACCTTCTAGGATAAATAGCCTTTTTATTAACTTGATTCTTAGTTAATAAACCATATGTAAAATAAGCATTTGCTCCTTCACGAAGCATTTCATTTTCATATTCTTCACGCCATGTAATAGGGTCGGTTGTTCTTTTTGCTTCTATTAACTGCGCCCTAGTTTTAATTGCGTGTTTAAGAGCGATAGAATAGTCTGTTGCAAGCATACAAGATGTATTATCTCTATACTTACTTTTGATGGTTTCCTTTAGTAATTTACCCATCCAGTGTGAAGTAGGAGCAGCAGAACTAATATATATATTTACAGCTTCTTCTAAGAATTCATCATTTTCACGATATTTAACTCCATATTGTTCACATTCTTCATTAGTTCTATATTGTGCAGGTCTTGCCATTTGGAAAGGCTTTAAAACCTTGTCTACAACATACTTATCAATACGCTTAAATTCTTCAAAAATTAGAACCGTACTTCTGTATCCGAGTGCCCCTTCTCCAGCAACAACAACAACTATACTGCTTCCGTTATGAAAAATTACTTCGATATCATTTGCACTTGTTTTAATTGTTTTTATTTCACGTCTGAGATTTTCTGATTTAGGCATCAATTCTTTTTGAATTTTCTCTTTTACGATAAGTGAAGCCTGTTTTTTTGAGCCAGATGCCACAACCACTTTTGTATTCGGATACAAAATTGCCTTGGCACAAGAAAAGATAGCGATAACAAAAGATTTTGCACTTGCTCGTCCTGCTATAATTACAACAGAAATATACATATTCAGCAGATATAGCCAAATAATTTGATACCAATGTAAAGGTATATTCAAATAATGCTCTACGAAAACTGGAATATTCCTGCGATAGAAAGTTATCCAATCAACAATTCTTTCATAATTTGCTTTATTAGATAACCATGAATGAGTAGGGAATTTTTTGTATACATTTTTTTGGTAATTGTCCATAATCAATCACCATCCTCGTTAATCCAGTATTCTTTTTCTTTTTCCTTTTCTCCAAATACAAGATTCTTCAAAGGTCTAAACATAAATCTTTCTATGTATTCAACAATTCCAAAGAAATCATGATATTTCTTTTTATCTTTGTAATATTCAGCAGGAGAGAAGCGTTCTATATCCATAATCCACTTTCCAAATGAGTCGTTACTTGTATCAGCATTTTCAACCTTCAATTCGGCAGCTTCAAACATTGCTTTATAAGAATTGGAAAGAGTACCAATATCTTTACCAGCCTGAATATTTACTTGCATCTGATATTCCAAAAGACAAAGATTTTTCATCATCTTTTGCTTTTTAACATCTGGTTTCTCTGCACATAGTTTTAGCAATTCATCATAATAACCTTGTAAGGTAGGATATACCTTTGGTTCATAACCAGAACCCCAAAACTTAATCATTTTAGGAGTAAGTTTGTATTGTGCATCACTTTCTTCAATATCATCAGGGTTTTCAATGGTTCTATCTGATTTATTGAATCTCTCTTTCAATGTATCTAACCAAGATAAACCAATCCAAGGCTTAATCTGTATTTTACTTGTATAAGTATGAATACGGCTTCTATGCTCACTAATTTTTCTGCTTGCAGATAATGGTGATTCATGAAAATAAAGACCATACATCATACAAATAAATTCAATAGCTTTTTCTTCTGAGCCATCAAAAAAAGAAATCATTTCAGGATAAAATTTATCTGTACATTTTTTACATACAGGATAAAATCCATAATGTTTAAATAACGGAAAATTAGTAGGAGTGAAGTTGCCTTGAAGTTTCGTATATTCATGACCACAACACCAACATTTGTATGTTTCCTTTTCAGTTTTCTCGGTATCAATAGATACCTTTTTCTTAGCATTAATTTTTGTAGACGCACTTATGGCTTTTTGCGTCTGTTCTAATTTTGGTCGTGCCATAAGCACCTCCTGTTTCAACTATTTTTACAATAAATTAAGCCGACTGTTTTAACAGTCGACTTTCTAAAATTTTATCAATATTTTCAAAATCCCAATACCAAATTTCCAATAAATCAATATTGTGTTCTTTTGCATAATTTCTTTTTAATTTGTCATGAATTTGTTGCTTTTGAAAATCTATATCTGTTTGTTGATTAGCAGTTCCGTCATGGAATTCACCTTGATATTCAATAAGTAAGTTATAATCTGGTAAATAAAAATCATAAGATAATTGACCATTCTTCAAACCCAACAAACCGTCATATTTTTTCTGTGTTTCAAACTGAATATGTAATATATCTCTTAAATAATCTTCAATAAATTTCTCACCTTTAGATTTTCTGTTTGCACAATATGGGCATCCATGACCTTTTAATAATGGATTTGGTGTAGTAGTCCAAGAGTAACCACAAATATTATGCTTAACATTTATTGGTTCTTTACTATGCGTATATCTCGAAAGTACTGTATATTCGTCACCAAACATATCGTATAAATCTTTGACAAATTCATCATGTGTTTTAATTCTGGTATCAGCCCAATTTCGCATACCACATTCTTTACATGCTTGATTGTTTAATACATGATTTGGTTGTACATGTTTATAATGCCCACATGGAATATGATAAAACCATATCTTTGTACGATTATTTATATATGTATCAACAACCACATATTCACCGTTAGTCTTTTCATGAACTTCTTGTTCAAATTCTTCTTGAGTTTTCTTTCTACTCATTTTTATTTTGCTCACTTTCTCGCTCACAATCTTATAAATAGAGTAGAAGAGTGGCGTGAGCGATTACCAACTCACAAGACTCGCGACTTTCTTGTGTCTTCTACTCAAAATTCCGACCATTCGCAACGACACGAATTACAATCCTCTTAATCAGCTATATAATTTACTTCTCCATTTCTTCATACAAAAAGAGCCTTACAATCACACAAGACCCTTCCCATATAAATAGGAGAGTAGACCTTCACCCACTCTCCATAAAATCCTTCTTTCAATGCTATGTAGTAGTAATACTAATTTCAATAGTACTGTCATCACTCAAAGTAGCAGTACCACTAACAATAGCACCAGTTTCGTCTTTGACTAATGAAATAGCAGTTATGGATTTTCCATCAACACCATTTGAACCATTAGCACCATTTTTACCAGAAGCACCAGTGTCACCCTTATCACCCTTATCACCTTTTTCACCTTGAATACTTGGTGTAGTATAAGATGTGCCATCTGTAAATTCAATTGTCAGTGTATAGTCATCATTCATAACCGTAGATTTAATGCCATTTCCTGTGTCTCCTTTTTGACCAGGTGTAGAAGATGCAGAATTTTTAGCCACTGCTAAAGTTAAAATATCCATTGCTTACACCTCCAACCATTTATGGTTTTCTTCATCGTAGATAAAAGTTTTTTTGCTATCCATACAATAAAAAATAGAAGCATTTCCGATGAATGTACCTTCAAACTTTTTTATAGGTTTTTCATCTGTTGAAAGACCATATAATTCCATATAAGAACGATTTGGACGGTCTGAATATTTATTTAATGTAATCATATTTAAATCCTCACTTTCTTTTTTTTATTTGTCGATTTTCACATAATAAAACCGACTAAGAAAGTCGGTATTGTATTCAAATTAACAAAAGCCACCATCCAAAGACAGTGGCTTTCAACCGTAATAAATACGGTTATTTTCATTATTCTTCTCATATTTTAGGACTCCGAAGTAGAGTCCACTTAATAAGGTTTTATGTGTCTTATCCCACAGAACGCACAGCATTCATTCGCTAATTCTCATCTTTAACGTAGATGGAGACGGACTTCTTTCTATTTCTAAAGTTAGAATATACTTATTATGATTTCAGTCATTATCATTGAAGGTTTTAGATATGTTCCAAACGAAATTCTCCAAGATTACACCTACAAACTACGAATGCGACTATAACGCTTGCATGTCCGAGAACAATACAGTATGAATTTCACTCCGAAAACTAGAACACCGTCGCAACGCCGTCCTTACAAAACACTTTGGTTTTTGATTAGATACAACTATTTAGCGTCCAAACTTAAATAGTTATTTTCTTTGTAATTGATATATTATTCACACTTTCCTCCCAAGAGATTACTTTGCTCTCTGCCACGTATTCGCAACAGTGAACTTATTTGTAAACTTGTTTACATATAATTTTTCATTGGTTTTTACTTTAACCTCGTGGGTACATCTCAATACCTAATCGGTGTCAACCATGCCGATTTACTTTCTTATTACGATAATGCAAGCATAAAGCACTAACTAGCTTGACATTGGTGTGCGCATCACCAGTTTGTTAAAATGAATACCCGTAGGTAAACATTTATGCTTACTTATTATATTTTTGGCTCAGACTCGCTTTGTGAACTCACAAATTTGGTCTAATTTAAAGGCTCATCCCATGCTCATGCCTACCAAAAATGATTTATATACGGCTCGTAAAGAGCAATGTTTCATTATTTTTGTTGGTTTCACTGTGAGAGTGAAAGTTGACGGAATAGTGAAACTACCTTAGAATTGGAGTTCTAAAGACTTTAGAAAGTGAACTTATCTTTATTATCCTTAATTTTCTTTTTATTAGAAGTGAGATAATGTCGAATCGTGGTTTCGGTCGATTCGTGATGGAGTAGTTCTGCAATGTCTTGGATATCCATGCCTAATTCCTTGAGTATATTACTACCTGAGTGGCGTAGGTCATGGTTATGTAAACTAGGTACGCCAATCATAGAACCAGCTTTCTTACACCAATCATTCAGAGTACAATTATTTACACAAGTCTCTGCATTGGTATAAGGCGTCACCCAAACCCAACCATAATCATCTATACCTTTTTCTTCTCTTTCTGCTTTCATTTTTCTCAAAAGTTCTTCTACCTCAGTTGAGAAATATAAAGTCACAATTTTTCCCTCTTTTTCGAGAACATCTGTACACATTCTCTCATCAAAATCTACTTGTTCCCATCTAAGATGAGCCATAGCATTTACTCTTGCCATAGTAGATAAACCAAAGAAAATATATGCTTGTAACTGCGTATCACCATATTCAGTAAGTTTCTCACGTAACTTTTCTACTTGCTCAACATTTAAGAAAGTCTGCTTTACAATAGGTTGCCCTTGTTTTGGTCTTTCTAAAAATTCAGTAGGGGATTCCTTAATAAGTTTCTTCTTTCTTAAAAACTTATAGAAAGCAGAGATAGAAGACATTACACGTCTCTGTCGTGCTACATTATTACCTTCTTGTTTCCTAAAGAAAAAATATTCATTAAGGTCATCGTCTGTAACTTCCAATACAGATAGATTAAACTGATTATCATGTAGATATATAAACCACTGGTAGAGGTCGCTTGTGTAACCACTGATAGAATTTGGTGATAAATCTCTAATAGACATATCTACTTGATACTTTTGAAACAATTTCATATTTTCAGGATTTACTTGTTTTAATTTTTCTTCATCATACATACAAATGCGTTTACTTCGTTCTGCCACTAATTATCACTTCCTTTCGTTCTAAAAAGCAAAAAGAGAACTTGTTATTAATTACAAGTTCTCTGAAACTTTAATATTTACGAAAATAAGTGGAATAAATCCCACCTTTTAGAGTTTAAATGTGTATATTTCCCCACTTATATAATGCAAAATTCATTGGATTTACAATGCTTTTGCGTAGTTATTCATTCTTATTCTATACTAATTAATCCTCAACATTAACCCATTTACTTCCACTAAACATTTCTACAATATCCTTTTCGATATCTTGACCTCTTAGGAAGATATAAGGATTAACAACTAGACATTTCTTTGTCTTGTTCGCATATGTATCAGATGGACGTTCTACCTTTCCAAGAATCTGTTTTTTAACAAGAGAAGTGATAATTCTTTTAAATGTATCATAATTTTCACCCAATACATCACTTATAGTTTTGCCATCAACTATTTTGCCATTATATCTTAAAATCCCATCATTATATGAAATAAAAGGCATAAGTGCCATAGTGACAGCATATTCCTTTGTTGGCAGTTCTTTAAATAGAGCCGTAATAGGATGCACAAACACTTTGACAAACGCCTCCTTTTTCTTAAAACCAATAATGTGAGTTCTTTTATATTCATCTTGATTTGGACGTACAATTTTGTCGCCCTCGTAAATTTCATTAAGTATTTCTCCGTATTCATCAACGATAGTTCCAACACGGATTCGTTCTTGTTTTCCATTTGTAGTTTTCATTTGTAAGAACCGTATTTAACCTTTCAGAATAGAAGTTTTGTATTCAATCATAGACAACTTCAATTCATCAGAATTATTAAAATAAAATACATTCTTACCAGAATTATTCCTACCTTGTTCCATTCCAACTAGAACAAAACCTTTCATCATTAAATAACCTGCCAATTTTTGGCTAAAAACAGTTTTTATCTTTTTATCGTTCATTTGATTATTCTCCTATACATTTGTTTTATTTCTTGCCTCGCCGATAGGTGAGTGCAAGAGATTGTTGATTTTCGTAAGAAAAGCAATAATCTGTCTGTGTCACAGACAAACAAAAAAAGAGAACTCATGTAAAACTACACAAGCCCTCTTCACAATCTTTATTTAATTACCAAAAATTTCTCAGCAATCTATCTGTGAATAAACTCCAAGTACTGAAATTCTCAAAAGTTTCTTCCATCTTTTTATTAAATTCTTTGCTTAATTTCTCATACTCGTCCTTACTAACAGACTTTCCGTTCACAAAAAACTGTTCATCCGATTTTACTGCAACATCCGTTTTATCTTCATCTTTCGATTTCACTAATTCTTTACACTCATCATTTGTATCATCACAATGATAGTCTTCGCATCCGCAAACGTCACATTCTGCACAATATTCTTCACATCCATGACAATTTTCACAACATTCTTTGTCATAAGATTCTGTATCTTCGCATTCGTCCTTGAATCCAAAAACTAATACAGAAAATTCATTATTTGAAATCTTTTTAACATCTTTTTGTGGAAGCTCGTCATATACATAGCTAAGTACAGACTCTGAACGTAAAATACGACCATCGTTTGTTCTCGCTGATTCAACAGAAATCATGCCATCATATCCAATGGTAATGACTACTTCTTCATAATCGTTATATAACAAGAAAACGTCAGAATCTTCATGTACCCAAAATTCAGATTCATCATTTTCTTTGTCATTTTCAAGAATTCTACTTAAAATTTCTTTCGCAATATAAGATGGTGCATAGATTGCTAATGTTTCATATCTATGTAGATTATAATATTCATCTTTAATATCAGAGATGAGAGAGCGGAGATTATCTAAAATTATATCTTGAATTAATTCGTCTGATTTAAAATTATAAAACATTCTTGTTCAATTCCTCCAAATAAAAAGAATTAAGCTACTAATAGACCTAATTCTTTTGCTAAAATTTTTTCTATATTTTCAAAATCCCAATACCAAATCTCTAGTAATTTAATATTGTGGTCTTTTGCATATTGTCTTTTACGTTTATCGTGCTCTTGTTGTCTGTAAAATTTAAAATCATCATTTTTAAAAGCGGTGCCATCATGAAATTGACCTTGGTATTCAATCAACATATTTCTATCATCTAAAAATAAATCATAAGACAACAATCCACCATTTATTCCTGTTAAATCATCATACGATTTTTGGAAAGTGTATTTTTCTTTAATGCATTCTAAATAATTTATAATTCTTTGCTCACCCACGGTAGGAAATACACAATGAGGACATCTTTGACCTGCTAAAAAATTATGTGGTGTTTTCTGAAAAGTGTTTTTACATACTTTATGATAAAATGTGGCATTGTTATTTGTT
Organism: uncultured Treponema sp.; assembly: GCA_937890485.1. Lineage (GTDB taxonomy): Bacteria > Spirochaetota > Spirochaetia > Treponematales > Treponemataceae > RGIG9060. Next base: position 27,783 of record CALBXN010000057.1, read on the forward strand.
CCACTATACTCGCCAATTAACTCATACTCATCACCAACCAAATTAAATATGTCTTCCTTTAGTTTTGAAATTGGTTTCATATAAGCCAAACTTCGCCTTTTTGAATTACATTCCTTATTTGGACATCTATGACCAGACGAAAAGAATTTGTACACATTAACATCGTAAATGTTTTCACATACAACATGCTTCAATGTCATATAAGTTCTTTTATTCTTTTTAAAAACATTAATCAATTCATACTCTGTTCCAACGCAATCAAACAATTTTTGTTTATAATTTTCAAAGTGCTTTTTAAAAAAATCGTTTTCTGTGATAGGAATTAAATTTCTTTTTTCATGCCACGTCTTAATACGATGTTCTTTGGAACATGCCTTGCAATTATGATTACTATTCAAAATTGATAGAAAAGTAGCTCTTTGAATTCCTAACTCCTCGTGGTTGTTACAAATAAACTCTAATTTTGTATTTACATTTTTATATTCTGTAGAAATTAAAGTATAATTTTTCTGTTTAAATTTTTCTCTTACATATTCAATGTTATATGGTTTATTATTTTTACCCATTTAATAACAACTCCTTCGTAACATATTTTTTAAGAAATAAGATAAGTATCTTTATCAACTTTCCATTTTTTTAAATTTCTACTTAACAATTCATTCTTTTCAAACAAAAAGACCAGAAATCCTTTTGACTTCTGGTCTGTATCAATCCTAATGACTGGATTGCCATTTTCAATTAAATAATTTGCTAACCGCTTACTTTTACAAACGAACATAAGATATCCTTTATTTGTTTAATAAATCTTTGAATGCTTTACTTGCTTTGAATTTTGGAGATTTTGAACTAGGAAGTAAAATACGTTCTTTTGTTTGAGGATTAATACCTTCTCTTTCTGCACGTTCACTTACTTCGAATGTTCCAAATCCTACGAGTCCTACTTTTTCTCCACTTGCAAGTGTTTCCATTACTGTATCCATAAAAGCAACTAATGATGCTTCTGTATCTTTCTTTGTAATACCAGTTTTCTGACTCATTTCTGTAATAAGTTCTGTTCTGTTCATGTATTTTAATCTCCTTAATTTTCAACTATTTTCGGCTATTCATCATATTTCCCGAATTACAAAATAATAGGAGAGTAGTACAACACTACACTCCAACACATGTGTTTTATGACTTCATTAGTCAAATAACCGAAGCTATTTCCGTTTATTAATAACCAGTCGGATTCTGGTCTTTGAAATGCAACCATATTTGATTGCTTTTTGTAAATGCAACCGTTTTTAGTTGCAAATTATGTCATACGACATAGCAGTGACACCATGCCGTTCCCTCAAATCGGACTACTCAAAAGTAGAAGAGTAGCCCTATTCTCCATAGTTCACTTATGCATAAAATAATAAAAACTGTGTCGCTCGTACACAGTCTACTTTGTCTTAATAACATTATTTTTAGATAGTAACATTGTTTATGTTACTTTTTAAATTCTGTGTTACTTAGTCCAATTTAATATCATAAAGACAAATCAAACCATTTTCTCCAATAACGGATACAGTTTGTTCAGGTTTATTTGTCTTTCTAATAGAAACTGCGTAAGCATCGCTGCCAGAAACGCAACCACTTTCTATAACTTTGGTGTCATAAACAGTAGTTAAACCATTTGTATGTCTGTGCCCAAGTAAAACAATATCTGGCTTAATTCCAAACATCATTGTAAAATTCTGTACCACATTAGCAGGACTATCCTTATGTCCATGTGCAGAAAATACATTATTTCCACGAATATTAAACATTGCAATTTCTGGTTCAATAGTATTATCACAAATACTCACATTGTCTACATTCTGTAATCTTGCTTTTAAATAAAATGGTAAAAGTACGTCCATATTCTCGCCGTCCAAAGAATCTTCTTTTTTAGGTGAGATACGAGAGTGATTTCCAGGTGTTGTATACACATAGATATGATTAAAATTATTTGCCAATCTAACCAACATAGCAGAAATTAATTCTGAAACATATTTAAACTGTTCCATTAAATCCATATTGTTCTGCAATCTCAAGTTGCTATGTATAAGTCCTGATAGAATTTCTCCAATAATGAGATAACAATTCTGTGACTGATGTAATCCTCTAATATCAAGAATGTCAGATGTGTACTTTTCAATCCTCTGTCTCAACACATCTTCGTTGAACACATTCTTCCAATTATTTATTTCAATTCCTGTGTGAATATCCGTGAGATGACAAAGTAAGTCTGTTTCACTATTAAACAACGTATAATATACTGGAATATTCACAGGTTCAGTATCTTCACAGATAATTCTCTTAACCATATCTACATATGATTCTTTACGAGCTTCTTGTCTAATCTGTCTGTTAAATTCTACACGTTCATCTGATAATTTCTGTTTTTCTTTTTGAATTTCTCTTTTTAGACGATTATTTTCATCAATCATATTCTGCAATTGTTGGTCTGCCGTACCCAATTCTTCTTTTGCATCATTATATCCATCAAGATAATTCTTTGTTTTTTTACGATGTGCTGATTCGTCCCAATCAACACCAAATGCTTCATTACATAATTTACCTATTTCTGGATTTTTTAAACCATATAGTTCACGATTTTTATATAGGCGAATCCTATATGCTTTAGGTGTTTCATTTGGTTGTCTTAGTGCTTGACTATTTATAATAAACACCACCTATTCTTCATCTGGCAGTTCGCCTTCCGTTTTTAGAGAAACAGTAAAATCAATATTCTCGCCAACAAATGCTTTTAAACATTCTGCGACAGTAATTTCCTGTTCAACTTTATCTTCGTCTAAGTATGTAATCTTAGAACCATCTTCTGAAAGTTGACCTTTAACACTTACCTTATCTGTGATTGTTCTTGTTTTTTTAAGCTGACTAATTGCCATATAAATTATCTCCTTTAATTTCAACTAAATTTTCATAATTATCCGTAATTTCTAACATTTTACGGATTTACCTGATACAAGATTTTCTGTATCCATTTAACAACGACATATTATATCTACTTGCACATAGATAATAATGCTTATGATGACCGTGAGTCCGAGACACGCCATTCTCTCCAAATGGTACACCATGAATTTTTGTAAGATAATTCATCTCTGCTTTGTTAATTAAGATTATAATTTTTCACTTCTTTCTGTATAAATTTCCCTTGATGGGATAGTAGTTGCTGAAGTCACAGAGTTGAACTGTGTTTATCCATCCTTATGAGGGACAGCAAGATATCCGACCTTTACCACCAGCATATTGCTTTAGAAAACAAATGACGATACCTACGAATGTAAGCACCGCCATCTGTATGTGAGAGGAGAAGATTTATGAAAAAGAGGTTTTTCATAAATTCTCGATGTTATTTAATTAAACCCAGAGTCCCGTAGGACATCTGAGTATGAACTTTATAAAAGATAAATTCTATGTCTATTCATCGAAATATCCATTTAATTTTCGATTATAATACCTAGTAATTCTAGGTTTTGCCCAAATCTTTGCATTAGTTTCAAATAAATCACCAGATTCAGGATGTATCATTTCTTTACTGTGTTTATATTCACAGTCAATACTGATACCATTAAATAATTTTAATTCAATTTTTTCAGTGGGAGTAGCGGAAGAGAGAGTTTCAAAAATATAATTCTCTAGCGTCCAATATGCAGACTGCAATGTTGAAAGTGGAATCCCTTCACGCTTGGCAACTTCTTTTATCACTTGTTCTTTATTTATTACCGTGTAAAACACCTCCTACTGCATTAGTACTAATATTTGCGGTAGACAAACATTGTTTCCAAATGTATAACAATCTCATTGTAAATCTCCTTATTTTGTGTTGTCTTCCATAGTAGCTTGAAAAACTTTCGACCACTACCAATGGGTTATTTGGTTAATTTTTAAAAATCATAGTCCACGAATTGTGGACTATTTTTTCATTGAACCTCGTGGGACAATCTGTATTTTTGTTTTCTTATTCTATCTCTTGTACGTTTATATTCTTTTAAACAAATTTCACATCGACAAGTCATACCATCATTTCCTTCAACTTCAAACCATTCGCCACAATCTACACATTTAACTACTTTGGTTTTGCGAATAGGATAGTTACGTTTCAAATTCTCAACAATATACTTGCCATAGCAGAACCATAACAATTCTTTCATCTTACGATTTTTCTTCTCATAAAGATATTTAACCAACATATCAGTAACTTCAACTTCTGAATATCCAAACTGCGATAACTCATTTCTAATCTGACAGGCAAGATGGTGTAAATTATTCTGAAATTCATCCTTCATGGAAATCTTAAAATGGTATGTATTATTGAGTTCTGTATACTTTTCAATTAACTGTTCATCAATTTCTGTGTTGACATCGTGCATAAGATACTTATAGTCTATCGGTTTCAGTCCAAGTTTCCTTGTATTTATTCTTGGATTAGGTATTAATGAATTTAACTTATTAGTAATACTATTATTGATATTCTCCACTTGTGATTCGTCTTTATCCTTTGCATACATAAAGAAGTATGGAACTTTTTTACCAGTAAACGCCCTAATCGCCTTATCAATTTCTTTTGGTCTTTCTGGTTTATACAAGGTTTTAGCGAAGTCGATACAGAAGTTGTTCTCCATACACAATAACTTAACTATATCAATAGCATTCTGTTTATCTTCATCAGTACCATTGATAAAAATATCTGAATTCCATATCTTCGTAATATTATTACTATAAACACCAATATTACTTCCTGTGAAAGCTGCGTTTAGACCGTTGTAGATATTAACATTATTTAATTCAGTTGGTTCTGCCTTTCGCATATTATAGTAGAGAGGTACTACACCCTCCATTGACCTCTTAGCAATCTCAACTATTTTCTTATCTCCAATAACAAGAGAGTGGTCGCCATCTACATCAAACTGAAGAATTTTGCTAATCAAATCATGGCAACTTGTGTAAATTGCTTGCGTTGTAAACCATTTTGATATAAGTTCTTTTCTATCATCAGAACCAGTATTTGCCAAATTCTCTCTAATTGCGTGTTCTTTATATAAGTGAGGGGAACGTAAACAATCCAATTCTTTGCGGTGCTTAAACAAACTACACCATACTTCTTCACCACTTAATAATCCATCTGGATTTTCATTTCCTAAAAACCAATATTCACAAGCAGCGTAGAAGTCAGGCAACAAGAATGTATATTTACCCTCAATCTCTAATTTTGCAGATTTATATTTCTTAATCAAACTATCCTTAATACCTTTGATAACATCTTTAAAATAGGCGTCATTCATAATATCTGGATAGATTCTAACTGCTTCTTGTAAAGGTGTCATATTTGTATTGTATGGAGTTACACCAAAAGCCATCTGCATACTAGAAATAGAAGAGCAGAGATTATTCAATTTGTTTATAGATGGCACTGCAATCTCAAACAATTCTTCATCTGTCATTTCAGTCAATGTTTGTAACTCTTGATAGTTTAATCTTGAATTGGGGATTCTTTCTTCCTCTACATTACAAACGCCAGCTTTACAATTATATTTCTTGAAGTATTCCTTATACTCATCCCATGAATCATAGTATTTATACATCTTAAACTGACTCTTGGTAAAAATGGCATAAATATTTTCTGCAATAATATCATGCTCTTTACCGTAAATATCTTTAATTATACCAATGGTGTTGTCTTGATATTTTTCACGCCATTCCAAGATAAGAGTTCTGAAATCAAATACTCCTAATAACCCCTTGACCCAAGGAGCACGAAACATTCTATTCTTACCAAACAAAACCATACCTGCACCATCTGTGTGAGCAATTGGAACTTCACCTTTTGTTCTTTTAATAGAATAATCAGCATCATCTATCAAATCATACTCACCAAATACATTAGTTTCAAAATCGTTAATTACAATGGTTCTGTCGATATTAAAATCAGACCATTCATCAGTAGCGGAGTTTGTTAATGCCATATAAGCAAGGTGCTTATTTACATTATTTCCACCCTTTTCGTTTATCTTTGGAATAGTTAGTCCACACATAATGGCTTTTTCATACTTATTCCATACGGACTCCCTAATGAAAACCGCTTTTTTCTTGCGAATCTGACCTGCTGACGATGTATAATATTTGTATTTTTCGCCCTTATATGTAAATCCATAAAAAGCAATATCCTTGAAAATATCAAAGTAATATACTTGAATTACAATAATATCTTCCGTAAAATCATCCTTTTTTAAACCAATCATTCTTGTTAAAGATGATTCAAAGAGCGAAATTACATTTTTGTCAGACACCGTATTTTCATCCAACACCCTAATTGGGTATATATAATTTTTTCTTTTGGTTACATTTACAGATTCTTTTGCTTTTACTTTATTGGATAGTAGTAATAATAACTTATCCTTTAATGCGTCAGCCGACTGTGTTTTCAATCTTTTTATTCGCCAAAGTTCAATATATTCACATAAATAATTGTAAGTTCCATCAATAATTTTAATAGAAATCTCATCAATATTTTCATGCGATACTTTCTGTAAATCCTTTTTCAGATAACCAAACTCAAGAAGTTTGTCATTCAATTCCTTAATTTTTTCAGCAATAATTTTTCGTTCTGCTCTGATTTTTGCATTCTTATTATGTAATACTCGTTCCTTTTTTGTATAAAAATTACCAGTATCAACAGAATAAAGATTTATTTGATTCTCCAATGCCATAAATTCTTTCCTCCATTTTATCTTGATAAATTAACAATGTGTTTCAATTCTGTATTGATATATCTGTAATAATCTTCATAAGCCCATTTCTTATTGCCACGAAAAGGTACTTCCATACGATAGAGTGGGATATTATGAGTTTTGCAATAATCATCCTTAATTCTGTCTCTCTCAAAAGCCTTTTGACGTTGTATCTGTCTTGGTGAATTACCAAAGTGTCTATCTTTATGTTCTTCATCATCGACTTCTACAAGATAAATGAGATTATCGTTACTATCTAAAACTGCGAAGTCGTATTTCAATTTCTCGTTATTTTCACCAACTAAGTCATCAAAACTGTATTGAATCTGAACATTACACTGCATATTCTTGAAATAATCCCACACAACTTTCTCGTTAAAACCCATACTGCAAATAGGGCACCAACGACCTTTCTTGATATTTCCAGGCAACATATTCCAAATGTAGTTGTGTTTGTTGCATTTAATGGTGACACGAGTAGAAGCGTCAGTGTATTCACTCAATAATTCTCCATCTTTTGATTTGCAGATTTCAGCCAACTCTGTCTCAAAATCACCTGCACGACCAGAACAATATGGACACCAATGCTCACCACTATATAAAGCATCTGCTGTTGTTTCAAAGATAGGGTGGTCAGGATTGGCACATTTGAAATGGTAAGTATCTTTAGCCCTTGTCCATTCTTTTTCTAAAACGTAACCACCATGTTCCTTACAATAATCAACCAATCTGTTGTAATAAAATTCCTTATCTTTCTTATTTGTTTTCTTCGCAGATTCAGATTTTCTGATTGATTGACACTTTTTACATGGTAAGAAATAAGGTTTACAAATATTCTTTGCGTTGAGAGTGGTATATGTGTCACCATGTAATTCACAGTGATATACAACATCAATAGGTTTTTCAGAACCATTATATTTGCTCAATACATCAACTTTATTGCCATGATAATTTTGTACTTTTTCTTCAAACCACTCTTGGCTTTTGTTAATATGACCTATAATCATCACTCCTTTGTATTCAATTTTTAATAATGTGAAATAATAAGATTTAAAAATCTTGCGTTATGTTTGTAATAATTACTTCTCTAAATCCATTGACCTTTGCGCCAACAAAGTTATGCCAATAAAATTTCTATTTAATGTGTTATCACATATGCAAATGCGATAATCACAGTCACTGCAATAATTGTGTCACAAATTAATTTTATATCCATATATTCATTATCCTTTCTATTACTTTTCAATAATCCATTCGTAACCAAGCCAGTTGATGTAAATACATCGTGGTAAGTTATGTACTTTAGGAATTAATTTTCCTAACCAAATCTTCAGTTTACTAATCATCCGTATCCTCCATCATTTCTTTAATTTCGTAACCTAAGAACTTAACTAACTCACGTCCATAACATACACAATCCCAATGAGCATAACTGCCATCATCATTCCTAATATATTCTTCTCCATTTAATATCGGCTCTTTACAAACAGAACAGTAGTATCTATTATTTGGTGGCACATAATTAGGACAACGAAAGTCATGTCCAGATTCACGTCTGCAAAATTCGCAAGCCATTATATTAAACCTCCGCTTAACTTCTCATATACAAATCCATCATCGGAAGTGTAGTAGATGTTTTTTATACCAATATCTTTAATTACTGCCATACAACTAGCACACGGACGAGCTAAACGAAACTTCCTGTCGTTCCCAATGCGATAAATGTACAGTTTCACTTTTTCAAAATTAACGTCTAATCCCTTCAGTTGATTCAGACAATTGATTTCTGCATGTAATTTTGGCAATAACTTGTCTGACTGCTCACGATATCTGTTGTAGTATTTCTGTCGTGGATGAGTTTTGTTGCTATTGCACCCAATACCAATGATTGCATTCTGATAAACTGCAACACATCCAACATGAATTTTTGGATAATCTGAAATTTTGGCGACTTCATAAGCTTTGTTGAAATACTTATAATCTACTTCTCTAATCATTTGCCATCATCCTCTAAAAGATAACTTTTGTTTTCAAAATACTCATTACCTTTATCAAAGCATTTCTGCTCATATTCATAACGTTTAATGTAATAATCGAAAAATCCTTCTTCCAAATATTTGCTTGCAGTTTTTAGAATTGCCATATTTATTGTCTGATTAGTCGCATGAAATTCTAAATTTTCTGCCTTTTCAATAAGTTTCCATTTGTCGATACTATTTGCTTTTAAGAATAGGGTAGTAGTATATAATTCTCTTTCAATGCTATATCCTGATACGGCAATTACAGAATATCCGTTATGTAAGTCAATTGTGATTACATTGTTTGAGTTGTTGTATTTTTCATATTTAAGTTTTGTCATTTATTTTCTTCTCTTTTCTTTCTATATCTTTCTACAGATGTTTTAATTTGCACATTATTTTTATTTCGTTCTCTACTTTGTGCTAATAATCTGCATTGTTTATCAAATTTCATATCTGCCATTATTCTCGATGCAATAGGAGATGACTTTTCATTTTTTACTCTAAAGTCTGTGTTAAAATCAAATTCGTAAATTAATCCTCCAAATGTAGTTGGGTCATGTTTGTAAGTTCCTGTTGAATAAAAATCGTTCATTCTTTAAATTGTTTCTCCTTTTCGTTTTAATTTTGTGTTTTATGATTGTTTTTGTTTTCATGGTTATCGCTCCTTTGAGTGATTTGGTGATTGGTGAGTCATATATTATTTCTCCATTACTAAGAAGAATTTAATTCTAAAATTTGTTTTTCTATTTCTTTCGTATAGTCGTAAGATGTATCTATTGTCGAGTTTCCATATTTATCCTTTGTATATTTTCTGTAATCTGCGAATACTTTTGGTGCAGTGATAAATCCATAAGTTTTATCTGTTTTGTTATAACGAGTACGTTTTCCTTCTTGATGCTTGACAATATTCATCACATCTAATATTTCTACAATTCGTGATATGTAACGTTCTGATAATCCAATGTCTTCTGAAATTTTTTGGTATAAGCGATAGCAACATAGTGGTTTAGTAACATCTCGATTCATATTTACTCGAAGGTAGGACAGCAGTAGTAGAATGTAGGCAGATGACATTCTGCTTAAATCGATATCCTTGTTTTTTAATTCTGTTTTGTAATTCAGTATTTTCGCTAACTCATCAAAATAGATAATTCCGAAATTATCAGGTACATCAAATTTCCCTATATTGATTTTGATATTGTAATAATCTGTTGAGTTCTTTTTCTCTTTTGCAAGTTTCTCGAAATCTGGACAATCAACGAAATATCCATAGTGAGAGAGCAATTCTAGCACTTCAAGATATTTATGATTGATTTTCCCATCATGGAAGTTTGGTTTCAGATATGACCAGTAGCACAGTTCTGAAATACTGAATGCCACTGTATCATCCAATGCCCTACGAGAACATAGATAAGAAAATAGGATTACTCGCTTATCACCAATGTCTTTGCCATATATTATTTCTCGTGGTATCTTTACATAATTAGGCAAGTTATCACCTCGACTAATCTGTATAACCTAGTTCTCTTGCCTCTAAACGAGCTTTTGCATTAGCATCTGCTTTTGCTCTTAATTCTGCACATCCGCAACTAGGAATCCATGCTTCAATATAATCAATACATCTTTGGAAATTACCTTTTCTTGTTCTGTCAATTTTAGAACCAAGTCCAGCATTACTTTTTGTGTCTTTATATAAACGTCTTACAAAAATTGTGAAATATTTTTTTCTTTCAAGAGCATCGTTACCTAAAATTTCAACAACTCTTTTTTCTGCACATTCTCTTAATGTTTCAGATTGTTCAGTTGTTATTTCTTCATTTTGTTCTAACTGGGTAATTTTATCTCCAAGTTTGTTTACATCATTACCGATATCAACAACAGTATTAGATAAACCACTAAGCAATTTTTCTTGTGCTTGAAGTTTGGCTAATACAACTGCTGTATTTTCAGTGTTTGTGTTAGCAATTTCCGCTGTTTTTCCAATAAGTCCCAAAATTTCTTCATAAGTTCTTTCCATAATTAGTTAATCTCCTTTACTTTGTTATTAATGTTGTATTCCATTGTGTCTGCCCATGCTTTAATTGCATGAACTGACTTAATATATCCTTCTCTTTCTAACTCAGGAATTTTATTTAATTCGTCAGTCAGCCATACATATCCACCTACTTGTTCAATGAAAGTTGCAACTTTAGAGCAGAACAGAAGAGTGGAATCTGTTAGTTTCTTAGAATAAGGATTTGCAGTTTCATCTTTTTTAATATTCTCCATTTGTTTTCGCAGAGATTGTATCTCTTTAACTTTTTCATCAAACTGATTTCTAAGATTTGAATAATCCTTCTTATAATCTTGTAATTCTCTTTTTGTAGAATCATAATCAGATGGTTTTGGTGGATTAATTTTCAATTCTCTAATCTCATCAATATATTTCTGCATTTGTGATTGTGTAATACGTTTTGTAGTATCTAATGAAGAAATAAGTTCTTCTTGTTCTTGGTTTGATAAATTCCTCATAATAGCAAGAGCAGTAGTTTTAGTTACAATTCCAGTGTCAATAAGTTCCTCTAATTCAGGTATCATTTCTGATAGCAACTTGTAATTCTGTAAGGTGCGTACATCCATACCCATTTCATTTGCTAAGTCATTTTGCGTTTTTAATTGCGAATTTTTTTCGTAATTAGGATTTCCAACCTTAATTCCATATAATCTCTCTAATTCTTTAATTCTTAAACCAACCTTCTTAGCAGAACCACCTACATCACCACGTTGACGAATGTTGGTTTCAAGCAAATCCTTGATGACTGAATCTTCGTCTTTATATGTTTTAATTTCACATAATACGGAAGTGATTCCTAACTGTTTACAAGCTCTTACTCTCTGATGACCAGATACGATAGTCATATCAGTAGTAACTACTATTGGTTCAATTACACCACTTGTTCTAATTGATTCTAAAAATTCCGTCCATTTTTCACCTGACATATCATCAAAGAACTCATTATTACGTGGATGTGGTTTTAATTCGTTAATATTAATCTGTTGCATTTTTATTTTCCTTTCTTATAAAATATTTTCAGTTACACAGAACTCAATCTAACTTGTGTCCCAATATGTAATTCTCCATTTCAAATTCAGTTTCACCTCATTTCGTAAAATTCAAATTATTAGTTCCAATATTCTCTTCTCTAAATAGATTTCAAAATTTCGCTCAAATGCGTTTAGGTCTGCTACTGAAGACCCAAAAGTGAAAATACTCTTCATTTGGGTCTTCTACAGAGGTCATTTTGTGTAAGTCAATATCAAGATAGACTCATATTATCAAGAGAAGATATATTCACTTCGCAAATAAATTGCTCGTGAATAACTTCGTTTTATTTTTCATTTCATTCAAAATAAAACTTCGCAATTTTCTTTTTGGTTATTTTTATTTCTTGGTTGATTGGTAAGGTTGATGAGTGGTATATTGTTATATTCTATTTTTCATTTTTATTTTTGCTTACATTTCTTATAACAAGTATTCTTTCTTGTTTTAGTTAATGGTGTCTTGGTTGCATATACAGTTATTTCTCCTTTTGAGTATGTAACTTTGTCGATGTGATAATCTGCAAAGTAACTACACCATGTATCATTAGGTCTGATTTCACATTTGGATGGTAATATTGGTTTGTCTGACATTTGCTGATGGTATTGTTTTTGTGGCAAGGTTCTTACGTAAAATTTCATAATACTTATTCTCCTTATTTATTTGTTTCTACAGGTGTATCAAATATAGTCATATGTTTTGTTGAAGTTATTGGGTCTGATTCTGTTGCAATTCCATATTTGATAAGATTGCTGTTTACAACGGACTCAATCATACCTCTGTATTTTGGTACAAATTCATATGGTTCTAACGGATAGCAAGAGTTGATATTGTTCTCATAACAATAATCTGCTTGTATTTGCTGAGTATCTACATCATATAAATTCTCCAATTCCAAAAGAATGTTCTTGTATAATTGACCTCTTGTTATGTCGAAATATTCTTCTAGTAATTTGTATTTAGGTTGCATTTTTGAAAACCAAGGATTATATGGTTTCTTATATTCTGTTGTTGGTAATGATAATTGAGACTGAGTTTCTTCTAACTTTGCCAATCTGTTATTGGTCTCTATTCTCATTGTGTTTAAATTTTCTACTATCGAATTAAGCGCATTTACAAAAGAAGTTGTAATATTACCTTCTTCTAATTCGTGAAATCGGTTTACATATCTTGCTGTAAATTCTGTACCACGTTGTCCTGTTAATTTATTTGCAATAAACTCACATCCTTTACGAGTAACATTAAAACAAGGCAATTCTTTGTTCTGTTCTGATATGTAAGTTGATTCTTGAAAGAAATCGGAGAGCGCAATTTTGTTCTCACCTTTTTCTGCATTGATTTTTCTAATTTGATTTGAATATCTACGAATATCGCGTAATAATTCTTTATGTTCTTTACCAATCATTGTTGCTACTTCTAAAGAAGTAATTGCTTCTGTTGTCAGTGTCGTCATTAAATTGTTTCTCATAAATAAAATCTCCTTTGTTTTTATGTTGTTTATTTCTTCTCCATTTTGGTTTGTGAGTGAACCATATTTTTCTTTTCTGCTATTTTTTGGTCAGTGGTTATGTCAACAAGTACTTAATTTGTGTGAATGTAAAATACACCCCTATACCCTTTAGGGTATAAAATGATGCGATATTAGTGGTAAATGTACCCTAAAGGGTATAATGGGTATAACTTACTTGTTATGAATGACATATTTTGTTTGACGTGCGTAAAATATACTTTGCCCAATATATTTCTTCGCTGTTTTATATTTTGCGAAGTATATTTATGTAATGAGTACCAATAGGATTAGTTTTAATTTTGACACTATGTTTAATATGGTTGACGTTAAGTTTGTTTTTTTGTTTGTTTTATTGAACATTGTATTTGCATGTATATTCTATTTTTATGGATTGAAATTGTTTGAAAGTTTTAATGTGCAAATTTTGCACTTTGAAAATTACTAAAGTGTCATTTTGATACTTTGGGATATATTGATTGAAGTTGTTTTGAAGTGAGAGTGAAGTTATTGAAGTGCTTGTCAGGATTTATTGTGTATGAGTTAGATGAGAGAGCAAATTTCAATTTTTATATGATGGTTGATATTTTTATCGTTGAAAAGGTTTTGAACTGAATTTAGTCTCTGTACTGCGATTTAGATAGTAGATGTGTTTCCGATTATAATTTGGATTATAAGAATTGTGATTATAATGATTGTGTGTTTGATTGTGATTATATTTTTGTTTTGCAGTTACATATATGCAGCATATGACTTGGTGTGTAAAGTCCACAAGAAAATCAGTTGAGAGAAAAATAAGACATTTTTATGTTGCAGACGATAAGTTGGTAGGGTAAATGTGTTTTTTAAAAAAATAGGTGGTTTAAGTGCGATTTACTACGAGGATTATGAAATGGGTTATATTGGGTTATTGGTTTTGGCGTACTTGATACGGATAGTTATTTTAAAAATGTAACCGATTTGAGTAGTTGTAATTGTTTGAGTATCAGATTTGTATCTTGATGATGTAAATTTGGTGTTTCGGTGACAGGATGTGAGACGTGACTTTAATGTAATGTGGAATACTTGATTTTACTGGTATTTTGGTAGTTTGTAGAATGGTGAAAAATGTTGTTTTAACTATGTTATTTCCTTATTATACTGGTGATTTAACTGTTTTCGGTATTTCGTTGGATTTATGGGAGTTTTGAGGATTTGTGTGGAAGAGAAGTTAGATGTTTTGAATTGTTAGACAATTTATATTTGTTGGATTTACGGTATTTTTAAGGTGCTGTATCGAATGGTTTGTCGAAGTGGTTTTTTGAATTGTTAGGAATTTTTATACAATTTGGATTTTTTTGAGTTAATTCGTGAGTAGAACTGATAGCCCCTTTTTGGCAATCAAACATTTGTTCTGTAATGTAAACTATCCCCAATGCGGACGACGAAACACAGTGCAAAAGCATTTTTCAGTGATAAGTTGCATTTTTCATATTTTTGCAACTTAAAACATTGATATAAAATTATCAATGTTGTGTCATCTGTATTGCTGCATAGCATGATATTTCCATTCATTTGAATAATTCATGTTGTAATCCAATAATAACTGGCTTGCTTAAAACGTTCGACTTTTTACATTCTAACCAAGCCAGTTATAAAAAAGTTATCCACACACAAACGATACTTATCCACATAACTTATCCACAATTTGTGCATAACTCAAATGTTATCCACATAGTTATCCACATACACACATAATCTTTTATTATACCACAAAACAAAGTGCAATGTCAACACAAAATTTCATCATTCAATCCAGGCATTCCAACACACCCAAAACCCAAACACACATTCTATCCTACAATCAATTTTCATGGCCTCAAACGTGCATTTTCTCGTTAGCAACATGTCAAAAACGCTCACAGCAAGCCTTATTTATCCACATTCTAGGCATTAAAAATATACAACATGCACAACATAAATACCATACTATAGTATAATACCTACAAAACAGTAACAATTACTAGCAAAGTTATCCACATTATCACACGATTCTTTTGTGCAAATTGTACAATGGTCACAACCTGGGCGCAAAATCAATGCTAATTTTCATCATTTTCCATTCTGGTCTGAACTGGCGTAAACACTATAAATTTACATCATTTATATAAATCATATCATCATTTATATTATATTCTGCAAATATATTTATATCGTTGCTTATATTCGTGTTATGTAACAGCCTTTTTAATTTTGACATCTTTACATAATCTCTTTTGCATTCTTGTATCTGCCAATATGCAAAAGTTTTTCTTAAAGACATTGTACTAAAATTAAAAGATAAATCTAATTCTTTTTGTATCGCTCTATATCTTTTGTTTATAGCTTCACTTGTTATACATCTATTTTTATAACTTCTACTTGTAAAAATATAAATATCTATGTTTTGTCTGTTATATTTTTCTATATACTCATATAATATATCTTTACAACTTTTATTAAAATAAAAATTATATCCTTCATATTCTACATATGAATATATTTCTTTATTATTAAAATCATATATATCAGTCCATTTTAATTTTAATAATTCATCAGATTTATAACAAGTATTTATTCCCAGTACAAAAAATAATAATTGTTTATGCCATTCTAAATCATGAGATATATCCATATTATTTATAAAATATTTTTTTATTCGCTCTATATCCTTTTTATCTTTTATCGAATTTGAATGTACATGCATAATATCTGTATTTTAATTCTCTTTCATATCTTCATTAATCAAATCAATAACATATTCGTTAAATGACTTGTAGCCTTTACTTTTAAAATGCTTTTCTATATCTGTCTGTCGTTCTTTATCTATAAATATACTAGGGCGATATTTTCTATTCTTGTAATCTATTCCAGTATTGACTTTCTTTTCTTCTTCCATGTTATAACCTCCATTTTGTGCAATTTACACAAAAAATCAAAAATAATTCACGTTTTTAAAATTTTATCAAATTTTTTTCATTTTGTATATTGTGCAAATCGCACAAAAAAGTACGTACTAAACAACTAAAGTACGTACCAAAAACATACAAGTTGCACAATGAAAGTACGTACTACACAAACGCGTGTTCTGTTTTAGTCAATATGCACAAAGTACGTACCTTTACAAGTACGTACTTAAATGATATACTTATATCAAGATAAAGGTAACGAAAGTAACCGATATCGAAACGCTATATGGTAGGTTTAGATTCAATGGCAAGCCGAAAATCACTGCTATATAAAATCAGGTGTTTAGATTCTACTGTAATGAAATCAACCTGACGTGAGCCTTCCCGTGACGGGCTTATAAAATATACGCTTTAGAGGACGGTTACAACGTGATAGTATAACGGCTTTTCTGGTTTCAGTAAGTATACATAGTAAATCAGATTTATGGCTCAAGAGTAGCAACGCCATATAAAAACAGTTGTGCTACCATTTGGAGCTTGTATATCTCCATTAAAAACAGATTATACACGGTATGGGAACAACCGAAAAAGTTAAAAGCTGAAAAAGTCGGGCGGTGTGGAAATCTGCGGAAAGTACAGTAAACACTATTCAGGATAAACAAGAAAGACCGCTAGCCAGTCCGTAAATGGCTGTGACATAGAAGAGAAACTTCTATAAAAAGTTGGAGAGTCACACGACACGGCGTACAGGCGCTACTTATTATTTATAAATAAGCATACCAGGAGATAATAAAAAAGGAAAGCCTTGCGACCTTCCTTTTTTATGATTATGCCAAAAATTTAAAAAAATATTATCATGCATATTTATTTGAGGTAGATAATTTAGAAGATAACTATCCTCTTATTTTAGCATTTGCTAAAACAATTATATGTAAAAATCATTATACTAATCAAAATCAATGTGATAATTGCAATATTTGTCATTTAATAGATGAAAATTATTATGAAGATTTAAAAATAATAGATATGTATCCTATTGATTTACAAGAATTTTTATAAGGTATGACAAATTTATATAGTCAGAATAAAAATTTTCTTTTTCTACTGGAAAAAAAGATATATATATGCTAAAATAAATATAAATAATCTGAAAGGAAATTTTTTATAATGAAGATATTTAATAAGCTAATGGCGTTTGTTATTTCTTCCGTGATGGCGGTAAGTCTTGTTACGCCTGCCTTTGCACAGGAAAATGAGCAGAATGATAACGGCGTTGTTATTCTTTACACCAACGACATTCATAATGCTTGTCAGAAGGAAGAGGGAGTTCTCGGTTTCTCTTCGCTTGTGGCACATAAGAAGGCGCTTGAAGAGGAAGGCAAAACCGTTATTCTTGTAGACGGTGGTGATGCTATCCAGGGTGGACTTATCGGTGCGGTGTCT
>CALBXN010000058.1 GCA_937890485.1 uncultured Treponema sp.
TCTTCCTCTGTTAATGTTTGCGCTTTATTAAAATGAACAGATTTTTTATCAGTTATATTAAAAAGTTCTTCTCCACCAAATGTAATGGTAGCCATTTCTATATTAGTCATATAAATATCACCTCATCTTCCATCAAAAAAGGTGCTACCCAACTTGGATAACACCTTTCGTTTCAATTATTCATTTTTCTATAACTGCAATTCCGCAATCCTTTTATCCACATACCGTTTCATCAACCCCAAATCAACCACAAAATATGCCTTCATCTTATTCCCACATGGAACACAAAACTTCACCATATCACCTTTTTTAAATACATCAGTTGCGGTTGTCTTAATATTAATTTCCGTACCGCTATATTTTACTGTATATCCATCTTTATTAACTGATGAGATAATCCCCGTATATGTTCTGTCGAAATCTAATTTTTTACAAAATGTTTTTACACCTTTAATCATCTCTGATACTAAGGTATCAAGAGCTTTGCTGTCATTATTCAATTTTTATTACCGTCCTTTATATTTTCATGCTATAATTTAGTCAACCCGACTATAAGGCATAATATACGTACTTATTGAATCTAAATCATTAATTTGTTGTTGTATCTTTATAGCCTCATTTTTCTGCTTGTTTGTTAGATTCTTTTCTTGCACAATCAAGCAATCAATTTTATTTGAAAATATATTTGATATTTCCAAATATATTTTTTTATAATTACTTTGAACCACAATAAACCTCCATGAAAGTAAAAACTATGAACGATTTATTCAAAAAAGAAAAACTTATATGGGAGACAAAAATACGAAAAACTGGCATAAAATATGAAAGTTTCACTGGTATTAGACTTCCTGAATATAAAATTAAATTCATAGAAAATATATGTGATATAAAATATTCAATGCAAATTGTTAATTCAACTTCGCCAATGATATTAAATGTAAACATTGGATTTATGCTTAACAAATCCTTTGACTACCAATCCGTAGCATTTCATGAATTTACACATTTGTGTGATTACGCATATATGTTGACAGACAGAGATATAAAATATCGAAAAACAGCATTACATTTATATTCAGAATTTCATGCTTCTTACATAGAAAGTTTACATGTTTTAGGATTATCTAACATAAATGGAAATCCAACAAAACCTCTTAGTGAAGTTGAGGCTCTAATTATTAACCGCATACTTCACATTGAAGAAAATATTCTACAATGTCAGCAAAATAAAACCGTAGAAAACATCTATCGTATAATTGATACATATATGTATTATTATGGTTCGTTGATTGCATACAACCAATTTTCTTCTGTTTCACAACCAGTTAGAACTTTTGATTTTATGTTTCAAAATGACATGTCAATGTTTTATGAATTGTTAAAATTTCGTAATTTTGATGAGCGACTACTTGAAATATCATATAAAATTAAAACCTATATAGATAAAAAAGTAATTTTTGAATTTACAGTGAATAAGGACTCCAATTAAGGAGTCCTTAAGCATCCATTATAAATCCCTTCGACTTAAAGCCTGTGTCATTTTTCTTGGAAGTTGCTGGACAATTGCCTTTGATAACGTATCGACATTTTGTACTTCATGCACATGTATATCCCCATTAAACTGAATTACAGTTTCTTTCTGATTATTATTAACCACACCCAATTTAGAAAAATCTTGGCTTGGAAGATTCAACCTAGACATAATCAAACTGTCAGGAATAACCCAATCTTTATACTTTTCAAACATTGAATAATTATCCAATGGGGTAGCTCTTTGTAATACAATATCTCTGTTAACAAGTGCTTCTAAATCCAGTTTTTGACCAGATAATAAAGAATCAATGGCTTCAGGATTCTTGGCAACTGTTTCTTTAGGAATTACTGCTTCGCCTTCAGTAAGTGCAACCATATGGTCTTCACCAAGTTCTCTGGCAATGTAATCAAAATCACCAGCATCTTCTTTAGTGATAATACCACCTTTGGCTCTACCGCTTGATTTTCCACCATTTACACCAACAGTAGCAGTAGAAGATGGAATGCTTTCAATCGCTTTTGAAAGTTCTTCTACCTTTTTAACACACTCGTTAATAGTATCGTGTAATGTCTGGAATGAATCTGAAACAGTTGTGACATGTTCTATTGTAGGGTCTGAACCAAGCTGTTCAATACTTGCGATAAGAGAGTTTTCATCATCTTTACCACCGCCGACAATAGCTTGAGATACGGCATTTACAGCATTAAGAAGATTGGCACCTTCTGAATCTCCATTTTCACCACTAAGACCAAACTGTGCAATGATATTTTCAAGAGTGGAAGCATCAACCTGTGCAAGTTTACCAAGCAGACTTTCTTCATTATCAACTGAACCAATTGCTTCATCAACGGCTTTGATGGCACCAAGTAATCCAGAACCACCAGATTCTCCTTCACTACCTTTTGTACCTTTAGATGAAGATTTGTTACCTGATTCTTTAGATTCTCCACCTTCACCACCAGAAGCACCACCAAATGCACTGATAACATTGGATAACGTAACTTCATCAAGCGTTGTTAGTTTCTCCATTAATGTATCCAATACACCATGTAACGGTATAATAGATTCCATTAATGTTGTGATTGCATTCTGGATTTCTCCTACTTTTGTATGAACACCATCAACTACAGTAGAAGTATCAAGTAATTCTTCATCCGCAATGGCTTCAACTTCTGTACGGGATAAGGATATCTCGCCAAGTTTTGTTTGGAGTTCACCTAGTTTCGTCAGTAGATTTGAGATTGTTATTTCTACGTTGGAAACTGTTTCTTCAGCTTCGGCTTCAATGGTTTCCTCGGAAGTCTTCATTTCTTGGATAGCCTGACTTGCAGTACTTAAATTATCTGCTAATGTCTGACTACTTGAATCTACCTCTTGAACATAGGATGACATACTAGATAATCTACCATCCACACCTTCAAGTACATCATTGAATAAAGTATCTGTTTCAGAATAAATACCATTCAAATCGGATACACTACTTTTCAAATTGTCTGTAACAATACGTGAATCTTCAAGATGTGCATACTGTTCTACAAAAGCAGCGACTTTATCACGGGCATCTGTAAGTTCTGTACGCCCTTGTCCAATAAGAGTATTAAGTGCGTCAAGTCTTCCTTTTGCAAATTCTAATGCAACGGTATCAGCTTCAGTCCAAATATACTTAGAAATATTGCCTGTGTTTTCAAGTGCACCTTTAACGCCATTCGCAGCATTAGAAATTCTGTTTGCTCCTGATTCTACAGAAGATGTGGTTGTTTCGCTAGATGTTTTAATACGTTCTTCAAGTGCTTCAATCTCAGCACAGATGGAAGAGTATTCATCTGCAAATTTTCTGCGCCATACTGCTGAATTGTTGAGAAGTTGGTATTCATAGTCTGAGCCGAAGAATGATGCGAGTTGTGCTTCGTATTGTGAATTTCTATAAGAATTTTTTGCATCCTCCCAGAGTGACTTTAATTCCTCAATTTTTTTCTTCTCTAGCTCAAGTTCTTCTATTTTAGATTCGTTAGAAGCAATACCAACTTGTGTATCATAATAAGCATTTTGTAGCTTTTGACGAATTTCATCTGTGTCATATTTGCCAGAGAACAATTCATCTAAATCCATTTTGAAATATTTCTTTGCTGAAATTTCATTCTGAACTTCATTATAAATATCTGGAATTTTTGCCCACTCTTCTTGAGCTTTTTCTAATAAATCTATTTGTTCTTGAAGTCGAGATATAACTTCATCATTTTGTAAATTTTCAAGTTCTTTTTCAGCTTCTGAGATAGCTTTTGTATCAACTTGGTAAGTTAAACCTGCATTTTTTGTGTATCAATCTGTTACTTTCAGCGTTGCCACGCTTACTGACTGTGTATACACAGCGGTTAGTCATTTCTGGCTAACTCTCGCATTTCTTTTATTTTGGGATTATTGTGCGAGTTCGGACTATATCTTCATCCTACATACATTATTTTATATAAATAGGAGAGTAGCGAGGGTTACATAGTTACCTATGCAACCTCTATAGTCTCTACGGATTTTGATTTTAGATTATTTATTGTCTGTTTTAAAATTTCTTCGATATTATCTATATCATAATACCAAATTTCTAATAAGTTTATATTATTTTGTTTTGCGTAATCACGTTTACGCTTGTCGTGTTCTTGTTGCTTTTCAAATTGTTTAATTCCACCAAAATAGCTTTTGGCATGTTCATGTTGTTCACCTTGAAACTCAATTAATAAATTATATTTTGGTAAATAAAAATCATATGATAATTGTCCACCTTTTAAACCCGTTAATCCTTTATATTTCATTTGCGATATAAATACTAAACCATTATTATTTAGATAATTATTAATTCTTTTTTCACCACGAGAAGAATTACATTTCGGACATCCTGCTCCTTTTAATAATGTACTAGGAATAGCTAACCATTCTGTATTACATTTATTACATTTACACGTAAGTTTGGTTGTACTTCCACTATATTCTTCCAACAATATAATATCATTATTAATCTCTTTTAATTCGGTAATAAATTGTTCGTTCGTTTTTGTAAAACTTTCACTGATTCTTTTAGAAGCGCATTTTCTACAACCATGTTTTTGTAAAATGTTTTCTGGTGAACACATCCATTCATGATTACAAATTTTACATTTATGTAAGATTGGTTTACGTGCATTAACGTATTTTCCAATAACGTCTATATTTGGATTTATATTATGTACTTCCCAAATATATTCTTCATGATTTCTTGACTTTGAAATACTCAATTGTTTATCAGCACATTTTCTACAACCACTTCCTCGTACAAGAGCATCTGGTGTTGTTTCCCAATTGTGTCCACAAACTTTACATTTGCATTTTATCTTTGTATGTGAATCCACATATTCAGATAATAATTCGATATTTTTATTTCCAGTATAATTAAATTTCTCATAAAATCTTGTTTTTGCATTTACTCTTCCAGAGCAATTAGGACAACCACAACCACGTAAAATAGAATCTGCAATAGGACTCCACTCATAATTACAAATTTTACATTTGCATCGAATATTATCTTTAGCAGTATTATAATTTCCAATTATTAAAATATTACTGTTTAATTTAGCAACTTCCTCTAAAAATTGTTCATGTGTTTTACGTTTTGATTTACTTAAATTATGTTTTGCACATTGTTGGCATCCACCGCCGTTTAATAGAGTTGAAGGATATGAACTAGACTCAGTGTTACATACTGTACATCTATATTTGATTTTTGTTTTTGCCGATACATATTCTGATAATAATATATAATTAGGATTTCCACTTTCTTTAAAATCTTTTATAAAATCATCATTTGTATAAATCAATCCTGTACATTTGGGACACCCACATCCTTGAAGTAACGAATTCGCAGAAGGATTCCATATGTATCCACATTTTTTACATAAACACTTGATGGGTTTGTTTGCACCAATATATTCACTTAATAATTCAACATTATAATTAATTTCGGATAGTTCCTTAACAAACACTTCTTGTTTTTTTATTTTCTTTCTATCTGAGCACTGCTTACATCCTGTGCCATGTAAAATATTTGCTGGTTGAGCATTCCATTCAAAATTGCAAATTTTACATCTATGCAAAATTTTATTATTTATACCATTGTATATTCCTATGACTTCTATATTTTCATTTATCTCTTTTACCTCTTGAACATACTGCTCATGAGTTTTCTTTTTTGCTATAATTATCACCTCATTAAATACTTCTCTAAATCGTTCTGAGAATTGTTTTAAAAATAGGCAATAAAAAAGAACGTATTTCTACGTTCATAATCTAAAATCAATCTTTCCTCGGTCTTGTCGTTCCCATACGAGTTTAACCGATATAGCTACTTTATTCGAATAGTATTACTACTATAAGTGGCATATTTCATACCAGTTTTGTTTTTCTACTACGAGCTTCAGTAAGTTTTCTTTTTGCTTCTTCGAGTTGAATTGCTTTCTCATTTTCATCATTAGCATCACGAAGTTTATCTATCTCATCTTGTAAGGCTTGTTTACGCTTATCATAATAAGAATCAACAGCACTTAAAATAGAATCAAAAAATTCTTGTTGCTTTTTGTAAGCTTTTGTTTCCTCGTCAACCTTTTCAATTGACTCATCTAATTTTTTAAGTCTTTGGTCATAGTGCCATAATACTGCTTCATGAAGCGTCTCTAATTCCTCTTTCTGCTCAGTTAAAACTTCCTTTTGCTTTTTAAGAGAATCCGTTAATTTATCTGTTGCGTCAGATGCACCCTTAGAAGAATTTTTTAACCTATCCAGTTCGTCATTATAATTTTTTAGTGTATCTACATCAGGTGTATATTCATCCACATCTAAACTAAAATCAGGTGCTTCAATTAATTGCGGTTGAATATTTAGGGCAAGTGTTTCACCAAAAGCACTAATTGCATCACCAATAGTAGATAAAGTTTCTCCACTCGCAGATAAATTAAATTTTAACTCACCATTTCCAGTAATTGCATCAATCAAACTACCAGAGGTTTTTGAAAATGAAATATCTACATTAAAATTAGATATTGCATTTCCAAGTGTTGTAAAGATATTAGCAACAGATGTCGCCATATCAGAAATAGCAATATTTGTATTGGCTGCAATAGCTTGTGCAACAAGACTTTGATTTGAAACATTTTTGGTTAAATTACTTGCAATTTCAGAAGTTGTAGTACCAAGCGTGTTTGCAACTTCAGATGCCATTTCTCCACCGCTTGAAACAATATTTGCTAAATCTTGTGCAATTACATTTGCATGCGCAGTAAATTCATCAGAACCAGCTCTTACGGCACCTGTCATAATTTGCTCAAGAGAATAAATACTATCCTTATATCCTGCGATTGTAGACATCGCATTATCCAAATCAGACTGAACACTATCTAATCCAGAACTTACAGCATCTGACATTGCTTCGCCATTTTTGTCCCACGCAGAAGAATTTTCCTGTAAGTTATCAGCTAATGTACTTAAAGTTTCCCCAATAGCAAGATATCCATCAAGATATTCTGATACACTCATTTCACCTGCATCAAACTTATTGATAAGGTCTGATAATCCGCTTGCAGACTGTTGAACACTATCGGTAAAGAACTGTTGTGACGCTTTATTCGCATCTTCTAATGAATCTGTAAAATTAGAAGCATCAAAATTATCTATTTCATTTTGAAGAGAATCGAAATATTGCTTGTGTGTGAGTTCGCCTTCTTTGAATAGTTTGTTGGCATGCTGTAGTCGCTCGCCAAGATTTGTATTGTCGAAAGAGGAGAAGAGTTCTTGATTGCTATCTTTAACCTTTTGAATGAGAACAAGAAGTTCTTCCCAAGATTCGATAGAATCAAGAGGTACATCAACTTGTTCTGCTACGATTTGTAAATCGCCAAGATTAAGCTCACCAACCTTGTCGTCAAATTCTGTACCTTTAAGTTTTTCTTTGACATTATTGATTAGGATTTGTGTGTCAACATCTTCAAAACCAAGTCTTACTTTCAGTTTATCAGAGTCTTCATTAATAGTATCAGCAATGATAGATATATACGAATCAACCTCTGATTGAATTTCTCCAACAGGCATATCAGTTGTATCCATAGTAAACAACTTTGTTAATGCTTTTTGTGCTTCTGCATTATTTGATATTGAAGTTATCAATTCTGCAACATAAGCACCAACATCAGACTTGTTTTCAAAACCATTAGCAATACTTTCATCTATACTATTTACAAGTAGAGAGGCAGCAGTTTTTGATTGCTCATCCAACTTTTCATAGTCAGAGTTAGTCATCAAATATGCATTAGCCAATGTTTTTACATTTTGTAATTGTGAATCAATTTCTGCTTGATATGTTTGAATTGTTGCCTGTGCAGAATATTTCACATTTGCCAAGTCTTCTGTTGTTATTTCAGACCATTTAGGAGCGTGAGTCAATTCTTCAAATCCAGATGATTTTAACGCATTCTGAATTTTATCACTGTTCCAAACGTTTTCATACTCTTCGTACAACTGATTATATGTTTCCCTAAACTCATCAGGAGTTAAAGCACCAGTAAGTCTAGTGATTACATCAATTGCATCTTTTGCACCAGCCTCACCATCAATATATGAAGATGTTGTAGACAAGAAAGATTCATTACCATGTAACTGATTTTGATAATTGGTAATAATATCATTGCCATCACTATCTTTACCAGAAACGATAAGAAAATTATATGCTTCCTTTTGTGCTTCTTTGTATGCGTCTCTTAATTCTTCAACATTCCCCTTTAATGATATAATAGCATTACCTTCATCAGTGTAACCAGTAATCATAGTAGGGAACATTTTTGCTATTTGATTTACAATGTCATTGTATTCAGAATATTCATCGGCAGTTAATGAAACATTTTCTCCAAGATTATTAACGCCTTTTGACAAGTTTTCATATCTTGAAACAAGAGACTCAATTGTTCTTGCATTAGAATTTGCTTCTGAAATGGCTGAATTGTAAGAGTCTAATAAAGCATCTGTTCGTTCTTTTACTTCTTCTGTTGAATCAGTAAGTGCGTCATATGCTTTTACTAAACCAAATATAGCAGTACCACCAAGTATAGCCCATCCAATAGGATTTGTTACCAACCACTTCCCAAGTGCTTTAATATTAGCCCATATAGATGAAGTTAATAAGTCAAAAGAAATTGTTTGAGTAGCATTAGCAGATGTTAATCCAATTGAGGAGATAATTGCCTCTGCATCAGCCCCAACAATACCTTTCTTTGCCAAAGCTTCTTCTAAAGCAGCTTTAGTGCAAGCATTTGTAGAAATTACTTCACCAGTTTTGACGTTAATCAATTCTAACTTAGCCAAAATATCTTTTTGTTGTTCAGCCGTTAAAGTAGACTCAGCCAATGCTCTTTGGACTATACTAGCATTAATCTTATCATTAGAAGCAATGATACCTGCTTCAATCAACACTTGTTCTTTTTGTGCCTGTGTTAAATTCTTCGTAGACAAAACTAATAATGCTTGTTCTTTTGAAAGTCCAGAAACAGCAGTTTTCAGTGAATTTAAACTATTTATATTTAATAAACCAGTTGTTCCATTAGCCAATACTTCTACATTTGAAATACTATTTATTACAGATTGAACATGTCGCAAATCGCTTGTATATTGTTTTAATATCATACTATTTTTTTGTGTTGTGGATACACCGATAATTACCGTTGTGGAGACGGTATAACCTAATTGTGGAGATTAGGTATTTATTCAATGTGTGAAGCATTGAATTTTTCTTTGCTAAATGTTAAAATGCAATAAAATCGTATTCAAAAAGGAGATAGCATAAACAATGAAAACAAAACTCATATTATTATTTGTAATAATTTCCATTATTTTATCCGCTTGTTCATCAGTGAACAAAATAGATATAACATCAAAAAGTCTAATAAACGATGATTTGTCAGTTGATATTTCTATTAACAAATGTTTATATAATGAAGAATCTAATGCTGTTTATGTAAAATTTTACTCTTTTGAACATGGTAACGATGAAGCAATAATTTTACTTGATGATAGTTCTATTTTTTATAGCAGTGTTTATTCAATGATTGAAAAAGACGATTATGATAAAATCATAGAATATGGAGACTATACACTTATGATGTATGAAATTGCAAATAATAACGATAATTGGGTAGAAGTTGAATTATCTGAATAATTCAACATACAAATTTAAACCGTAAAAATCACATTCTTTCTACCATACAAACAGAACTAATGTTCCGAATATATCTAAGTTAATAATTATGGTATAATCTTCCATATAAAATACATAGGAGGGTTACACCAATGAGCGAAGCACAAGCTAAACAATTGGCACATGAATTGACCATTGAATACATCAGAATTAATAAATCATATTTGTCTGATGTAAGAGATAACATACCTAAAATGGTAGATATGGTAGCAGATGTTAATAAGCGTTTCTACGATGCAATTATCCACCATGAAGTATTAGGTAAGTTATATTAATTACTACTGTTTGTGATTGGTCACAGGCATTTCTCGTTCAAACCGATTTAAAACCGAATCAAATAAATGCCTTGTTTGAGAAATAGTAAATTTGTTCTCGGATAGGGCATTTACAATTTGCGTATAAACTCTATTAAATTTTTCTGTATCTGCCATCATATCTGTTGGTAGAATCTCTTTAATAATTGTGTTGTTAAACATGAAATAACTCCTTTGCTACATATTTGGTCATTGTGTGTTAAAAATTTAAGCACACAAATAAGGAATAGACTGCCAAGTCTACTCCTTATCTCTATTTAAATTATATCCTAAAAATGTTCCAAATAATAAGTCACTCATCTGTTTAGATGAGAAATATTATAAAATGTAAACTGTTTTTTATATATAAACAAATGTTCTGACTGTTCTTCTCATGTGTATAATGGTAAAATTTACCATATAATATACGAAAGAAGAATAATACTATGACTAAGGATAATGAATATATTTTATTAAAAACGACCTCACCTATTAACATGTTAAACGATGAAAATGAAATTATATATAGTGGAACATGCTTTTTTATAAAGGATGATTCAAATAGGTGGTTTTTCGTAACCAATATTCATATTATAGAAAAATCTAATTGTTATAGTTTATATTTTTCATTTTACAATAAAGAAAACAAGTGCAGTCATCATGAGTTTAGATTTTATGATTTAGAAGATGTAACCATGCATCCAAATTATGATTTGTGTATCGTTGAATTTACAAAACATTACAATGACTTAATGAAAGAAAAAGATAAACCAATACTTGCCTATATTCCAATAAAATCAATCGAAAAAAGTTTTGACTATTTTAAAAGAATAGAAGACGTGTATATGGTTGGCTATCCTTGTTGTTTAATCAATTTGAGAGACAATCTTCCTATCGTGCGTAAAGGTATCACTGGAACAGGAATGTGCGATAAAATAAAAGATAATGATACATTTATAATCGACATTCCAGTCTATGGTGGTTCAAGTGGCTCTCCCGTATATTACATAACAGAAGATGATAAAGTAAAACTTGTCGGTATAGTGACTGGTAAATATAATGAGAAAAATTACTTACAAATAATAGAAGATGGCAAAATAACGCAAAGTAAAACAGAATATATTAAAGTACCGAATGGACTTGGCTATGTTATAAAATCTAATATTATTTTAGAACTTGTTAACATGGTTCCCAATTGTCAATAGCAGAACAATAATCAGATGAAGTTCTATATGGCTCGATATATGATGAGTCTACAACCGTTACCGAAGAAAGAATTTTTGCTAATTTATTGGTCGATTTGTCACCAAAATCATATAAAATAGATTTTGCAAGCTCTAATTCAATATTGAACACAAAGAATTTATCATCTGATGTAATTTTTTCAGGTTCAGTTGTTTCTATAAGGGATTTGTATTTTTTTAGAGTTTCTAATGTTTTAAATTCATTCATTTAATCACCTCAATTATAAAGAGCAGACTAATGTCTGCTCTCAATTTTATCTATATTATCTTGTGTTATGTGTGTTTGTTATTTTTATGTTACTTCTCGTGTTCGCCAAAACACATATGTATCCTTTTTCTTCCAAATCAGCCTTATCCTTCTTAGCAATTTCTATATCCTTTAATGCATAATTGTCCTCAAAGAAAATAGAAGAGGAGAAGTCGTCTATTTGTAATGCTATGAGTTTTATGTATTCCATTATTATGCTACCTCCGTATTATAATACCCATCTTTACGAAGTTGTTTTCGAATATACTCTAAACCTTTCTTGGTTGCATACGTAACACTACGAATTTTACCATCATGGCAAGGTGTTTCTCGCACTGCGAATTTACCTTCTAAACGAAAACGTTCATATGGTACATTTACTTTATCTTTATCATAAAAGAAAATTTTCTTTTTTCGCAAGTATTCAAACAAATGATACTCACCAATTCCAAGTTCTTTTGCAACAGTGTTAATCTGCATGAGTCCTTCCGTATTCATAAGGTCATCGTAAAACTGTTGTAATTCTTTATTCCTTTGAATTAACTCATTTACAATTAATCCTTGGGTTTCTTGTGATAGAGAAGAAAAATAATATGATACCATTTCTTGTTCTCTACCTTCTTCAATGTAAGCACCAGTATTTTCAATGATTGGCATAACCTCATCGAAAATCCACGATTCAAACTTATCTGATGATTCTAATTTTGATTTTACAATCAATCTGTAAATATCTGACTTGCAAATCATCAACATCTCTTGTGTTTTTCTTGCTTTATGTGCTTTCCCATTTTGGGAACTCACATCGATTTCTGTTTTGATTGGTCGTTTACAGTGAGTTGTTACTGCTTTGGCAGCATTGGAATATCCTAATGCTTTAGCAATGTCATTTCCAACAAAGTAAACTTGACCATCTAAGACGACTGTTCTTACAGTTCCAAACTGTTCGCTGAAGAATTCTTGAATTTTACTCATTTCTTCATCCTCCTTTGAAAATATGTATTGATAGTTTCAAAGGAAATGTGCTATAATCATATATGTAAATTTAAGAAGTGATTACAACACACTTCCTAGTAACCACCTGACACCGACCAAAGTTTAGGTGGTTATTTTTATTACATTGACTTTTGCACTTGGATGAATTATAATCATCTTAGTGCAAAATTTGTAATCTGGTTATATTATAGCACATAAAAACATAATGTCAATGCAAAATTTGCAATACAATCCAAAAATTGCAAAGGAGATAATATGATTAATAACGAACTGATTGTTTCATCAATTAAGCGACTTTGTAAAGACAACAACATTACAGTTAATCAACTTGAAAAAGAAATTGGTATGAGTCAAGGTTTAGTAAGCAAATGGAAGGATAAAATTCCGTCTCTTGATAAAATCATCGACATAGCAGATTACTTCCATGTGACTCTTGATGAAGTAGTAGGACGTAATCAAAATAGCCATGATGGAAATTTTGATTTCATATCCACCATTATTGAGCAAACAAAAACAAAAGAACTACAATGGGAAGATATAATTTCTTCAACACTTGAAGAACAAGGATATAAAATTATAACTAATAGCGATACTCGTATATTAGGGTTTGGTAACTTCCCAAACAAAAAAAGAGAAACGTTTATTGC
The DNA here is from genome assembly GCA_937890485.1 of uncultured Treponema sp. Classification (GTDB taxonomy): domain Bacteria; phylum Spirochaetota; class Spirochaetia; order Treponematales; family Treponemataceae; genus RGIG9060. The sequence continues at coordinate 13,219 of CALBXN010000058.1, forward strand.
TAAATGTAATAATGGTTTCTTAACATTAGAATGTTGGCTCGTTTTTTACAATAATGCCATTAGCCAATATGATTTTTCATTTTATATTCAACCAAATGTAAATATAGAATATGTCTATCAAGAATGTGACCAAGAACAACTTCTTGAATTGTATAAGTCAATCAATACATCCATAAATGGTAAAACTCCAGAAATGGAAGCTGATGAATTTAAAAAACATCATAGACAAAGACTTACCAAAAAATATAGAATTGCGTTCAGTGATATTGCAGAAGATTATTCAATGTTAGACCCTCTTGAAAAATCCGTTATCGACAATTATAAAAAAATGCTATCATTATTGAACGACCCAAAAACTGAGAAAAGTTTGCAACTAATAAAATCTATTAATGAAACGTTAAAATGAATACAAACTAACGCAAAAGGAGAGTAGTGATACTCTCCTTGAAATGTTATGTAAATAAAAAAACATAATGGGGATTATACCATCCCAAATATAACAATAGTGATAAACCAAAAAAGACACCCAAAAGGATGTCTTTTTGGAACTATAACCTAGTTACAGTTTTCTACATTTGATTTACCACTAATCCATGCCTAGCACGGACGATACTGGTGATAGATTCATTCATCTATCTTAGTGATATTATAATAACATAATGTTAATTATGTGTCAATTATCTACGTAAATTTTTATTTATTGCATTAATCACTTCATCGAAACATTTATTCGTAGCAACCCCAACACATTTACTATCTATTCTTTTTCTGTCAATTTCACGTATATGCATCACATTAACAAATCCATATAACCCATTTGCTTTTCCTTCTAATCTTAATGGCACTTCGTAAAAATCTAAATATTTTCTTTTCTGCACTCCACATTCACAAATATCAACATAATATCTATGTTGTGTATTGTCCCATTTTATTCTTTTTTGATGAGTTGTAACAGGAGCAACAATTGTAGTATTTGCTTTTGAATTTCCAGTATCGTTTTGAAGTATTAAAACTGGACGGCGACCATTTTGTTCGCTTCCAATATTATCTCCAAAATGAGCATAAAATATTTCTTTTTGAGCAACAGTATATTTTCTCGACTTCAGATTTATATCTCTTGCTTTATTAACCCATGACATATAATCGATATTTCGTTGCATTTTCTTTAAATATTCGTTTTTATTATTAGTTTTAACAAACATTTCCTTAGAAAGCTTTCGAAATTCTTTTATTAGTCTATTTTCAAGAATTTTACAGTTAACATCATCTTTCATGAAAAAATTAAAACGAGCAATTGTTTCCGATAAAATCTTTTCAATATTTTCTTTCTGAGTTGTATTGTTTCTATCTATTGAATTTGTTAACTTTCTAGTAGTTTGAACTAATTCATTATATAGTTTTTCTATCATATTTATTCTCCAATCATCAGTCTATAATTTACCATTATATACCAATAATCGACAGAATACTATCCTAGAACATTAGTTTGCAAATTCGACAAAATATGCTATAATACGACACAAGATAGGAGAGTATATTATGGAAACCACATCATTACGAAACTTTATTAACAACGCAGAACCACTCACAATCAATGCTATTATCAACAAAGAGATAATAAAGATTGAATGTAGACATGGAAGTGCAATTTTATTATCTGAAGAAGATTTCTTGAAAATGATTAATTCACGAGAAAATCTTGAACTTATATCAAGGTAGGAGAGTAGGTCTTATGACTTGCTCTTTTGTTCTTGTTGACATATTTTAACACAGACAGTAGAATAATAATGTGGCACTACTAAGTACGGTAGGACGGTTGTTCTCCACCAGAGAGTACAAGCTCTGTTCATATAGAAACCTGTTTAGGAATCTTATGGAAAGGAGGACTTTTGCAAATGATAACTATTTCTTTACAATCAATTTATTATGTAATTGGAATCGCAAGTATTTTATGCGGAACAGCATATAAATTAGGTTACGAAAACGGTAAGAATGCAAAAAAGTAACTGTCCTCAGCCTGAGAAACTGAACAGTTACTTTCGTTGCATTGTAACATATTAAATTTCAGGGCAACCGTCTACAATACGGTAGTGCCTAATGTTTGCAACCGCCACGAGTCAAAATAGCGGTTACTTTTGGATTAACATATGCTTTTCTTGAATGTATAATTAAACTATAGGCTCAAATAGCCGTCTAATGATTTCTGTCTGTTCTTTTATATAATTCATTATACAAAATATCCAAACAAAAGTGTGAACAAAAATACAATAAATTCTTGTTTGTTTTGTACAAATGCCACAAATTATTTTTTATTGTTTTTAATCAGTTCTTTTAAGTCTTCGAATGACATTGCACTTTCAGTTAACAATGCATCCAATTCTGCAACTCGTTTTTTCTGAATCTGTTTTTCTAATTGTACTTTTTCTTCTTCGAGGTTTTTAATCTGTTCGTTTACTTTTTCCAACTTTTCTTCCAATGTAAAAGTGCGTCTTTGTCTTGGTTTTACTTCTTTATTTTCCATAAACATACCTCCAAATATTACCAGAGATTTTCTCTGGTTAGTAATATAGAATAGCACGATTGGCAATATTTGTAAAGAAAAATATGGGATGTTTTATATTCCAATTTTTATTATTTTCTTTCGACAAAATACCAATAATATGGTATTATTTACCATAGCACGATATAATATCGTTATTCCAAAAATATTGTATTCTCCAAAACAATATTGAATCTTCCTAATGATATTTCCATTTTTCTCCACAAATCAAATGGACGTGCTTTTATTTGGCGGTTAGCTTAGTTTTTATTAGGCTGACCGCTGTTTGTTAAATTACAAAATCAATAAAATTCATGAAATTTATTGAGCGTTTTCTTCTTTTAGTTCCACAACAAGGATAGAAGATACCTCACATTATTCTATTTCTTCCTATATAATAGTTGCTATAAAAAAATAGAAGAGCAGTGTCACTCTTTTGGTAAGACTAAAACTTATGCACAACTTTTATATTTATATCCATAAGCTGATTTTCTTTTACCAATTACTACTTCATAAATTTTGGTGTTTCCAATATTATTATCTTTTCCAGCTTCTATTATACTATCATAATGCTGAACAAAATTGTCATTTTTATCATATTGGTCAACTGGTTGCAAAAATTTTTTCCATCGTATATCTTTCTTTTCATAATTACCTAACAAATAATCATCTTCTCGCATCCAAATATATCCATGACTATATGGTACAGAATTACTTTTCATACATTTTTTAATGTTAGAATCGTTGCAATCAACAGACTTCGCTGCTTCTGTTATGGTTTGATATGTATCTATATAATTATAATCAATATCTAATTTAACAACAGAAACATAATTTGAATTTGTATGTCCTTTAATAAAAGATATTCTATTGGAATGAATTGCATTGTAAATAACTCTTTTATCACATTCTAATTCATTCGCAATTTCTCTAACCGTCCAATTTTCATTTAATAATTTTTGTGCTTTATCATAATCAAGTTTTTTCTTAGGATTAATATGAACATAATCTGGGATTTTATCAATCTTTGGAAAGAAAATTTGTATCATTTCCAAAATTGTATAGTCCCGAATGTCAAGTTGATACATTTTGTATCCTTTATTTAGCCAATATTCTTTTTTAATTTTATCTTTCTTTTTTTGTTCTAATGTATCATGATAATAACTTTGTACTTCAATAGCCACTTTTTCAATATGATTAACAATATCGGTTGGCATAATGTAATTAGTTAATGGATTAATACAACTTTTGTCTTCAACAACAGTCCCTTTTCTTTCATTTAACCAAACTTGTTTTAATATTTTTGCATGAAGAGATTCTTGCCAATTAGTATAACAAAATGGACAAATTATAATATTATCAGTTAAACCACCACGACTACTTTTTCGCTTATTTATACGTGCCCATGAATCCATTATAATACGCCCACAAGATAAATGGCGAAATTCCAACTCATCATCTGCGTTATTAAAAACATCAGATATACATTCATAGTCATCATTGTTGGATATTTTTAAAAAATTATTTATATTATGTATCGAAAAAGGATTATTAGGATGTACAATTTTTCGATTATGTTTACTTGCTCTAAATAGTTCATGTGTTGTTAAGAATTTATATCCTTTATTATCGCAATAAGTGATTTCTGTATTTGTATTATTAAATTCTCCAACATCAATAACCTTGTAGCCTTCATTTTCAATTATTTGTATTTGAGCCTTTAAAGGAATCTTTGGTGTATATCCAGAACATACATCACATTTTGTTTTTAATCCATCTCTTGCTCTAGTAAATGTAGTTTTAAATGTATTACCGCATTTACACCGAAATAATAGTTTTGATTTATTGGTTTTATATTCTCCAGATATATACTTACACCCATTTTCAGGATTCAACTCAAAATATCTTTTAATATTATATATTGTATAATCATTCTTATGGTCAAATCTTCTTGGAGTGTGGTTATAATAATTCATTTTTCCTAATATACAATACACAATATATCCTTCTTTATCATAGCATCTTAATTTTGACATATCACTTTTATATTCGCCATCAATATATTGGTATCCTAATTCTTTTAATTTTTCTATATAATTATCCTTAAATATATAAGTCATAATTCAAACCCTTTCATTTTAAAAATTCACATTAATTACTTCTCCAAATAAAAAATGAGTCATCACCGATTATTCGATGACCACTCATTCATTGCTTTTTCTAATTCAGTTGTTTTAATATAAATCCAAAACATATCATGTGATTTTGGATGCAACCCTACTAACTCATACCTAATTCCTTTGGATGTGAAGAAATCACGCATTGGAATAGAATAGCAAGGGAATAATTTTGATTGTTTTATATAAATCAATCCTTTCTAATATAAGTATAATAATGTATCTATTTGTCAACTCTGATACATAAGTTCCACAAAAGCATAAAAGTAAGAGACAAATTTCTTAACCGTAATTACTAACCGTTATGCCTCGGCAAAGCACGGAGCACTCCTTACAGTATTAGGAATTTCACCTAATTCCGTTCGCCCTGATGCTCTCTGAGATTAGCACTCATCAAGTGAGATTTCCTTCTTAAAAGAAGTTGTGCACATACTGTACGCTGTCATCTGCTCGTTATCTGAGCTATTACATTGTTACGATTCTATTATGTCACCACGATAGAAGAGTAGTAATAGGTTTACAGATTTTCAAGACCTTTAATTACTAAAAGGTACATCCATAATGTAGAGGGATGTCATATCTGCTATGTAATAAATTACATACGGTGGTTAATTCCACACGGAATTCAAGCGTGTATTTCACGCAGGGTAACATATAAAAATATGCTTATGCATATAAGGTTTTGTTACGACAGGCATATGTGTATAAATGAGGGTAAGCAATTTTAACCCTACCTGCCCCTTTAAAACTAGCGAAGAGTCCTGCACCAAGTCCAATAGTTCCCAAAGAACCTAGTGAGGATGTTACTTCATTTATAATACTTAATAGTCCATCAAAACCGTTAAGCATAGTAATAATAGCGTCAGAATTTGCTACATTTTCTACTGTATCGTACCAAGTGTTCTTTACTCTATTAAGACTACCTTCCCAGTTGTTTGCACTTTTTTCTGCTTCACGAGCCATTGAACCAGTACCTTGTTCATATTCGGCAAGCATTTTAGAGTACATATCTTGGTGTTTCAGAAGGGCATCTAAAGCATTCGCTCTTAATTTCAATATATTCAGTCAAATTCGCAACATCTGACCAGTTGTTAATTATAAAATATGTAGTTGATTAGGCTACATTTAATTCTTTATCATATTTACCATTTTTAAAATCTGTTACAAATTCGTTCCATTGAATTTCAGTATTATTTCCATAACCATATTTGTTATGGAATAACATATGAATTTCCTTTGTTAAGCAAACACCTAATGGATATTCGTTTTGTTTTATACGAAATAAATCTAAAATCTCTCTTAATTCTTTATCCGTATAATCATTCATACTGTCTTTTATTCCAATATGCAGTTTCAGTAATACTTCATCAAGTATTAAATTTAAACCGTATATATGATGAATATCATCAAATCTTTTACCTGTAAGAACACATTTATATCCACAATATGACATTGAATTCTTTTTCCACTCTGTATTGTTTCTTCTTACATATTCTGACAAATCATCATAACTAGTATAGAATAAATTAAATATCTGCCATATATTTTGAAATAATGTGTGATAAAATAGTGTTATCTAAGAAAGGATGAACGCTATGAGAAAAACATATCTTCCTCTGTCAGATAAAGACAGGAATTACCTTAAATCATTATCCAAAAAGAGAACCATTCAGGCGCAAGTCGTGGAACGTGCCAGAATCCTTTTATATAAAGCCGATGGAATGACATTCCAGGAAATTGCCGATAAACTTGCAATCAGCACCGCAACGGTACGCCTTTGTGTTTCAAAGTTTAATAAAGGCGGTTTAGAAGCTGCATTGTTTGATGTTCAGCGTTCCGGACGTCCATCAGAAATCACCGACGACGCTAAGGC
>CALBXN010000059.1 GCA_937890485.1 uncultured Treponema sp.
ATGAATGGTTTCAAGAATTACGAGCTGAAGTTGTAGATGAATATTCTAGTCCTAAGTTTATGGTTTGTGAAGCATGGATTGAAGGAAATCGTAACTCATTAAATGAATATTTTGGAACATCTTCAAATCCAGAATTTAATATGGTTTTTGATTTTGATGTGGGGCGAGCTTCTTTGGTTTCAATTGTAAATGGATATGACAAAACAGGAGATACATTATCACCTAATAAACCAACTACAAATTCTACTTTTGGAACTTTTCTAGGTAATCACGATGAATATTATGGTAGAGTTGGTACTGTTCTTGGAGGACAAGAACAACTTATAAAACAAGCAACAGCATTGTCTTTACTTAGACCTACTGTTCCTTTTATTTATTACGGAAATGAAATAGGTCAACCTGAAGAAAATTTAAGTGGTGATATTAGACTAAGAGGTCCATTTAAATGGAATTTAGCGGAATCTCAAAAAGATAATCCTCTTTCAATTTTGAATTTAAATAAAACAATTCTTAGTTTAAAAGATAAATATGATGAATTACAAACTGGCGTAGTAACAAAACTAAATACTACAAATAATACTTGTCTTGCTTATTTTATTGGTCAGGATTATTCCTCTAATAAATTTTTGTGTGTTTTCAACTTTAATAATAAATCAGTTAGTGATGTTTCATTTTTACAAAATAATTTACAAAGAGGTACTTCTGCAAAAGTTATAATCGGTGATAATCAAGAAAATACAATTGAATTTACTGATAATTCTGTGATTGTAAAAAAATTAGCTCCATATTCTTATCGACTTTACTACATCGGAAATGATAATACTATATCAAATCTTTTTGATGATGAAACTTATACTCAAAATGCTGAATATGTTCCTTCACCTAGTAATGTGTATATTCGTGGAACAATGAATGGTTGGGGTCTAACTGATTTAATGAATAAAACTGTTGTAGATGGAGATATAATTTTTACAAAAGATATTTCTGGAAGCAGTTCTGTTAACGGTAAATTTGAATTTAAGTTTGACACAGGGTCTTGGGCAGAAGGTCAAAATTGGGGATTAAAGTCTCTAAATGTTGATGAACTTTCTGGTTATGTTATTTCAAATGGAAATAATATAACTGTTTCTGGTATAAATTCATCTAAAACTTACACATTTACTTTTAACTTTACTGATTTAACTTTCAGTGTAAAAGAAAAATTAAATTAGATTTTTGATAAGTTTTCTTCGTACCAAGTTTTTATTCTTGTAAATGCAGAAGTAATAGAGGAGGTGATTTCGGTTGCCTCCTTTTGTTTTTCTGGTTCATTTGCAAATTTATCTGGGTGAAATTGTTTAAGTAAGGATTTATATGCTATTTTACATTCATCAAGATTTGTTCCTGGCATTAAGCATAAAGTTTTAAAATCATCATAAAGTTCAAAAGGTACATAATATCTTTTTCCTGTTGTTTGCTTTTTTTGCTTTGAACTTGCTCTTTGTTGTTCTGTTTTTTTGTTAGAAAATTTTTGACTCTGTGAATTATTCTTTGTATTAAATTCTGATTGCTGTTTACTGGTGTCAAATTTAAATTCAGTTTTAGTTTCAGTTTCTTTTTGAGTAAAAGTAAATTTTTCTTTTGATTTTTCTGTCTTGATTTTTTCGGTGGTATAAGCATTTTTTTCTTTTTCTGTTGATTGATTATCTTGAGAAAAATTTTGTGTAGATTTTTCTTTTTCAATTTGTTCTTGGGGACTAGAAAAAATATCTTGTTCATCTTCATTAATATATTCTCTTAAAAAATCTCCAAGTCTATCAAACATACTATTCATAAGAAATATTATAAAATATAAGTTTTGTCTTTTCAATATCGAATCAATGTTGTAAAATAATTTTATGATGAATATGCAAATAAAAGATCGAATTTTTGGTGTTCTAGCAGACGGAAACGAAGCACATCTTTACACAATTACTAACGGAAATTTAACTTTTTCTGCCACAAACTATGGTGCTTGTTTAACAAGTTTGATTGTTCCAGATAAAAATAATAATAAAGATGATATAATTGTGGGGTTTCCTACTTTCCAAGGTTATATTTCAAATTGGATGTGTCATGGTGCCATTGTTGGAAGATATGCAAATAGAATTTCTAATGCTTCTTTTAGGATTGATGATATCACATACCAGTTAGATAAAAACGGTGAAAATGGTTCTTGCTTGCATAGTGGTTATGATAGTTATGTTCGAAAATTATGGGATACAAAAACTTTTTCTAATGAAGTTGGTGTTGGTATAATTTTTTCCAGAACTAGTTTTGATGGTGAACAGGGATTTCCAGGTAATTTAGATATTGAAGTGATGTATTCAATTACTGATACAAATACTTTTTTGATAAAAATTAAAGCAAAAACTGACAAAAAAACATATGTAAATCTAATAAATCATTCATATTATAATCTAAAAGGAATGAAAGGTTGTAATATTGATGATTTATATTTAAAAATTAATTCTAATAAATTAGTTGAGATAGATGAAAATAATTTACCAACAGGAAAGATTTTAAATATAAAAAATTCTAGTTATGATTTTACTGAATATAAGAATATTGGACAAGCAATAAAAGAAAATAAACAAAACTTCGATAATTGCTATTTTTTTGAAGATAATGGAAAATTAAAAACAGTTGCAGAGGTCGTTGATAATGTTTCTGGAAGAGGAATGAAACTTACAACTAATCAATGTGGATTACAACTTTATACACCTCACTATGAACAACCTTTCTGGGGAAAATATGGAACACCTGCCTTTGGGAATGGTGCAATTTGTTTAGAAACTCAAGCATTACCAGATTCCCCAAATCAACCAAATTTTCCAAATACTTTATTGTTACCTGGTCAATTATATGAATCTGTTACAATTCTTGATTTTTTTTGTTGACGATTTTAGATTTTGAATTTAAAATATAATATATATATTTATTTTTAAGAGGCTCCAATGGATATTCAATTACAAGAGTTGATTGACAAAATTAAAAAAGATGGTGTTGCAAGTGCTGAATCAAAAGCACAAGAAATAATAGCTGAAGCAGAAAAAAAAGCACAAGCAATTATATCTTCAGCTGAAGAAAAAGCAGATTCAATTATTAAGAATGGAAAATTAGAAACTGAAAGAATGGAAAAGGCTAGTGTTGATGCAATTCGTCAAGCAGGAAGAAACCTTCTTATTAGTTTTAGAGATGGAATTAATGCACAATTAAATGCTTTGATTTCAAAAGAAACTGAAAAAGTTTATAATTCTGATATTCTAAAAAATTTAATTCCAGAAGTTGTAAAAAATTGGGCATCAAAAGATGATGTAAATTCTTTAACTGTTTTGCTTTCTGAAAAAGATTTGAATGCATTAGAAAAAAATTTAGGAACAGCTCTAAAAGATCAATTAAATTCAGGACTAGAAATTAAAGTTGATAAGAATTTATCAAATGGTTTTAGAATTGGTACAAAAGATGGTAGTGCATATTATGATTTCTCAGCAGAATCTGTTGCAGATTTATTTGCTTCATATTTGAATCCTAAAAATGCTGCCATAATGAAAGAAGCTGCAAAAGAAGGACTTTAATAGTGGGTGGACAATATTACCTTGTGTCACAGTTACCTGCTTTTAGTATTACACAAAATGGGCCGTTACCTGTCACAGAAGAATATTTTTTAGATTTATGTTCTCGATTTATGAACAAGAAAGTATTAAAAGTATTAGAAAGTTTAACATTAGAGCCACCTAAAGAATTTGAAAAAACAGGGTTTACTGTTTTAGATAAATGGTATGATTTTGAAAGATCTTTAAGAATTGCTCTTGCATATTTAAGAGCTCAAAAAATGAAAAAAGATTTTACAGATCCAACTAATCTTTTATCTAAAGTGAGTCCTGAAGTTATGCAGGTTGCAAGAACTGCAATGGCTTTTGAAAGTCCTTTAGAAGCAGAAGATTATCTTGATCAAATTAGAATTGAATATCTTACAAATAATTTACCGTATGATAATTTTTCTGATGATGCTGTTATTGCATATGGCTTGAAATTAAAACTTGCAAATCGTGTAAAAAAATTTAATGAAGAAGCTGGAATGGCTTCATATCGAAAGATATATGATAGAATACTTGGAGAATCAACATGACGGATACAAAAGGAAAAGTAGTCGCTATAAATGGTAACATGATAAGTGTTAAATTTGATGGTGATGTTGCTCTTAATGAAGTAGGCTATGTAAAAGTAGCTGGAAAAAGTTTAAAAAGTGAAGTAATCCGTATTCGCGGAGGACAGGCACAACTTCAGGTTTTTGAAATGACAAAAGGAATTTCAACAGGTGATGAAGTTACATTTACTAAAGAACTACTTTCTGTAGAACTAGGTCCTGGACTTATGGGGCAAGTTTTTGATGGTTTGCAAAATCCATTACCACAATTAGCTGAAAAAGCAGGTTACTTTCTAGAAAGAGGTGTGTATTTAGATCCTGTTCCAGATGATACTGAATGGGATTTTACTCCAATTGCAAAAGTAGGTGATGTTGTTCGTCGTGGAGATTTTATTGGTTCAGTTCCTGAAGGAACATTTACTCATAAAATTATGGTTCCTTTTGGTTTTTATGGAACATATACTGTAAAATCTGTTGCATCTGCAGGTGTTCATAAATTAAAAGATACAATGGCTGTTCTTGTAGATGAAAAAGGCAAAGAACATAATGTAACAATGAGTTTTTCATGGCCTGTAAAACGTGCTGTTGATTGTTATGCTGAAAGATTAAAACCAGAAGAAACAATGGTTACTAAAATTCGTCTTATTGATACATTTTTCCCTGTTGCAAAAGGCGGAACCTACTGTGTTCCTGGTCCTTTCGGTGCTGGAAAAACTGTTTTACAACATACAACAAGCCGTAATGCCGATGTTGATATTGTAATTGTTGCAGCATGTGGTGAACGCGCAGGAGAAGTAGTTGAAATTCTTAAAGAGTTCCCAGAATTAACTGACCCAAGAACTGGTCGTTCACTTATGGAAAGAACAATTATTATTTGTAACACATCTTCCATGCCAGTTGCTGCTCGTGAAGCATCAGTTTATACAGGAGTTACTTTAGCAGAATATTATCGACAGATGGGATTAAATGTACTTCTTCTTGCAGACTCAACAAGCCGTTGGGCACAAGCATTGCGTGAAATGTCTGGTCGTCTTGAAGAAATTCCTGGAGAAGAAGCATTCCCAGCATATCTAGAATCATACATTGCTTCATTTTATGAAAGAGCAGGTATTGTTCGGTTAAATGATGGTTCAATTGGTTCTGTAACAATTGGTGGAACTGTATCACCTGCTGGTGGTAACTTTGAAGAACCTGTAACACAGGCAACTTTAAAAGTTGTAGGAGCTTTCCATGGACTTTCTCGTGAACGCTCTGATGCACGTAAATATCCAGCAATTCATCCACTTGATTCTTGGTCAAAATACAAAAGTGTAATTAGAAGCGATTGGGTTGAATATGGACGTTCTTATTTACGAAGTGGAACAGATGTTGAATCAATGATGAAGGTTGTTGGTGAAGAAGGAACAAGCCTTGAAGATTATATTGTTTATCTAAAAGGAAACTTCTTGGATTCAGTTTACTTACAACAAAACTCTTTTGATGATGTTGATGCTGCTGCTGATGTTGAAAGACAAACTTATGTTTATAAAAAAATCTTAAAAGTACTTGGTTCTAATTTTGAATTAAATACTAAAGATGAAGCACGCTCTTATTTCAACCAACTTAGACAAAGTTTTATTGACTGGAACTATTCAGTTTGGATGAGTGATGCCTTTAAGAAAATTGAAAGCGATATAGACAGTCTTTATTCTGAAAAATCAGGAAAACTTGAGACAACTGCTTCATTGCTTCTCAAGGAGGATAACTAATGAATAAGGTTTATAGTAAAATCGAATCAATTATCGGTAGTGTAATTACAGTAAGAGCTACTGGTGTAAAATATAATGAGTTAGCAGAAATTGAAACTTCTTTTGGAAAATCTTTGGCAGAAGTAAACCGAATTGATGGTGATTTAGTTTCATTACAGGTTTTCGCTGGAGGACGAGGTGTTTCAACTGGTGACCAAATTAGATTTCTTGGTCATGAAATGCAAGTGAGTTTTTCAGATGATTTGCTTGGAAGAATTTTTAATGGTTCTGGAGACCCTCGTGATAATGGTCCAGCGTTACAAGATAATCTTGTTGAAATTGGTGGACCTTCTGTAAACCCTGCAAAACGTATTATGGCAAAACGCATGATTCGTACTGGTATTCCAATGATTGATATGTTCAATACATTGGTTGTATCTCAAAAATTACCTATTTTCTCAATTTCAGGTGAACCTTACAACCAACTTTTAGCACGAATTGCTATGCAAGCTGAAGTTGATGTAATCGTCCTTGGTGGAATGGGATTAAAATATGATGATTACTTATACTTCAAAAGCGAACTTGAAAACTGTGGTGCTTTAAGTAGAACAGTTATGTTTGTACATACTGCTGCTGACCCAACTGTAGAATGTATCAAAATTCCAGATATGAGTTTGGCTGTTGCTGAACAATTTGCTTTACAAGGAAAAGATGTTCTTGTTCTCTTAACTGATATGACAAACTTTGCAGACTCAATGAAAGAAATTGCAATTACTCAAGAACAAGTTCCTTCAAATCGTGGATATCCTGGTGATTTATATTCTCAGTTAGCAGCTCGTTATGAAAAAGCTGTTGATTTTGATGATGCTGGTTCTGTAACAATTCTTGCAGTTACAACTATGCCAGGTGATGATGTTACTCACCCAGTACCAGATAACACTGGATACATTACAGAAGGTCAGTACTATCTTAAAGGTGGAAGAATCGAACCTTTCGGAAGTCTTTCTCGTCTAAAGCAAAATGTAAACGGAAAAACACGTAATGACCATCGTGCATTAATGGACGGTATGATTAGGCTTTATTCATCTTATAAAGACACTCTAGAAAAAAAATCTATGGGATTTATGATGTCTGATTGGGATGAAAAATTGCTTAAATACGGTGAAATGTTTGAAAAAGAGATGATGGATCTTTCTATCAACATTCCACTTGAAAGTGCCTTGGACTTAGGTTGGAAAATTCTTTCTGAATGTTTTAGTAGAGAAGAAACTGGTATTAAATCAGAACTTATTGATCAATATTGGCCTAAATAATTGATTTGAGGGTAATTTTAGATGGCTACAATTAAGCTAACAAAAAATGAGTTAAAAGCTCAAAAAGATGCCCTTAAAATGTATCAAAGGTATCTTCCAACTTTAACTCTAAAAAAACAACAATTACAAAGTGAAATACGCGCAATTGAAATTCGTGCAAATGAGGTTCGTGCAAAACGAAAAGCCTTGGAAGCAGAATTTACACGATGGATTGCTGTTTTTGGTGAAGAAGATGCTTTTGATCCTTCTATGGTTAAAGTTTCTACCATACGAAAAGGTGTTGGAAATATCGCTGGAGTAACTATTCCTGTATATGAAGGAGCTGATTTTACTCGAGGTGATTATGATTTGTATTCAAAACCACTTTGGATTGATTTAGCCGCCGATAGAATGGAAAAAGCTCTTTCCTATGATTTAGAAGCAGATGTTCTTGATGAACAGGTAAGACTTTTAAATATTGAATTAAGAGTTACAACTCAGCGTGTTAATCTTTTTGAAAAGGTTAAAATACCTGAAACTAAGGCAAATATAAAACGTATTTCAGTTTATCTTGGAGATCAGCAAGTTGCAGCAGTTGTAAGAGGTAAAATCTCTAAGAAAAATCTTGAAAATGTTTCTAAAAAAATAACTGAGGAGACACAAGAATGATTGTACCAATGAAGAAAGTTTCCTTTGTTGTAACTAATGATACTAAAAAAGATGCTCTAAAAGAATTACGCAAATTAGGGGTTGTTCATTTGGAGCAAATTTATGGTTCTAGTGAAAAATTAAATCAATTAAAAGAAACTTATAATCAACTAGAAGAAGTTCAATTACTTTTATCAGAGATTAAGTTTGATAAAAAAACAACTGAACAAAAAAAACTTTCAACTTCCCATGTTGTAGAAAAAGTTTCTAAAATAATTGAATTAAACGAAACTAAGAAAAATTATATCGAAGAATTATCTATTGCAGATAAAGAACTTGAACGACTTTCAGGTTGGGGTGGTTTTAATCCAGATGATTTTTCTTATTTAGCAGAAAAAGGAATTTATCTTTTACCGTTTGAAACATCTCCAGACAATTACAAAAAAATTCCTGAAGATGTAAATTATATTTATGTAAACAAAGATAAATCTCAGGTAAGATTCTTAGTTTTATCAGAAGATGGTACTAAACCAGAATCTCTTGGATCTGAATATTTACCAGTAATCAATCCAGAAATGGGAACATCTGATTTATCTGAAAATTGCGTAAAATATCGAAAAGAAATTTCTGCTATCGATAAAGAAATTAAAAGCAATGTTTGCTACATTCAAAGTATAAAAGATACGATGAAAGTATATGCAAAAGATATTGAATTTGAAAATGCTTATTCTGGAATGGCAACGGACGGAGAAGAGGGGCAAGAAGCAAAACTTGCTTGGCTAACAGGTTATGTTCCTGAAGAAGACCTTGACATCGTTAAAAATGCTGCTAAAGAAAATCATTGGGCATTTTTGTCAGATGACCCATCAGAAGAAGATGAAGTTCCAACAAAACTTAAAAACAATAAATTTGTAAGTTTGATTTATCCTGTTTCTGACTTCTTAGGAACAGTTCCTGGTTACAGAGAATATGATATTTCTAATTGGTTTTTATTGTTCTTCTGTGTTTTCTTTGGAATGATTTTTGGAGATGGTGGTTACGGTTTACTTTTAGTTATTGCTTCACTTTTTCCAATTTTTGGAGCATTTGCTAAAAAACAAGGTCCTGCACCTTCATTTATCTTGATGTTATTACTTGGTTTGTCAACTACAGTTTGGGGAGCATTAACCTGTAACTGGTTTGGTTTAACTCCAGAGCAATTACCACAAGCAATAAAGCCTTTCTTGCTTTCTATTGATTGGAATTTTATTTCTAATGCATCAACTTTACCTAGTGAAGTTGTAAAACAGAATTTACAAATTTTCTGTTTTTCTTTGGCATTGTTCCAGTTATCAGTTGCACATATTAAAGGGATGATACGATATAGAAAATCTCTAAAAGTTTTAGGAGAATTTGGTTCATTAATCTTACTCTGGGGAATTTTCTATTTAGTATTAAACATGGTTGTTGATGGACAACGTTTTGCTCTTTCAAATTTAATTTTTGGTGTGCCTGTTTCAACATTGATGTTTGCATGTATCGGTGGTGGTTTTGCCTTGAGTTTTATTTTTGCAAACTATGAAGATAGTATCGGAAAATCAATACTTGAAAGTTGTAAAAATATTATTTCTGTATTACTTGGAGTTGTGAACTACTTCTCTGATATTGTTTCATACATTCGTCTTTGGGCAGTAGGACTTGCAGGTAGCGCAATTTCAAGTACAGTAAATCAAATGGCAGGTCCAACATTAGGAGGAGCAATAATTTTCTTTGGTATTTTGTTGTTAGGATTTGGTCATGGATTAAATATGATATTAAATGTTTTATCTGTTATTGTTCATGGTGTTCGTCTTAACACATTAGAGTTTTCCAGTCACTTGGGAATGTCTTGGTCTGGATTTAGTTATAAACCTTTCGCTGAAAAATAGCGTAAAGATAAATTTAGTAAATTAGTGTTATAAAACACAATAAGGAGTATTTTATGAGTCTTGGATTATTTGGAGCTGCATGTGTATTAGGTATTGCTGCTATTGGTTCTGCAATTGGAATTGGTGCTGCAGGTCAAGCTGCTATTGGTGCATGGAAAAGATGTTATATGAAT
>CALBXN010000060.1 GCA_937890485.1 uncultured Treponema sp.
TTTTTTCATTGTTCTCCCGTATAATCCAATTATTGCATATAAAATGCTTGGATATACTTTTCCTTTCTCTTTATTTTGTTATATTAAGGAACTCCTTGGTTCCTGTATCATACTTAAAGCATTGTGAATTAACTTCATTTTTCTTCGTATGCTTCTCTTGCAGAAATAAAATAGAGTTCGCCGTTTTTTAATGTGGATAAACTGCAACCCCATTTAAAAACATTTTATCACATCTATTTCTTAAAGTCTTTAACAAAATTAAGAGATACTATTGTTTGTCAAAGGATTCTGTGTTCAAACACAAGTGAGACATATTCTTTTAAAGCATTCTATTATTGAAGTCGAACAATAACCAGGTGTGCCGAAACAGGTCTTGTTCCTCCTGCCAGCGGCGTAATTGTCAAAGCTGCTGCAGTGCCTGCCGGATTTCGTACGGTCAAAATGGAATTAATGACTGTTGTTGTTACAATTGCCATTCCTATTATCTGAGAAGCTCCGGTTGCACGCCCGGAAACCGTATATGGTAAATCCTCACCATTTAAAGTTAGTATTAATTGTCCCGCTTCATCTACACCAACTTGGAAATATATATCAACTCGCTCGTTCCGGCAGAGGCTATGATGATAGAACCGGCCAAGTAAACCGAGCAGTTTGTTTCTATATCAGTATTACAATTAATACATTCTATGGTGATATTACATCTATTGAATGGAAGTATAATGATGTAGAAGCGTTTGAAATTGGCGAAAATAAAAAATATAAATTATCCTTAGGAAAACAAAGAAAAATTACCAAAAACGACGTGGAGTCGCTATTTGAAGAAGGTAAGGCGAGAGTTAAAACCGACGGTTATGAAGTTATAGGTTATAGCGAAATTTTCTTTGCTCTTGACGATAACAGAAAGGTTGAAAACCCTATCGGCGTAGTTTCTTCAATGCTCGGCGGAGCAATAACTTACTATCTTTGCGAAAATTATTATTTGCAAACTATTCGTAAAATTTTAAATAAAAGCAAGGTTAAAGACGTAAGGTTTGTTTTCGTTGGACAAGCAATGGGCAACTATCTTTTAAGTAAGGAAGATAGAGAGTCTCCGTCTTTACTTTTAGACGTTGGGTATATAACTTCGGAAATGACCGTTCATCTTGGCAACGGTATTTTAGCCGAGTGTTCGGAAGATTTCGGCGGTGGAATTTTAACCTATCATATGGTTAAAGAATTTGATTTGGAAGTTATGGAAGGCGAACTTTTAAAACGTGAGATAAACTTTGCGCTAAACCCGTCCGTAAAATCGAGTTATACGATAGAACTTGAAGAAAAAACACTTGATTTTTCAAGCGAAAAAGTAAACGAGATAGCATTTTCGGTCGTTGATTCTTTCTTGGGTTCTGTTTCTGAGTTTTTAGAGCAAAACACACCGCTTTCAATGGAAAATTTAAGGGTGTATTTAACGGGTGGCGGTCTTTCGTATTTAAGGGGCATTAAATCTCATTTGTCCGCAAGGCTCGGTTCTCCCGTAGAGATAATTACTCCTAATATTTTGTTAAATTCAAATGCATCGTCTTCTGTTAGACAAAAAGCTCGTCAATTAATGGATTATCTCGAAGAACCTGTTTTTGATTCAAAGTTTGAGCTATATTCTTTTCAAGAAGTTTCAAAAGATTTGTATTTGTACCAAGATTGTTATGTAATTTGGTCTGGTCGAGTCACAAATGTAAATTCAAACGAAAAATATTTTAATGCCGATTTACTTGTAGGTTACGAAGATATGAAAAAAATCGAGGGCATTGCTCATTTGAGAATTTCTTCTGAAATTTCAGTTAATCCAGAAAAACCGTTAAAAGTTTTAGGTAAAATTTCCATTGAAGATGGTAGTTTAATTTTGTTAGGAAAAGCAATTTATCAGCCATTAACAGGGGATAAATTATAAAAAAATTAAAAAAAATATAAATTTTTTTTTTAAATTTTACGCAAATTTTAATTTTACACCTATTATATATATGGGAGGAAAAAAAACAGGTGGCAAAAATGGTAAATGAATTTAATGCATCAGATGATGCTTCAGAAAAATTAAAGGCATTAGAGGCAGCACGCCTTCAAATTGAAAAACAATTTGGTCAAGGTTCTTTAATGAAATTAGGAACTTCTGCAAATGCTGAAGGAATTGAAGTTGTTCCTTCAGGGTCAATTCTTCTTGACGAAGCTCTTGGAATTGGTGGTTATCCAAAAGGAAGAATTATCGAAATTTACGGTCCAGAATCTTCTGGTAAAACAACTCTTGCTTTACACGCTATAGCGGAGTCTCAAAAATTAGGTGGAATTGCAGCCTTTATTGATGCAGAGCACGCTTTGGATCCAGTTTACGCAAAAAATCTTGGTGTAAATATCGATGAACTTTGGGTTTCTCAGCCAGATACAGGGGAACAGGCTTTGGAAATTGCTGAAAGTTTGGTGCGTTCTGGTGCTGTAGATGTAATTGTTGTGGACTCTGTTGCAGCTCTTACTCCACAGGCTGAAATTGAAGGTGATATGGGTGATTCTCATATGGGGCTTCAAGCTCGTCTTATGAGTCAGGCACTTCGTAAACTTACTGCGATTATCGGAAAATCAAACTGTATTCTAATTTTCATCAACCAAATTCGTATGAAAATTGGTGTTATGTTTGGAAATCCTGAAACAACAACAGGTGGAAATGCTCTTAAATTTTATTCTTCTGTTCGTCTTGAAGTTCGTCGTATTGAATCAATTGATGCAAAGGGCGAAGAAGATGCAGTTGGTAACAGAGTTCGTGTAAAAGTTGTAAAAAACAAAGTTGCTCCACCTTTTAGAAAAGTTGAGTTAGATATTTACTTTGGTAAAGGTATTTCGTATGTTTCAAGCCTTTTGGATTCTGCTGTAAAACATGGCTTTATCGACAAAAAAGGTGCTTGGTATGCAACTGCTACAGAAAAAGTTGGTCAAGGAAAGGAAAATGCTATTGCTTTCTTAGTTGAACACAAAGATTTTGCAGATGATGTAGAAAATCAAATTAGACAAAAACTTTTTCCGGGGCAAGTGCTAAAAAATAAAAAAGCTGAGGAAAAATCAGATAAATCTGAAAAAAAAGCAAAGACTGAAAAAGCATCTTTACCTGAAGATGCTCCAGGTGGTTTGTTTTAATGGATAATCTAGTTGTTTTAGGTTTAGGTTCTAATTCTTGCTTGTCTGTAAATGAAGAAGAAATTTCTCCTGTTCAAATATTAAAATTAGCTTGTCAAGAATTACAAAAAATTCTTAAGCCTAAAACAGCTATATTTTCGTCAATTTACAAAACAAAAGCAATGTATTATGAGAATCAACAGGATTTTTATAATATGGTTGTTTGCGGTGAATATGAAAAATCAGCCTTTGACCTTTTAAAAGAAATTAACCAAATTGAATCTATTTTAGGCAGAAATCGCGATAAAGAAATTTTCAAAGGTCCAAGAACTTTAGATATTGATATTGAGTTATTTAAAAATTCTGTTATAAAAACAAAAAAATTAGAAATTCCCCATAAAAATTTAACAGAAAGGCAATTTGTTTTGATTCCTTTACTTGAGATTTTACCAAAATGTGCCGAACCTATAAGTGAAGTATTTTATAGCGATTATTTGCAAAAACTTCCAGATCAAGGGGTTGTTTATTTTTCTTCTAGCCCTTTGTGATTTTTAATAAATTAACTAAGGGGAAATCTTATGGTTTCAGAAAATGAATTAAAATTATCTTCGCCTACTATTTCGAACAATGAAAAACAAAAATTTCAAGTTGCTAATCGTGAAGAACCGCTTGATGTTTTGCATTATTTAATCAAAAAAAATGAAATAAATATTTACGATATTCCAATTGCAGAAATCACTGAACAATTTTTAGAGTACTTAGATTATGCTGTAACCACAGATTTAGAAAATTTAACTGAATTTTATGCTATGGCAGCAGATTTGTTATATATAAAATCTAGAATGCTTCTTCCAATGGAAGTTTCTTTTGATGGAGAAGAAATTGAAGATCCTCGTCAAGAATTAGTTGATAAATTGATTGAATATCAAAAATTCAAGAAACTTTCCAATCTTATGGAAGAAAAAGAAGAAGAATCTGAATGGAGTTTTGAAAGAAAGCGTATCCAAAGAGTTTTACCTTTTGAAGAAGAAGAATTATGGGAAAAAGTTGATACTTGGGATTTGTTAAAAACCTTTTCTAGTTTGATATCTTCTTATTCAGCAGAAAAAATTCTTGATATGTATGAAGAAATTTCTGTAAGCGAAAAAATCACTTTGATGAACGAACTTTTAGAAAATAAAGGAGAATGTTCTTTTACTGATTTAATTGTTCGTAAAGAAAATTTACTTGATATAGTTTGTGCTTTTATGGCCTTACTAGAAGCTGTAAAATTCAAAATGGCTTCAATTTATCAAAACCGAATGTTTGGAGATATAAAAATTCGTCCATATCAGGCAGCATAAGTTGATAAAATAACTTGAAAAAGATTCAATAAAACGGATATTCTGTAAGCCATGTAGTTTAACTTGAAAAAAGAAACCGCTATTGTTGAAGCTATTTTATTTTTAGATACAGAACCTCTTGATGAAAATATGATTTCAAAAATCTCAGAACTTTCAAGGGATGTTGTTGATATCGCTTTGGAAAATTTAAAAGAAAAATATTCTGCAGAAGATTCTGGTGTGGAATTATCACAAATTTCTGGTGGATGGGTAATTACACCTAAAAAAGAACTTTGGGGTTGTTTAAAAGAGCGATACGGAAAAAAATCAGAAGCAAAATTGTCAAAAGCTGCAATGGAAACTCTTTCAATTATTGCATATTCTCAGCCTATTACTCGTGCCGAAATTGAAGCTATTCGTGGCGTTTCTGCTGATAATATGATTCGCCTTTTAGCAGATCGTAATTTGATAAAAGAAGTTGGTAAAAAAGATGCACCAGGAAAGCCTGTTCAGTTTGGAACAACAAAAGAATTCTTAAAGTTCTTCCGATTAAACAGTATTTCAGACTTGCCTAAACTTGAAGAAACCGAAAGTGAGCGATTTGAACTTGCAAGATAATAATGAAACATTACGATTGCAACTTTATTTAGCAAAATGTGGAGTTGCAAGTCGTCGAGCTAGCGAAAAAATAATAACAGACGGTAGAGTTTGCGTAAATGGAGAAAAAGTAACCCAACTTGGAACAAAGGTAACTTCAAAAGATAAAGTAACTGTTGATGGAAAAATTATCACTTTTGAAGAAAATTTACGCTATGTTTTACTTTTTAAGCCTGCTGGATATGTATGTTCCCTTGCCGATGAAAAGGGTAGGCAAGTTGCTGCTGATTTATTAAAACCTCATTTTACAGAACGGCTTTACAACGTAGGGCGCTTGGATATGTTTTCTTGTGGTTTAATTTTATTTACTAACGATGGAGATTTTGCAGCAAAAATTTCTCATCCATCTGCTCAAATTGAAAAAGAATATATTGTTGATACTAGCATTCCAATTCCTGATGATTTAGCTGAAAAATTCAAAAAAGGTTTACGTGTTGAAGGTGTTTTTTATAAAGCCAAAGACGCAGAAAAAATTAATGCAAGAAGAATGCGAGTTGTCTTAATTGAAGGTAAAAATCGAGAAATTCGTAGAGTTTTTGAAAAATTTGAAATTGGAATTAAAGCTTTGACAAGAATTAGAATCGGTAATATAAAAATTGAAGGTCTTCAAAGTGGAAATTTCAGAGAGCTTTCTTCAAATGATGTAAAAAATCTTTTATCACTTTGTGAAAATTGTGATTAAATCAATATAATGAGGATGTATTATGATTATAGCTATTGATGGACCAGCTGGAACAGGAAAAAGTACTATCGCAAAAATACTTTCTGAAAAATTAAATATTACTTTTTTAAATTCAGGAGCTTTTTATCGAGGAATTACGCTTTCTTTATTGCGAAATAATATTGATTTATCAAATGAAAAAGAAATTCTAGAACATGCAGAAAAATTAGATTTAGATTATGTAAATGAACATTTAATCTTGAATGGTGAAGATGTAAATCATTTACTTCATCAGGATATAATTTCTGAACATTCTTCTCCAATTTCTGCTATCGTTGAATTAAGAAATATTGTAAATAAAAAATTACGAAAAATTACTGAAAAACAAAGCGTTGTTTGTGAAGGTAGAGATATTACAACCGTTGTTTTTCCAATGGCGGAATATAAATTTTATCTTGATGCATCTGCTGATGTAAGAGCTTTACGAAGATTTAATCAAGGTGTAAGTGATTTATCATTGGAAGAAATAAAGGCTGCAATAGAAAAAAGAGATGAAATCGACAAAAATAAAAAGGTTGGTGCTCTTAAAATTGCAGAAGATGCCACATATATTGATACATCGCTATTGACCATTGATGAAGTTTGTGCGATAATTCTAAACAAAATACACTTATAAGGGTTTAATATGGAACAGAAGGACGTGGTAATGGATGAAACTCTAAACTCCAAAGGTAACATTCAGACACAATTACAAGAAGAGTATCTAAAAAGTCTTGAATCTCTCGAAGAAGGTCAACTTGTTGATGGTTATGTAGTACAAGTTACACAAGACCAAGTTTTTGTTGATGTGGGATACAAGTCAGAAGGAAAAATCCCAATAGCGGAGTTTTCGGAAGTACCGAAAGTTGGGGATGTGGTAAGTGTTGTTCTCGTAACTAAAGAGAATAAACATGGTGAAGTTATTGTTTCAAAGCAAAAAGCAGATTTTCAGCAACTTTGGAAAAATGTTCGTCAGGCTTATAAAGATAAAGTACCTGTTGAAGGAACAATCGAAAAGGTTGTAAAAGGTGGGTATGATGTTAATTTAGGAAGTGGAATTCGTGCTTTCCTTCCAATTAGCCAATCAGATAGCCAAAAAGTAGAAAAAGCAGAAAAATTGCTTGGAACAAAAAGCAAATTCTACATTGAACGCTTGTTTACAGATAGCAAAACAAATGTTGTTGTAAATCGCAGAAAATATCTTGAAGAGTCAATGACTCAGAATCGTGATAAATTCTTTAACGAAATTTCTATTCGCGAAACTGTTAAGGGAACTGTAAAAAGTTTCACAAGTTTTGGAGCTTTTATTGATTTAGGTGGATTTGATGGTCTTCTCCATATCAATGATATGAGTTGGGGACATGTAACTCGACCTAAAGACTTTGTTAAAAAAGGTCAAGAAATCGAAGTTAAAGTTATTCGTCTTGAACCAGAAGAAA
>CALBXN010000061.1 GCA_937890485.1 uncultured Treponema sp.
AGCCTTCTGTGATACAAACTTTTGAACCAAGTTCCTTACACATATCAACAAGAAGTGAAGTTTCTTCATCTGTATCTGTAATAAATTTATTTACAGCAACAACAACAGGTACTCCAAAGTTTTTAATATTTTGGATATGAACTTTTAGGTTTTCAAAACCTTGATTTAAAGCATCAATGTTAGGATTTGCTAAATCTGTTTTTTTAACGCCACCATGCATTTTCAATGCTCTAATTGTAGCAACAATTACAACACAAGATGGTTCAATTCCTGCATAACGACATTTTATATCCATAAATTTTTCTGCACCTAAATCAGCAGCAAATCCTGCTTCTGTAATTACAAAATCTGCTAATGATTTTGCACAGAAAGTTGCATTAACACTATTACATCCGTGGGCAATATTTGCAAATGGTCCACCATGAACAAAAGCTGGTGTTTTTTCGAGAGTCTGAACTAAATTTGGTCTGATTGCATCTTTTAACAAGGCTGCCACTGCCCCAGTACAATTTAATTCTGCAAATTTTACCATTTGTTTATCATAAGTATATCCAATAACGATATTGTTAATTCGTTCTTTTAAATCTGTAATTGTTTTTGAAAGACAGATGATTGCCATAATTTCGCTGGCAACTGCAATAGAAAATTGCTGTTCTCTAGGAACGCCTTCTACACTTCCACCAAGTCCGATAATGGTATTTCGTAAAGCTCTATCATTAAGGTCAACACAGCGTTTCCAACTTACTGTGCGAGGGTCAATATTTAAAGGATTTCCTTGATGAATTGAGTTATCAATTAAAGAAGCAATAAGGTTTGTTGCAATAGAAATTGCATGAATATCACCTGTAAAATGAAGATTGATATCTTCCATTGGAACGATTTGAGCATATCCACCACCACAAGCGCCACCTTTTACACCAAAGCATGGTCCAAGAGAAGGCTCCCGTAAAGCGATAATTGCATTTTTACCAATGCGATTTAATCCGTCTGCCAATCCGATAGAAACAGTTGATTTTCCTTCACCTGCTGGTGTTGGAGTGATTGCTGTAACAAGAACAACTTTTCCACTTTTAGAAGAATTTTGAAGTTCTTTCAATTTTGAAAAACTAATTTTAGCCTTGTAATCTCCGTACAATTCTAAATCATCTGAGGCAAGTCCGATTTTTTTAGCAACATCGGCAATTTTATCCATTTTATTTTTTTGTGCAATTTCGATATCTGTCAACATACTATAAGTTTATCACAGGTTAAGCAAAACATCTAGAGAAAATTTATACTTATTTTCGTAAAAGAAAAAAATACAATTTTCTAATAAAAAAATTCTTGAAAATCGCTCTCAATTAAAATTCCCCCGTCTCGCTGGTGCTGCGCTTCGCTTGCAAGGCTTCGCCGTGTCAATTTTAATTTACGCGATTTTTCATATTTTTTGCTAATATGAAATTATTTTTTTATTCTGGAATATAATTATTTTAAATTTTTTCTAGCATTTTTATGGGAATAAAAAAAGGTTGGGAAATAAAATATTTTCACTTGAATAATAATAATAACAATAATAGAATATAGATAATATTTTTAGTTTTTTAAGGAGATTTCCCTATGAAAAAGATTTTATTTATGATGCTTATGGCATGTGCATTTCTTTTTACAGGATGTGCATATTGGTTTGAATTTTTGAGTGCTACAGTAACTGTTATCAATGAAACTGACGGAACCTTGTACTGTACAGCGTATTATAATGGATGTAGTGGTGATGATGAAATTAGAACTGTTGAGCCAAATTCTGAATTTACATTCGAAACTGTAGAAGGTTGGAATTCCAAAAGTGAAATTAAAAAGAATGGCGATGTATTTAAATTTTATTATACAACAGAGGCTGGTTGGGAAGAAATAAAAAATCATTTATACTACGAAGAAGATGATATGCAACGTAATGCGTGGAATTTTACAGATGCATGGGTCAGCGAAGGATTTGTAAGACGACTTGTATTAGAAAACAAACAATCTCAAAGTTATACAGTAAAAATTACTGATACAAATGTTTACATATATAGCAATGAAGAATAATTTTTAGATAAAAATAGCCGAGATATATTTTAATACCTCGGCTTAATGTAAAATTTTTATAAAATTATTCTACACGTGTAAGAACCATTTTTTCTGTTTCACCATCTTCTGTCACTGTAAGAGTCAACTTATCACCATCAATTTCTGCTGTACATGTTTCTTTTACAGTTTCCCCATCGTAATTATAGCTAATAGTTAATTGATCACCATCAACTGACCATGATCCTCCCATAGAATATGACGAATCAATATCGTATTCAGGCATAGAATATGAAACAGTAAGAACTAATTTACTCTCTTTTTGGAAATCAAAAACAAGTTTCTGTGTGTAACCATCTTCTGATTCTGTAATTTCCCATTTTGTACCTTCTAATTGATTTGCAAGTCCACAACCTACAAACAATACCATCATTACGAGTGCTAAAGTAATAGCAATTCCTTTTTTCATACGAAAACTCCTTTGAAGTGAACAATAGATTTTTTTTTAAGTTCACTACAAAAGTAGCATATCACTATTCCCCCCCCCCAGTCAACTATGAAAAACGATTTAAAACAAAATTTTTTAACAAAACTATTAATATCTCCCCTACTTTACTAAACGCTAAATAATTGCTAAACTTATTCATTGAAACTTTTTATATTCAAGGAAGATTTTTATGGCATATTATTTTGAAGAACCATCTCATACTTTTGGAGAATACTTATTGGTTCCTGGTTATACATCTGCAGAGTGTATTCCTGCAAATGTAAATTTGAAAACTCCCCTTGTAAAATTCAAAAAAGGTGAAGAACCTTCACTTTCAATGAATATTCCTTTGGTTTCTGCAATTATGCAATCTGTTTCTGATGATAAACTTGCAATCGCTTTAGCAAAAGAAGGTGGAATTTCTTTCATTTATGGCTCACAATCAATTCAAGACCAAGCTGCAATGGTTGCTAGAGTAAAAGGACACAAAGCAGGATTTGTTACTTCAGACTCAAATATTAAACCTGAACAAACTTTAGCAGAAGCTGTTGCTCTCAAAGAAAAAACAGGACATTCAACTATTGCTGTAACAGAAGATGGAACAGCAAACGGAAAATTATGTGGTATTCTAACAAGTCGTGATTTTAGAATTCATCACACTCCACCTGATGCAAAAGTAAAAGATTACATGACTCCTTTCAAAGATTTGATTACAGGTCAAGATGGAATCACTTTATCACAAGCTAATGAATTAATCTGGAAGCACAAATTAAATTCACTTCCTATCATAGATAAAGACGGAAACATGAAATACATGGTTTTCAGAAAAGACTATGCAACTCACGAAGCACATCCACTTGAATTATTAGATTCAAAACAACGTTACATCGTTGGAGCTGGTATCAATACTCGAGACTACATGGAAAGGGTTCCAGCACTTTTAAATGCAGGAGTAGATGTTCTTTGTTTAGATTCTTCTGAAGGTTTTACAGAATGGCAACGAAGAGCGCTTCAAGATATTCATAAAAACTTTGGCGAAAATGTAAAAGTTGGAGCAGGAAATGTAGTTGACCGAGATGGATTTATGTTCCTTGCAGAAGCTGGTGCTGATTTTGTAAAAATCGGAATTGGTGGAGGCTCAATTTGTATCACTCGTGAACAAAAAGGTATCGGGCGTGGTCAAGCAACTGCTACAATCGAAGTTGCAAAAGCCAGAGATGAATACTATGCAAAAACAGGAATTTACATTCCAATCTGTTCAGATGGTGGAATCGTACATGATTATCACATGACACTTGCTCTTGCGATGGGTGCTGATTTTATCATGTTAGGTCGTTACTTTGCCCGATTTGATGAAAGTCCTACAAACAAACTTATCGTAAATGGTAATTATGTAAAAGAATATTGGGGAGAAGGTTCAAATAGAGCAAGAAACTGGCAACGCTATGATATGGGTGGTGCTACAAAACTTTCATTTGAAGAAGGTGTTGATTCTTACGTACCATACGCTGGACGCTTACACGATAATGTTAATATGAGTATGAGCAAAATCCGTCATACAATGTGTAACTGTGGTGCTATGACAATTCCAGAATTGCAAGAGAAAGCAAAAATTACTCTTGTTTCACAAGCTTCTATTGCAGAAGGTTCTGCTCACGACGTTGTAGTTAGAACAACTTCAATTCAGTCATAATTGAAAGATAATCGAAAATAAATTCGATAAAAAAAGGTTTTTGATTTTTGTGAAAATTCACTTTATCAAAAACCTTTTTTGTTTTAAACCTTGAATTTGTAGATTAGATGCTGAATCAAGTTCAGCATGACATTCCGAACTCGTTTAGCATGACATAAATATTGTCATTCCGAACTCGTTTCGGAATCTAACTAAATTTCTTTACTTCAATACTTCAAGACCTTTTTGTGGATCTTCAACTTTGAAAATAATAATTGCAGTATCACCTGTTTTTTCAAGAGAAGCATAAAGATATTCGATATTGATACCATTTTTTTCAAAAAGTTGCATAACATCATGAAGGCTTCCTACTTTATCATTGATGCTAACTGCTAAAACGTCAGTTGTTCTAGTTGTAAATTTTGCATCTGAAAGTAATTTTAAAGCCTTTTCAGATTCATCAGTAATAATTCTTAAAATACCAAAGTCAGCAGTATCTGCAATCATTAAGGCTTTTAAGTTAATTCCGCCTTCTTTCAAAATTCTAGTTACATCAGCGATTCTTCCTGCTGTGTTTTCCAAAAAAACTGAAATTTGCTTAATAATCATACTTACCTTCCTCTTAATCAAAATAAATTATAGTTTTCTATTATCAATTACGCGTTTAGCTTTTCCTGTTGAACGTTCGATAGATTTTGGTTCAACAAGTTTTACTTTAAGCATAATACCCAATTTGCTCTTCATTACAGAAGAAATTGTATTTCGTAATGCTTCCATTCCTTTTGTTTCATCTGTAAATTGTTCTGCACTTACTTCTACATGAAGTTCAGCTTCGTCAAGGTGAGTTTCTTCGTTTCTGTTTACTACAATTAAGTAATTTGGTTCTACGCCTTGAATATCAACTAATGCGTTTTCAATTTGACTTGGGAATACATTTACACCACGAATAATAAGCATATCATCAGTTCTACCAAACAAACGATGAATTTTACGAGTTGTACGACCACAAGCACAAGGTTCTGTAATGATAAATGTAATATCTCTTGTTCTATAGCGAATTAAAGGAGTTCCTTCTTTTGTGATTGTTGTAATTACAAGTTCTCCTTTTTCTCCATCAGGAACAGGTTGTTCAGTTTCTGGGTCAATGATTTCTGGGAACCATAAATCTTCGTTTACATGCATTCCGTATTGTGCTTCACATTCAAAAGCAACACCAGGTCCTGTAATTTCAGTTAAACCGTAAATATCGTAGGCTTTAATTCCCCAAGCACTTTCAATTTGATTACGCATACCTTCTGACCAAGGTTCAGCTCCTAAACAAGCGGCTCTAAGAGAAAGTTTCTTTACATCAACGCCCATTTCTTTAGCTTGTTCTGCCATATACATTGCGTAAGAAGGTGTACAAGTAAATAAATTTGATTTAAAATCTCTCATCAACATAAGTTGTTTTTGAGTATTTCCAGAAGAAATAGGAATTACAGTTGCCCCAAGTTTTCTTGCACCGTGATGAACTCCCATTCCTCCAGTAAAAAGTCCGTAGCCGTAAGCATTTTGGATTGTATCATTATGAGTTGCACCTGCTCCTGACAAAGTTCGTGCCATACCTTCAGCCCAATCATCTAAGTCTTTTGCAGTATAAGCATCAACTACAGGAGTTCCAGTTGTTCCAGATGACATATGAATTTCTACAATTTCTGACTGAGGAACAGCTAAAAGACCATAAGGATAAGTGTCTCTTAAATCTGTTTTTGTTGTGAAAGGCAATTTGCTAATATCAGCTAAGCATTTGATATCAGAAGGTTTTACACCTGCCTTATCTAATTTTTCTTTGTAAAATGGAACTGTGTTATACACTCGTTCTACAAGATTCTTTAAGCGTGCAAATTGTAATGCTCTAAGAGAATCTACATTCATACATTCATGTTCTGGATTCCAAATCATATTAATATCCTTTTATTTTTTTGCCGAATAGCATATTTTGATAACAGCGTAAACAACCAGGGAAAATTCCACCTTCACATTCACTAA
This sequence comes from uncultured Treponema sp., assembly GCA_937890485.1. GTDB lineage: Bacteria > Spirochaetota > Spirochaetia > Treponematales > Treponemataceae > RGIG9060. The sequence goes on from CALBXN010000061.1 coordinate 6,231, forward strand.
TTGCATGACGGAATTTATTAGCTCTCTCACCGTTATAAATTTCCTTAAATGATTGTTCTTTGATGTTTCCAAGAGGATATTCTGAGTAATCTGCACAGAAACAAACATCTCCATTGTAATTGATATTTGCCTGACACCATGGAACTATACAATGATTTCTAACAGGAACGTCAAGTTTTGCGTAATATTCATGTGTTTTTTCTGGATTTAAAGCTGGAACTGTGATACTTAAATATCCGTAGTTTGTAGAATGGATTGTATCCAAAATCTTATGAAGTTCTGCACCATCGATATTTTCGTTGTAACCAGTATTATATCCTTCTAAACAGTAAATATCTGTTCCTAGTTTTTCTTTGAAATAAGCTTTGTGTTTTGCAAAAATTTCGTCGTTGGTGTATGTTCCAAGATTGTACATGTGTAAGTCAATTTCTAAATCCTTACAGGCAACTGCTAAATCTGCCAAACTTTTGTAGTTTTTGTTTGTAACAGTTGTAACAACTCCCATAACAGGAAGATTTGAACCTTGTTTTTTCTTTTCACGATTGATTGCTTCAAAACCTTTGATAACTCTATCGTAACTACCTGGTCCACGCATTTCATCATTTACATCTTTGAAAGCATCCAAACTAACAAAAATTACATTCCATTTATCTTTTACAATTTGTTCTGCATATTTTTCTAGCAAAGTTCCGTTAGTGTTAATAGAACAGAAACTTCCTTTAGATTGAATATAGCGAACAAGTTCAAATAAATCTGGATAAAGGAAAGGTTCTCCTCCCCAAAGATAATAAACTGGCTTTTTTTCTGCAAGTTCATCAATCATTTTTTTGTATGTTTCTACAGGAACGATTGATTTTGCTTCGTTTGCGGCAAATTCACCTTTTAGAACACCTTTATCTCCACGTTGACCACACATAACACAACGAAGATTACATAAAGGAGTCAACTTCATATATATAAGACAAAAGTTTTTCATGTGGTCATAATTTTCAAAATGACGTTTCATTAATTTTGTTCTTTTCATTTTGAAA
>CALBXN010000062.1 GCA_937890485.1 uncultured Treponema sp.
CAGGCTCAACTCAATCTCACTGGGAATTAGATCCAGGTGATTTAGCTCCTGCATACGCATATCTTTTAACTCATCCAGGTTATCCTTGTGTAGCATGGCAACACTATTTTACAGGAAACGGAAATCAATATAAAGCAAATAATAGTGTTCAAGGAACAGGATATAATTTAAGACAACATATTGATCATCTTATCAATCTCAGAAAATCAATGGGAATTGGTTATGATAGTGCTATCGAAGTTTGGAAAGCAGAACAAAATATCTATGTTGCAAAAATCACAGGAACAAAAGGTTCTATAGTTGTTAAAATTGGTGGACAAGACTATAATCCTGGTTCTGGATATACAGATAATTATTCTGGTGTAAACTTTGCAATCTGGACAAGTTCTTCATCATCAACTGGTTCTTCAACAGGAACAACAACTACTTCTACAACTGTAAAATTCACAAATAATATGAACTGGTCACCAGTTTATGCATATTTCTTCAACTCTAAAGGAACTGTAGGAAAATCTTGGCCAGGAACCAAAATGACTTCTATGGGAAGAAATGAATATAACGAACCAGTTTTCAAAGTAACTATTCCTAGTGGTGCAACACACGTAATTTTTACAAATGGTTCAAAACAAACAGTAGATATTAAATTGACAGGAGCAGAAGGATATTATCTTACAGGTTCAACCGTTTTAGGCAAATATAATGTAGGAACTTGGTAAAATTTCTCTTTGCTTATGATGTAAAAATTAGGCCGAAGAAAAATTTTAAGAATGTATGAATATAATCCTCTTTAGGTTCTATTACCTAAAGGGGATTTTTTTTATTTAATAGTTATTAATGAAATTAATATATGTGATGTTTTAGATATTTTAGAGTTTTTGTTGAATATTTCATAAAATTGTTAAAAAAAAACATTTTTTGTAAAAATTTTGTTTGCTTTATTGCAATATGTGTCGTAAAATATAACTATTAGTTTTTTTATTTGTTAGTCATCATTGTCTTTTCTTTTCAAAAAACAAATCAATCAAATTTATTTTATTTATTAATAACTAAACTAGAGTGAATTGCTTTATGTTTAAGGAGGAGTTATGAAAAAATTTTGGTTATCAATATTATTTATATTGATAAGTGTAACAACTTTCACAGTGTTAGGTTGTAAAGATCCTACCATTCCAGAGGGTGGAGGTAATGGAGGCGGTTCAGTTGAGAAACCTGATAACAATAAACCTGATGATGACCAAAATCCTAGTGATGAAGAGCCTGTTGCTCCTATAGCTACTTATTCTGTTAGATTTTTGTATGATGAAAGTACAAAGGTTTGTGAAGATGTAACAGATAAAAAAGTAGGAGAAAAAATTAATTTACCAGCTGTAAAAGAAATTGCAGATAAAGGTTTTTCTGGTTGGTATTTAACTTCAACAATTAGTAGTTCAATTGTAACAAGTGAAAGTACAGGTGGTGTATATTCTGTAAATGCTGATGATGCTAAAAATGGAGTTATAAACCTCTATGCTCTTTATTACGATTTAGATAAAGAAATTCCTGTAACAGCAATTAAAATTCAAAATGAAAATAGTGTAGATTTATCAAAATTAGATATCGGACAATCTGCAACTTTTAGTGTTGTATACGAGCCAAGTGATGCAACTACAAAACCTGCAGTGAACTGGACTGTTTCTGATGATTCTGTTTTGGATATTTTTATTTCAAATGGAAAAGCAACTGTTACTGCTAAAAAAGTAGGAACATCAACAGTAAATGCTGTTCTTTCAACAGAGCCTACTATAACAGATAGTGTTTCTGCAACAGTTATAAAGTCTTTATTAAGCTTAAATGTTGCAAAATCAACAGATTATGACACCGCTTCTCCAAGTTTTACAGCAACTGCTAGATATTCAGATAATTCAACAGAAGATGTAACATCACAAGCAACATGGAATTCTAGTGATACAAGTGTTGCTACTGTTTCTGCTGGTGTTGTTACTTTAAAAGCTGCTGGTGAAACAACAATTTCTGTATCTTACTCATACGCCGGTGTAACAAAATCTGGCGAAAATCAAATTATAACTGTAAAATCAACAGGTGGAACAACAACTAAATATGTAGTTTACTTTGATTCAACTTATGGCGAAGTTCAAGGTGGCGGATATTTATATGCATGGAAATCCGGTAGTCCAGACCCTTTTGGTGAATGGCCAGGTAAAGAGATGTCTAAAACCACTGCTGGTGATGCATATTATTATATAGTTGATAGTTTTGAAGGTTTTAGTGGAATTGTTTTCCATAATAATAAGGGAACAAAAACACCTGATGTAACTACATTCCCAACTGGTGCAGGTCATTGGATATATAAATGGGATAATGGTTGGGGTTGGTTCCCATATACAAATGAACCTGTTTCTGTTCCAGGTTCTTCAGGTGGATCTCTTTCTGGAGATGTAACTGTAGAACCAGATGATCCTATAGTAAGTCCTGATGAACCAGATAGTCCTGATGAACCAGATGATCCTGATGCTCCTGGTGTTACAGATAAAATTATTCTTCATGCTTATGATTATATAAATGTATATACTTTTGGAACTTCAAATGAATCTCTTAATCAGAAACATACTCCAATGATTCAAGAAGGTGATACTAAGTGGTATACTGCTACATTAAATGTAACAAGTGCTTCCATTATTTTTACAAAATCTGTTGGTGGGTGGACAGAACAAACAGGTGATCTTACAAGAACAGCAGGTGAATGGTGGTATAAAAATGGTACTTGGACAGACTATAATCCAGATGACACAGTTGTACCAGAAATTATTAAATTTACAGCAGATAAAACAGGAACTATTACTGGAAATATTACATTCACAGTATCTGCAACAGATAACTTAAGATTAGCAACTGCTAAATTCTATTGTGATGAAAAACAGATTGGTTCTGTAAAAATGAGTTCAACTAGTGATACTCAATCTTTTGCATGGGATTCTCGTTATTCATCAAATGGAACTCACACAATAAAAGTTATAGTTTCTGATGTTTCTGATAATACTGTAGAAAAAACTCTTTCTATAACAACTCAAAATGAAAACTTGCCACCTATCCCATCTTTCAGTGGTGCAACACAAGCAAGTTTTGGTGATGTAAAAACATATACAAGTACATCAACAGATCCAAATGGAGGAACTATTGATTCATATTCATGGTCTGTAACAGGCGGTGCAACTATTGAAGGTTCTGCAACAAGTGCATCTGTAGAAATTAAATTCCCTGAAACAGAAACAACTTGTGTTATTACATTAGTAGTAACAGATAATGAAGGTGGAGATGCAACAGTATCAAAAGAAGTAAAGGTTAAAAAGAATACTCGAACAGACTTCCGTGAAGAAACAATTTACTTCTTGATGACAACTCGTTTCTATGATGGTGATCCTACAAATAACCAATATTCTTGGGACGAAGGTGGAGATTATCTAAAGAAAACAGCAGGTGACTATGCTTGGCGTGGTGACTTTGCTGGTATCATCGAAAAACTTGACTATATTAAAGCTCTTGGATTTAGTGCAATTTGGATTACTCCAGTTGTAGAAAATTCATCTGGTATCGATTATCACGGATATCATGCTTCAGACTTTAGTACAGTTGATCCTCGTTATGCACGAAAAGGAGAAGATCCTATGGTTGCATACCAAGAATTGATTGATGCTTGTCATGCTAAGGGAATCAAAGTTATCCAAGATATTGTATTGAACCATACAGGAAACTTTGGTGAAGCAGGTTTGTTCAAAATGTTCGATACAAGAAAAACTGGTGTTAATGAAAATGGACATACAAACTTTGTAACAATTGATGAAAATGGTGGATATGGTTATAGAGCTTTCGAAAAAGCACTTGCAGGAAGAGATTATGATGAATTAGCTGGCGGTGTTCAGTATGATACTCGTATCAATGCTATGAAAGAAGATACAAATGATACTGACTTCATTTATCATCATGCAAAAATGATTGATTGGAACAGTGAAAATTGTCAGCTTGGTCAGATGGCAGGAGATTGTGTAGACTTAAATACAGAAAATCCAACTGTTTATAATTACTTAATTAATTGCTATAACAACTATATTAGTATGGGTGTTGATGGATTCCGTATTGATACTGTAAAACATATTTCTCGTTTGACATTCAATAAAACATTCTTGCCTGCTTTCCGTCAAACAGGTGGAGATAATTTCTTCATGTTTGGTGAAACTTGTGCAAGATATCGTGGTAGATGGAATGAAGGTGTTCCAGCTCTTTCTCCATCATTCTACACATGGAAAGAAACTGAAAACTTTAATTGGAGTGATTCTGATCATAGAATAAACTCTGCTTCTGCTTCTGCTCATTTTGAAAAATATAAGAGTAGTTTTAATCCTCCAAAAAATTCAATTGCTAACCACAAATTGAACGGAAATAATTATCATACTCCAGATTACTCAAAACGTTCTTATCTTGACCAAATTGACTTCCCAATGCACTGGGCATTCAATGACACAAATGATGCATTTCATACAGCTCTAGGACAAGATGATGACTATAATGATGCAACATGGAATGTAACTTATGTTGATAGTCACGACTATGCTCCTGATCATGCACCAGAAGATCAACGTTTTACAGGTTATTGGCCAGACAAACTTAACTTGATGTTCACTTTCCGTGGTATTCCATGTATTTATTATGGTTCTGAAATTGAATTCAAGAAAGGAATGCCTATTGATCCTGCTAATACAAGAACTTCTCTTGAAAATTCAGGTCGTGCTTACTTAGGAACACATCTTGAAGGAACAGTTACTGCAACAGATTATGGTGAATATACAGCTTCTGGAGAAGTTGCTAATACATTGAATCATGATTTGGCACAACATATTATTCGTTTGAATAAAATCCGTCGTGCAGTTCCTGCTTTACAAAAAGGACAATATTCAACAGAGGGATGTAGTGGTTCTATCGCATTTAAGCGAAGATTTACAGATGCAGAAACTGGTGTAGACAGTTTTGTTCTTGTTGCAATAAATGGTGGTGCTACTTTCTCTGGAGTACCAAATGGAACTTATGTTGATTTGATTACTGGTACTAAAAAAACTGGTTCTACAATTACAACAGATTCAATTGGATTAGGTAATATGCGCGTATATGTACTTCAGAACGATACAGCAAATGATTATGGAGCAACAGGTAAAATCGGTAAAGACGGTGCATATCTAAAATAATTTTTTAATATCATACATAAAAGGGGGAATAAAGAACTGCTCTGAACAAGGGCAGTTCTTTATGTAAAGAGAATTGAAGAAAATACTATTAACAATGTTAAGCTTACTGATGATAGTAAGTTTTGTTTTTGTAGGATGTAAGGATCCAGAAATTCCGCAAGGACCAACCGGCGGAACAGAGACACCTGAAAAACCAGGAGATACAAATAAACCAGAAGTAACTTACACAGTTAAGTTTTATTATTCAGATGAAAGTAGTGCTGGAAAAGATGTAACAGGCAAGAAAGCAGGCGAAGTAGTAACTTTACCAACAATAAGTGAAAAAGCAAATAAAACTTTTTCAGGTTGGTATTTAACAAAAACAGCCACAGGGAATGCAGTATCCTCAAGTTTAAGTGGAGGAAAATACACAGTAAAAGCAGCAGATGCAAAAGAAGGAATTATAAAACTCTATGCAGTTTATATAGAAAATTCCTCAGCAATAGAAGTTGTATCAATAAGTGTAAGCCCAACTACAGTATCAAATTTACAAGTAGGCAGTACACAACAATTAACAGTAAGCTATAATCCAGTGGATGCAAATGTGGGCAATTCAGTAACCTGGAAATCAAGTTCAGAAAGTGTGGCCACAGTAGACGGGAATGGATTAGTAAAAGCAGTGTCAGCAGGGAATGCTGTAATTACAGTAACATCAGCAAATGGCAAAAGCACAACTGTAAATGTAACAGTAGTGCCAAAACCAAAAGTATTGTTAAGCGTAGAATTAGGCAAGACAAATGACACAACCTTTACAGCAACAGCAAAATATGATGATAGTACAACAGAAGAAGTAACAAACACATCAAGTTGGGTCTCAACAAATACAAGTGTAGCAACAGTAAATAATGGAGTAGTAGAAGTAGTAGGAGAGGGAACCACAGAAATAAGTGCAATTTATACATACAATGGCGTAACCAAAGAAACAGGTTCAGCTACAATTGTTTCAAAAGCCAATCTTTCAAGTGGGAATGCACTTGTAGTATACATGCTATCAAGTTATGGCGAAGTTCAAGGTGGTGGAAATTTATATGCATGGAAGGGGGATTCAAATCCATATGGATCATGGCCTGGCTCAAAAATGACATTAACCAGTGATTCAGCCGCATATTATTTTGTTATTGAAGATTCTTCTAAAATAGAAAATTTAATTATTAATAATAATTCTAAACAAACAGGCAATATGTCTCTACCAGCATCATCTGGACATTGGTTGTGTTGGCATGATGGTTCAGATTGGGCCTGGAAAGAATATGATGGTGTTTTAGCAGATGTAGGTGAACCAGACGGAACATTCTCTGTAACAGTTACAATGCCTAGTGTTCAGGAACCAGAACCAGAGGAACCTGACAATCCTGTAATTCCAGACGATCCAATCGTTCCTGATGAACCAGATGAGCCAATCGTTCCAGACGATCCTGTTGAACCTTCAGATCCAATCGTTACTGATTATTACTGGACAAACAAAGATGGTGCTGTTGGAAAAAATAAAACAATTACAATTGATGGTGATTCAAGTGATTGGACAGAAGATATGAAAATTGTACAAAACATGGCAAATGATGATCCTCGTGTATATTGCCCTTGGGCTATGCATGAAATGCCAATTGACTTATATTCTCTTTATGCAGCATGGGATAACGATAATCTTTATCTAATGTTTGAGTTTACAAATGTTCAAGATATTGTGGCTACAGGAGATAGAGATCCTTTGTATAACGATTTGACTTCTGCTAATCTTCCTATTTTCTTAGCATTCAATACTGGAGCTTCAAAATCTGGTAATGGAAAAATGGATGCAAGTGGAGCAACCTTATGGGGCTCAGGTACAACATGGGATATGGCTGGGGGAATTGATACTGTTATTGTAAATTCAACTAAATTTAATAATGGAAACTGGATTTATAAAGTTAATTCTAGTGGATATTTGGAAGAATTTGCTGGTGCAATGGGTGAAACAGACACAGTTTATACTAATGGAAATAACAGAAAGGGTTCTGGAAAAGGTAAAACAACAGGTATAAATTGGGCAAGAGATCAAGGTATTGCTAGTAAATCAATTTATGGTATCAGAGCTGTTGGAGGAGAATTAGCAGGACGAATTGCTGGAGATACAGAAGAAGCAACATCAGCAAATGTGGTTGATTTTAATACATTAGGTCATGATAGTGATACTTATGATCTTTGTTATGAAGTTTCTATTCCTTTTTCACAACTTGGAATTACTAAAGAAACTCTTACATCTAAGGGAATAGGAGTTTCAGTTATTGGAACCATGGGATTGTCAGCAATGGATTGTCTTCCTTGGTGTAATACTATGATTGATGTTGCTGCAGATCCTTATTCACAAGATGGTTCTACTTCTGCAGAAAAGGATGATAGTGACAGTATTACAACTCCATTAGCTCGTATTGGTAAAATGTAATTTATTTTAAGGCTGTCTCAAGGAGTCAGCCTTTTTGTAAAAATAAAAGGGGGAATAAAGAACTGCTCTGAACAAGGGCAGTTCTTTATGTAAAGAGAATTGAAGAAAATACTATTAACAATGTTAAGCTTACTGATGATAGTAAGTTTTGTTTTTGTAGGATGTAAGGATCCAGAAATTCCGCAAGGACCAACCGGCGGAACAGAGACACCTGAAAAACCAGGAGATACAAATAAACCAGAAGTAACTTACACAGTTAAGTTTTATTATTCAGATGAAAGTAGTGCTGGAAAAGATGTAACAGGCAAGAAAGCAGGCGAAGTAGTAACTTTACCAACAATAAGTGAAAAAGCAAATAAAACTTTTTCAGGTTGGTATTTAACAAAAACAGCCACAGGGAATGCAGTATCCTCAAGTTTAAGTGGAGGAAAATACACAGTAAAAGCAGCAGATGCAAAAGAAGGAATTATAAAACTCTATGCAGTTTATATAGAAAATTCCTCAGCAATAGAAGTTGTATCAATAAGTGTAAGCCCAACTACAGTATCAAATTTACAAGTAGGCAGTACACAACAATTAACAGTAAGCTATAATCCAGTGGATGCAAATGTGGGCAATTCAGTAACCTGGAAATCAAGTTCAGAAAGTGTGGCCACAGTAGACGGGAATGGATTAGTAAAAGCAGTGTCAGCAGGGAATGCTGTAATTACAGTAACATCAGCAAATGGCAAAAGCACAACTGTAAATGTAACAGTAGTGCCAAAACCAAAAGTATTGTTAAGCGTAGAATTAGGCAAGACAAATGACACAACCTTTACAGCAACAGCAAAATATGATGATAGTACAACAGAAGAAGTAACAAACACATCAAGTTGGGTCTCAACAAATACAAGTGTAGCAACAGTAAATAATGGAGTAGTAGAAGTAGTAGGAGAGGGAACCACAGAAATAAGTGCAAGTTATACATACAATGGCGTAACCAAAGAAACAGGTTCAGCTACAATAGTAGTAGAAGAAAATGTTGCAAGTAGTGGAGAAATTGATAAATTATATTTTATAACAACAAACCAGTGGTCAACTGCCTCCCCAAGATATGCAGCCTACTTCTTTGGAAATGGCGAAAAATGGGTTGATATGAAAGAACATTCTACAGGAGTTTATGTATGTGATAAACCAGAAGGTTATCCGTCAGTAATTTTCTGCCGAATGAATCCAAGTTCAACAACAAATGATTGGGATAGCAATAACAAGTGGAATCAGACAGCTGATTTAACAATACCAACCGATAAAGATACCTATAAATATGATGAAGGACAATGGGATAAAGGAACTGGTCAATGGTTATCAACATTAACAGGAAATTATGGTTCATCCGATGGAACATTTAATGTAACAGTTACAATGCCAGGTGTACAGAATCCAGATAATCCTGTAATTCCAGACGATCCTGTAATTCCAGATGACCCAGTAATTCCAAGTGGAACTTATCGAGTTCACTTATACAATTGTTCTTGGGACAATGCTAATATCTATTATTATGGTTCAGGAAAAACAAATGCAGCATGGCCAGGTGTTTCAATGATTTCTGAAAATAATGGTTGGTACTATGATATGACTGAAACATGGGTTTCTGCAGGTAGTACTGGTTATGTTTTCAATAATGGAAGTGATCAATATCCAGCAAATGGAAATGATGATGAAATTCCTTCTGGAACTAATGAAGCTTGGTTTGATTTTTCTTCAAAAACTTGGCATACAACAAATCCACACAAACCAACTGCTCCTTCAATTTCAATTTCTCCAGATGATGGATATATCAGTACAAGTGGAAGTATAAGAGTTACAATTAATACAGGAAATTCTGCAATTACAGATGCAAGCGTAGAAGTTTCTGGTGTAAGTTCTGCAATTTATGATTATGATGATTTTACTAATAATTCCCTAACAATTAGTGTAAAAAATCTTACATCTGAAGCAGATAAATCAATTTATGTTAGTGCTTCTGTTACAAATGCAATTGGTTCTGATACAGATTCTGTAACTTACACAACAAAGGGAAGTGCAAATGTAGAACTTTCAGGAAACTGGAATGAACTTACAATTTATCAAGTTATGGTATCAAGTTTCCAAGATGGTGATCCTTCAAGAGGATATCAGAATGCATACGGACCAAGTTCTGCAATAAAAGGTGGGGATTTACAAGGTATTATAAATGCAGCTGATTACATTAAAGAATTAGGATGTAATGCAATCTGGATGACACCTATTTTCAATTCAAATGGGGAAGGTCATTTAGATTCAACTGGATATTTTACTTACGATTACTTTAATGTTGACCCTAAATTTGGAACAAATGCAAAATTCCGTGAACTTGTAGAAACTTATCATGAAAAAGGAATGTATGTTATTCTCGATGGTGTATTTGGACACTGGGGTGTAAATGTTGCTCCTTCTCCAACTGGAAAAACTCCAACTCGTTCTAATGGACAATATAAAGCATGTGATTATCCTGCAAGTTTAGAGTTTTTCAAAGAAGTTGCTACTTATTGGATTAAAGAATACAAAATTGATGGATGGCGTTTAGACCAATGTTATCAAGTAGGGCTAGGTGAAAATGCTTTAGGTACTATGGCTGATAATTCTGGAACTAATGGTCATAACTATTGGTATGAAATACGAACTGCTGTTGAACAAGCAGCTCAGGAAAACGCAAATAATGGAGAAGAGTGGGGAACCTTAGGTTACATGGTTGGAGAACACTGGAGAGGCGATGCTGCAACTATTCAAAATGGTAGTGTTATTCCAGGTCCAAACGGAATTGGTTATGGCTTAAAATCTTGTTTTGACTTTCCTTCTCGATATAAATTAGTTCAAAATATTGCTCGAGAAGAAGGAGATAATACGGGTAATGATTTTGGTGGTGCATTGTCTTACACTTACGGAACTTCAACAGATAAAGGCTATTATCACCCAGATGGTTATTGGCCAAACCTATTCTTTACTAACCATGATTTAGTGCGTTTAGGAAATCTTATTAATTGGAGATTCAGCGAAACTCCTTCTAGTGCAAATTATTTCAAACGTCATAAAGTTGCTATGGCTGTTTTAGCTGCATATAGTGGTCCAATTACAATTTATTACGGTGATGAATGGGGTGCTTATGTTGATGGTTATACAGGTCCTGGTGCTCTTGGGGCTTACAATGATAACTGTGCTCGTTCAACAGGTAAAATTTCAGGATTTACTAGTGCAGAACAAGATTGTTTGAATTATGCAAAATCTTTGATGAATATGCGCTCTGAAAATGAAGTTCTTTGGAATGGAGATTCTTCAACTTTAGTAAGTCAAACTAGTTACTATGTTGGAAAGAAAACTCTTGGTTCTGAAGAAGTGATTTTTATCATTAACAATGGTACTAATTCTGTATCCTATAATTGTTCTGGTACCGATATGCTAACTGGTCAAACAGTTTCAGGTTCAGTTACTTGTGATGGTTTATCAGCTCGTTTCATAAGAGTAAAATAAAGATTACAAAAATAACATATAAAACTTGCTAATTGCAGAAAATAATATAATTTATGGATTGAAGATTCATATTTTTCCATATAATTTTCTGTTATAGCAAGTTTTTTTTGTGAAAATTAATTTCATATTGAAAAAAAATATTTGTAAAAAAATTGTGTAAATAATAAATTCGTGATAAAATTATCTATATTGATTTATTTATTAAGGAGTGGGAAAACCATGGCAAAATTAGATTTAGGAAAATTGGCAAGTCTTGCAAAAACAGTTGCATCAGCAACAAAATCATCTTCAAGTAAGACAACTACAAAAAGTAGTTCTACAAAAAAAAATTACAAAAGCAAGTTCTTCATCTTCTTCAAGTGGATCATCAGATTTGATTACATCACTTTTAAAAGGTGCTCTTTCTGCTGATAATGTAAAAACTCTTGCAAAACAGGCAAATGATGATGACGACGGAATTTTAGATAACGCTACTGCTATTTTCAAAAAATTGATGGCAACTAAAACTGAAAGCACAAAAGGTGAAGTTGACAAAGACGAACTTCATGACGAACTTGATATTTTGAAAAAAATTATGCCTTCAAAGTTATCTTCAAGCAATCTTACAACTATCGTAAAAAAAGTTATCGCATCTTTAGGTGATGATGATAGAAATGAAGATAATGTTCTTGATGTTCTAAAAGGTTTTAACAATATCGATTTAGGTTCTGTAACATCAATTGTAAAAAAACTTCTATAGTAAAATACACTATAATAGAAGTATAAATGCAAATTATAAAAGCAGATATTATGGGCTACTGCATGGGAGTTCGCCGTGCAGTAGAAAGTGCAGAAAAAGCAATACAAGATTTTCCTCATAAAAATATTTTTACACTTGGGCCGTTAATTCATAATCAAAATGCTTTGGATATGTTGGAAGCAAAAGGTGTAAAAGTTCTCAGCATTAAAAATGATATTTTTTCTCATAAGATAGATGAAAATTCTGTTGTGATTGTTCGGGCTCACGGTGTTGCTCCAAAAGTGATAAAAACTCTCGAAAAAACTGGTTGTAAAATCATAAATGCAACTTGTCCTAGAGTTTTGTCTAATCAAAAACGAGCAGCGGATTTTGCCAAACGAAATTTTATCGTTATTATTGCAGGTGATAAAAATCATGGGGAAGTTACGGGGCTTGAAGGTTTTGTAAAAGAATTTTGTTCCCATTGTTATGTAATCGAAAATATTAAAGATGCACAAATGCTTTCAGAACAAATTGAAAAAAATCATTCTTTGCAAACTGAAAATATAGTTTTGTTAAGCCAAACAACAATAAGTTCCACTGAATATGAATCTATCGGAAATGTTTTGAAAGAAAAATTTCCAAAAATTCAGATTTTGAATACAATTTGTCCTGCCACAACTGAACGACAAAATTCCCTTAAGCAACTTTGCACAGAAGTTGACGGAATCGTTGTTATAGGAGGAAAATCATCTGCAAATACTTGTAGACTTTTTTCCATGGCAACTGAATTTAGCAAAAACTCAGATTTTAGATGTAAAATAGCTTGTCATATAGAAAATCCTTTTGAATTACCAAAAGAATTTTTTAATCTTGAAGTTGTTGGCTTAACAGCAGGAGCTTCTACACCAGATGAAGTAATAAAATCTGTAGAAAATCTGTTATCTGGTAATTAATTTTCCTATATATTGATTTTTTATAGGGAAATATATATATTTTAATTACAAATTTTACATAGGAGAAATTTACTATGATTAAGACAGTAAAAGACATTGATTTAAAAGGTAAACGCATTGTTATGCGTGTTGATTTTAATGTTCCAATGAAAGACGGTGTAGTACAAGATG
>CALBXN010000063.1 GCA_937890485.1 uncultured Treponema sp.
TTTTGTATCCATAATATTCCTCAAAAGCAAAATTTTCTAAATTAATTTTACCATATTTTTAATATATGGTCAATATAAATATAAAAGAAAAAAGAAATTTTTGTGATTACTTTGTAGAAAAAAAATATGATGTAATCGATTCTGCTAAATCAACAAAATCTGCTAGAGATGCTTTTAATAGTCTTTTTGGAGATGCCTAATAATGAGTGTCGATTTTGCTTTTCTTGATTCAGGAACAGGTGGACTTCCTTACATGTGTTATCTAAACGAAAAATGTCCTGAAGCAAGTTGTATCTATGTTGCTGATGCTCAAAATTTTCCTTATGGTGAAAAATCTAGTTTAGAAATTTCTGAGTGCGTTATAAATGTATGTAAAAAAATAATTGAAAAATTTAATCCTAAGGTAATTGTTCTTGCCTGTAATACAATGTCTGTTACAGCCTTATCTGATGTAAGACAAAAATTTTCTGTTCCATTTATTGGAACAGTTCCTGCAATAAAATTAGCTGCAAAATTGTCAAAAAATAAACGAATAGGATTACTTGCAACTCAAAGGTCAGTTTCGCAAGATTATACTTTACAACTTATCAAAGATTTTGCTTCTGATTGCAAAGTTTTTTCTCGTGGGGATGGAAAACTTATTTCTTTTATCGAACACAATTTAACTACTGCAATGGAATCTGAAAAATTAATTGCTGTAAAACCTGCTGTAGATTATTTTAAAGAAAATGATGTAGATACAATTATTTTAGGTTGTACTCATTTTATTCACTTTGCTCCAGAAATTCAAAAAGTTGCAGGTGATAAAATTTCTGTAATTGATTCAAGAGAAGGCGTGGTAAAACAAGCCTTAAAACAACTTGGTCATGTAGACGGTTCTCTTCCAAAGGAAGTTAAAAATAAAACATTTTTTATAACAGGAACTCCAAAAGATTCTTGTGATAAGGATTATCAAGATATTGCAAAAAAATTTGATATTCCTTGGGGTGGATACATTTAAACAAAAAAAACTGCTCACCATGAAAATTTCATAATGAACAGTTTTGAAAATCAAGTTAATAACTTAAACTTAGATTTTTGCTTTTACAATTCCCATTGCTGAAACCATGATACAGTTCTTTGCAAGAGAAACAAGGAAAGGAAGAATTTTGTTTCCTTCGATTCCATTTTTGAAAAGTCCAACAATGTCTCCAAGAACGATGAAAACAACAACCCAACAAATCATAATGATTGCAAGGAAGATATCATCAAGTTTATCAAGAGATTTGATGTTGAAGAAATCCAAGATTAAAAGAACACCTGCGATTAATTCTACTGCAGCAAGAACATAAACGATAATATCGCGTAATGTTCCTCTGTTAAATAAGTTAGAAACTGCTGTTACAAGTGGATCTCCTGTTGCTCCAACTAATTGGTTGAAACCTTTTCCAGCATTCATGAAAACATTCAAACCACCAATAATAAACATTACTGCTAATGCGATTTGAAGAACTGTTTTCCACATTGATGTTGCACCTTTTGCCATACAACACTCCTCGTTAATTAAGATTTAATTAATTTTACCATACTTTGTGTAAATGTCAAAGTAAAAAGTAAAAAAAAATGGCCCATACACGAGTCGAACGTGCGACCTGCTCCTTAGGAGGGAGCCGCTCTATCCAGCTGAGCTAATGGACCTAAAAAAAATTACTTTCAAAAAGATACAGTAAATTTGTTTTTTTTTCAATACGAAAGATAATGATATGTTTATATTGTCAAAGATAATCAACTTTTGTATAATTTTGTTACTATAAGAAGAATTATTTTTTTTAAAAGGAATTTTATGTACAGTTTAATTTTGTTGCTAGCATTTTTAGTTGTAATGGTAGCCGTTGGTGTTTGGGGAATGCGAAAAACTTCTACCCTCAACGATTTTTTTCTAGGTGGTCGTTCTTGTGGACCTTGGATGTCTGCTTTTGCTTATGGAACAACCTATTTTTCGGCAGTTGTGTTTATTGGATTTGCAGGAAAGCAAGGTTGGGGTTTTGGATTTAATGCATTATGGATTGGTGTTGGAAATGCAATTTTAGGAGCAATGTTAGCTTGGTTTTTACTAGCAAAACGTACCCGTAGAATGACACAAAATCTTGATACTATGACAATGCCAGAATTTTTGGAAGCTCGATATGCATCTGAACATATAAAAATGATTGCCGCTGTATTGATTTTTATCTTTCTATTACCATATTCTGCATCCGTTTTTAAAGGATTAGGTCATCTTTTTGAAGCAACTTTTCATATTAGTTTTGAATTTGCCTTGATTATTCTTGTTGGAATTACAGGTATTTATCTTGTTCTTGGGGGATATTCGGCTGTTACAGTAACAGATTTTATTCAAGGATTTATTATGCTTTTTGGAACAATAGCAATGGTTTTTGTTGTTGTAAATAAAGCAGGTGGTTTAAAAGAGGCAATATTTGTTGTACAAGAAAATTATCAGCTTCATGTTCCAGTTGAACAACGTCCATCATTTTTAACGATTGCATCCCTTATTTTTATGACAAGTTTTGGAACTTGGGGAATGCCTCAAATGGTACAAAAATTTTATGCTGTAAAAGATGAAAAAGTAATTAATAAAGCAGCAATTATTACAACTATTTTTGCTCTTGTGATTGGAGTTTGTGCATATTTTACAGGAATTTTAAGCCATGTTTTCTTTGATTTAGAAACAGTTCCACGGCTTGCAGATGGTGGAATAAACTACGATTTAATTGTTCCAACTTTATTAACAACTTATTTACCTGAGTTATTATTAGCAATAATTATGATTTTAGTTTTGTCAGCATCTATGTCTACTTTAGCATCAATGATTTTGGTT
>CALBXN010000064.1 GCA_937890485.1 uncultured Treponema sp.
ATTAGCAACAATTTAACGATATAATTTTGGCTTTTGCAGGATTTTATTCATTTTTTTGCCAACTTGTCGCAATTAGCAATAATTTTATTTACTTTTATAAAGCATTTTTTAGAGATTTAGAAATGGGGAATAATCAACCATTTTTCCATTCTAAAATCCTTTTTTCACATTCACCTTTTGGAAGGCGAGAATTTATTGATATTAATTTTTCCAATGAGTTGACCGCTTCTGTTTTTGTGATAATTTCATATTCTACAAGGTTGTCAAAAATGTATAAAATTCCTGATACTTTTACATTATCTCTTTCTGCAGATTTTCTTAATTTTCCATCCCCCGTTAACAATCTTCCAGCTGTTTGTTTTGCTCTATACCAAACAGAACAATCTGCCATAGAAGTATTATTTTGAGAATTATCGAAAATGTCATTTATTTTAATTAATTCTTCAAAAGTAAAAGTGATAACATTTAATTTTTTTGATTTTATGCAGTTCTGAATATCTTTTATTTGTTTAGGCTGAACAATTTCATCAATCACAAAATCAGTAGTTTCTATATCACAGGGTAATTGAAAAAATTTTTCTAAAAGACTTACAGACATTAAATCGAGAAAAATATTTGTATCACTTATTACTAAACTCTCTGCAATCATACTAAGGCTAAATCACCTCGTACTTGTTCTACAGATTGATGAAGTAAATTTGCTGCTTTTGAAATAGTAATTAATTCGTTGCTTAAAGCATTGTAAACTAGACGAATAAATCTATTGCTTTCTTCATTGCAATATAAAGATTTTTCTACAAGTTTTTTGAAATTGCTATTTCTGTTTTTTGAAATAAAATAAGTTTTATATCGTTGCTCAGAAATTATTCCACAATTTTTTGCTTTAAACATCATTGCATCACAAGAAATTCCATATTGTAATTGAATTGCTTTTAATTCTTGATAGGAAATATCATGTCTGGAAGTTCCAATTAGATTTTTAAAAACAGGTTCCAAAATGAGCATTTCGTTTGCAAATAAGTTACAAAAGTTTTCTTCATCTTTTTCAGATAATTCTTTTGAAAAAGATAAAACTAAGTGACCCAATTCGTGTAATGCAGTAAAGCGTTTTCTTTCTGAACTGAAAGATTTATTCAACACAATTACAGGATATTCATCATTTACCATGGAACTTAATCCATCAAAAGAATCTGGGGCATCAATTTCTAAAACTTTAATACCTTGTTCTTCCAATAAATCAATTACATTAACAATTCCATCAACACCAATATTCCAATTTTCTCGTAATTGAAAAGCAGCTTCCTTTACTTGTTGAAAATTTGAAATTTCGTTTTTTATAGGAGATGAAAAATTCACAGAAGCATTACATATTTCTTCAATGTTTATGTATCGTTCAATTAAATCTGCAATTTGTTCTTTTATCATATTTTCTTGCTTTGCAGAAAATTTGCTACTCTTTTTTCTGAATTTTATTGATTCAATTTGCAAAGTAAAAGGTCTAAAAAAATAATCAATAGGTTGATTTAAAGCCTTTGCTAGAGAAATAACAACAGTACTATTTGGTGAGATTTGATTTTTTTCATATTTTGAAATGGCCATCTTTGAAATATTGTTTCCCATAGCAGAAACAAGGTCATCCATAGAATAACCTTTCATAACACGAGCATTTTTTAACCGTGCTGCAAAAATTTCATTTTGGGTCATAAGATATCTCCTTATTTACAAATATAGTATATTTTGGATAATTTGTAAACAAGAAGAGAATAAAGTAATCAATTTAGAAAAAAAATAGAAAAATAAACATTTTAAACTCTAATTATGGTTTTAGTTGTAATTTACTATAAAAATCAGAAATTGCTTTTTTTGCATCATCATTTAACGTTTTATCCCAATATTTTGATTCAAAATATCTCAATTTTTTTGATATTTTTATATGATGAGAATTTTCCAGCTTATTCACTTTTTCTTTTACATAGTTTGCGTATGAAACCCCACTTTTATGTACGGTTGCATATGCACCTAAAATAATAAAAAGTGTTCCTAAAAAAGCAATAGTCGAAGTTTCATAATTTTGTTCTAAAGCTAATATATACATATGAATAGCAGAATCTACGGTAATTTTGTAACTTTCAAAATCTCCGGCCTCTTCAAGACTTATAGCATACCACCCTAATGTGTTAGAACAAATTCTTAAAGATTTTTCGTTTTTAGTTTCAAGCATTTCTATAGTAAAATGAAATAGTATTTCTGTTATTCTTTGTTTTTGATTTTTATTTTTAATTGTACGTAAATTTTTAGAAAGTTCAGAAAAATGATTCAAAAAATATGATTGAAGAGAGTAATCGTTGGTTTCTAATAAGTGGCCACCTACTCTGTCATATAGATTAAAAATGGTCTCTAATAAGTTTGAAGAAATATTTCTTTCATTGTCTAATTTTTCTATTAGTTCATTAAAATAGGAATAACATATTTCAAATCTTATATTAGACTCTGTTCTTATACTTCGAATGAGAATATTTTTGTATAAATTAATAAATATATCTTGAGCCTCACGTTCTTCTGATGAAAAAATAAAAATACAATCATTCAAATAGTCCAAATAAAAATGAAGTATTTCATATTTTTCTATTTGGAGAATGCCATCAAAGATTTTATCAATATATTTACTTATTTCTGTTATTTGAGATATGTTTTTCTTATTATCATTAAGTTGTTTCTTGAAATCTGGTAAATAAAGCATTGATGATGATGGAAATGATCTAATACAGGTTAATAAAATCTTAAAAATCGCATCTTGATTTTCTGCAGATACTATAAATAGATTATTTCGGATTATATCATAAAATAAGATACCTAAATATTCGATGCAATTTTCTTTCTTATTTCTAAAAGAAGCAATAATAATTTCAAATACCTTTTTATAAAAAATATTAAATAAATAAGATTTCTTACTTTTATCAATTTCCATATAAATATTTCCAAGAATACCTACAAGTATTTCAGATTCTTTCTTAGTAAGATATGGAATCGTTTTAATAACAGAATTAATAAATTTTTCAAAAATAGTTTCAAATATTGATTCTTCGTATGATTGCAAAGCAAAGTAGATAATTCGGCCATTTGCAAGTACAATCCTCTGTTCTATTTCAGAGTTTTCTGCTTCATGCATAATTGACACAAAAAGTTTTGCAAAGGTCTCTTCAAGTAATTGATTATATTTTCTGTCTATCGAATTATTCTCTAGATTTTCTTCATAGGTTATTTCAAAAATATCTATAACATAATTTAATGGAAAATCATTGCGATTTGTAAAATGAAAATTATTTGAAAGATTAGTTATAATTTTTTCATAAAGTTCAAAATTGTCGCAAAGAATACTTTCCTTAAGAGTTTTTATTATTGCATTTGCATATATGCCTAAGATTTTTTTTGACGAATCATTATTATATAAATATCTAAAATCTCTTGAAAACGAATATATAAAAATTTTTAACAGTTCTATATCTTCATCTTTTGTGATTTTTTCATATAATAATAGTTCTCTTTCTTTTTTAATAAATTCACATAGAATTGTCCTTTTTGCATTTATAATAAGTCTAATATAGTTATTTTCTTTCTTTTCGATGCTTTCAGTAAAGTATTCGTTAATATCTTCAAGTATTTTTGATAAATCTTTTACATTAACATTCTTAGAGTTTATTATTGAAATGCTATTTTTAGTATATTTATTGACAAATCCCGTTATGGAATACTTATTGTACCTGAATAAAAAAATACAAAATTTTACAGTTAAATATATCTGTGTAAGTAAGACTATAAAATACAAAAATGGATTAGATTCTTTTGTTATCCAATAAATAAATATAAAACAAAGTTCTGTACATGATAATATAATTAACCATATGAATTCAGATTTAATAGTATTTTTAAACTCTTTTAATGTATATCTATTGTAATAAATTTGATATATAAAAGTTGCAACTGCAATTATAATTGGTAAAAGAGCTAAATAAATTGGCAGTGAGAATGGTATAAGATCTTCCAGGGGCGGTATATAATTTGCAATGCACGAGTAAATTTTGTTATTGGTTAACATTGCTGAAGAAAATAATATTAAAATCATGAGCAATGTGTTTTTTAGATGATAAGTAATAAAATTCTTCATTTAAAAACTCCCTGAAAGTATTTTTTTGTTTACACCTCAATCTCCCCATTCATCAACTTTAGCAACAAAGTATCGCGAAGAGAAACGAGTTTGCGATTTTCTTCGTCTCTATTATAAACTTCATTATCTAAAGACGCAACAATTTGTTCAAATTTATCTAAATCGGTTTTTGTTGGTATTAAAACTTCCATATTGTTTAATGCATCACGATTTATACAACCAAAAACAGTTCCTTCTCCATTGAAAACATCTAATTGAGGATGTAAGAAAACAACTGTATAATGTATGAAGGATTGATGGGAATCTTTTGAATGAATTGCTGCTAATCCACGACCTATACAGCAATCTTCATTTGCAATGTTTAAATCACCAACTGGAGCTCGGACACTCATCAATGTATCAAATTTCTTAGCAATTCTTTTTGGTTCTGTAGTAAAAAGTCGTCTTGTGGGAAACCGTGTTCCAAATTCTGCTCTTCCTTGATAGAAAACGGTTCCTATACCATCCTCATTATAACTTTTTCCATCTGGTGATTGCCCCATGATAATGTCTGCTATCTCCGACAATTTTCCCATTCTCCATCCTTCTGGCATTTTGCCGCCGAAGGGTTCGAAGTCTACAAACCAACTTTTGAAAATTGCTTGGGCTTGTTGTTCTAAATTATCGTTTATCTTATTGTTCAGTTCAATTTTATCGTCGAGGGAAGAAAGTATTGTTGCAATTTTTTGTTGTGTGGCAAGTGGAGGAACTGGAATAATGACATTTTTAAAATCTTTTAAAACAATACGTGGTAGAGCAGAACCCGAAACACAATTTGATGCAATATAGTTATATATTTTGGGAGTTTTTAACAAATAGCATAAAAAATTAGGAAGGACTATTTTTTTATTTGGTCTAAAAATTGCAATAGAGGAAAGAATTGCTTCTTCTTTATCTTCTTTACATTCAAAAATTTGCTTTAGGAAACTGCCATCTTTTGCAACAAGAATGTCTCCTTTTTTAGGAACACAATCATTTTTTTTCATGCACTTAAAATCTTCTGCAGAAATATATTTGCAATTTGAATAATCAAATCCATATTCTTGCATATCTTTTACAGAAAACATTGGATATCCAATTTCTGTTGCTTTTGGACTAAAATGAGAACCGTCTGTAATTTTTTCACAAACTTCTCCCAACTTACATTCTTTCCAAGCTTCTTTCATCTTTCAATCCTCCCTAGATTTTGAGTTGTAAATTTCCCTTTGGTAAATTCAGGGAACTGTCAGTTTTTTTTGCGTGAGGCTATGGAGCCCCTTTAGTTGCCAGCTTGCTGGCAATGAGCGTTAGCGAAGGGCGGAACAGCCGACGGCAATTTATTGCCGACACGCCCTATATTTTCCAACCAATTTCTGCAAGGTTTTTCTTAATTTCTTCTTCCAGTTTGTGGCTTTGTTCAAACATTTGGCCAAGCTCGGTTGTCAGGCGGTTCATTTTATCGGCGAAGGGTTCGTCGTCATTGGCTTTTTCTTCTATGCCAACGTAGCGGCCAGGGGTGAGGATGTAGTCTTGTTTTGCAATTTCTTCTGTAGAAACGACAGCACAAAAGCCTTTTTGATTTTCTAATGTTCCGTTTTGGAAGTCTGTAAAGGTTTGTGAAAGGCGATTGATATCTTCTTCTGAAAAATCTCTGTGTTTTCGGTCTACCATGTGGCCCATGTTTCTGGCGTCGATGAATAGAGTTTTTTCGCTTTGTTTTTTGTTTCGGCTAATGAACCAAAGTGTTACTGGAATTGTAACGCTGTAAAAAAGTTGGGTTGGCATTGCGACAATTCCTTCTATTAAATCTGCTTCGATTATTTTGCGGCGGATTTCACCTTCGCCACCAGTTTGTGTGGAAAGTGCTCCGTTTGCTAAAACTAATCCGATTTTTCCGTTTGGTG
>CALBXN010000065.1 GCA_937890485.1 uncultured Treponema sp.
TCAAATTTCTAGGTAACAAATTGCCTTTACATTTCTTGTATATATCACTTGATAATATCAGTAGTAAAACTTTTCTTTTTCTGCTAAAATAAGTAAAATTTATTTTTCTAAAGGAATATTTTTATGATTTTTTCACCAGTTGAAGTTCAAGAAACAGTTGATATGTTTATGCGTAATAAGCTTGATGTTAGAGCTATTACTTTGGGAATTTCTTTAAGAGATTGTGCTTGTTCAAGTGGAAAAGAAAGTCGTCGTAGAATGTACGACAAAATTATGAAATATGCTGGAAATCTTGTTACAGTAGGAAAGCAAATTGAAAGTGAATTTGGTGTTCCTATCATTAATAAGCGTGTTGCTGTAACTCCAATTTCTTTAGTAGCAGAACCTTCAGGTGAAAAAGACTATGTTGAGTGGGCTATCACTTTAGATAAAATTGCAAAAGAACTAAATATCGATTTTATTGGTGGATTTTCGGCTCTAGTTCAAAAAGGAATTACTCCTGGGGATAGAACTTTAATAGAATCAATTCCAGAAGCATTGGCTGTAACAGATAGAGTTTGTTCTTCAATTAATTTAGGAACAACAAAAAGTGGTATCAATATGGATGCCGTAAAAGATATGGGCCGAATTATTCAAGCAACTGCACAAAGAACAAAAGATTCTGACGGATTAGGTTGTGCAAAATTAGTTGTGTTCTGTAATGCTCCCGAAGATAACCCATTTATGGCTGGTGCTTTTCATGGTCCAGGTGAAGGAGATGCTGTTTTATCCGTTGGTGTTTCTGGTCCTGGAGTTGTTGCTGCTGCTTGTAAAGAATATAAGGGCGAACCTTTAGATGTGGTTGCCGACGGAATTAAAAAAACAGCTTTCAAAATTACTCGTATGGGACAACTTGTTGGAACAGAAGCTGCAAAAAGACTTGGAGTAAATTTTGGTATTTTGGATTTATCTCTTGCTCCAACACCTGCTGTAGGGGATTCAGTTGCTCGTATTCTTGAAGAAATGGGGCTTGAATCTGCTGGGGCGCCTGGAACAACTGCTGCTCTTGCTATGCTAACAGATATGGTAAAAAAAGGTGGTGTAATGGCAAGTACAAACGTTGGTGGACTTTCAGGAGCTTTTATTCCAGTTTCAGAAGATGAAGGAATGATTGAAGCCGTAAGAAAAGGTTCTATCACTTTAGAAAAATTAGAAGCAATGACATGTGTTTGTTCCGTTGGACTTGATATGATTGCAATTCCAGGAGATACTTCAGAAACAACTATCAGTGGAATTATCGCTGATGAAATGGCAATCGGTATGGTAAACAACAAAACTACGGCTGTTCGTGTAATTCCTGTTCCAGGAAAAACTGTCGGTGAATGGGTTGAATTTGGAGGCCTTTTAGGTGGTGCTCCAATTATGGCTGTAAACAAATTTAGTTGTGCCGATTTTATCAATCGTGGTGGTAGAATTCCTGCACCTATCCATAGTTTTAGAAACTAAATTTTTATGTTTAAATCTTTATTTGTAATTGCTCTTCCAATAATTTTGCAAAATCTGATTCAGTCTACTGTCAATATGTTAGATACTTTGATGGTTGGGCAATTAGGTTCTGTAGAAATTGCGGCTGTCGGTTTAGGAAATCAAATTTATATTCTCTTAAATATGATTCTTTTTGGAATTTCTTCTGGTGGAGGAATTTTCATCGCGCAATATTGGGGCAAAAAAGATAAGGTTGGAATTTGGAAAACTGAAGGAATAATGTTTTCTTTTTCCATAATAATTTCTTTGTTATTTACGATAGCAAGTGTTTTTGTTCCAAAATTCTTAATTGGACTTTATTCAAACGATATTCAAGTTATTGAAATTGGAGCTCAGTATTTACGAGTTGCAGCATTTAGTTTTCCTTTTTTTGGATTAAGTTTTGCTTTTTCAATGGCACTTAAAAGTACTGAACATGTAAAACTTCCGATGATTGCAACACTAATATCATTGGTGATGAACGGAATTTTAAATTATTTATTGATTTTTGGAATAGGATTTTTTCCTGCCTTAGGTGTTGTGGGAGCAGGAATTGCAACTTGTATTTCAAGAGCGATAGAATGTTTTATTTTATTTATTGTTGCCTATGTTAAAAAATTTGAAGTTGCCGCTTCTATAAAATCTTTTCTTAAATTCACCTTTTTTGAGATTAGAAAATTTATTAAAATTGCCTTCCCTGTAATTATAAACGAAACAATATGGGGACTTGGAACAACAATGCAATCTTTAATAATGGGACGTTCTAGTACATTAGCAATTTCTGCTTTCAATATTACTAATACCATAAGTCAGATAACTTGGGTTTTCTTTATCGGAGTTGGTGGAGCTGCTGCAATCCTCATTGGAAAAAAGATTGGCGAAGGTAATGAAAAAGAAGCCCGTCATACTGCAAATACTCTTGCTTGGTTTATGCCAGTGATGGCGATTTTTATCGGATTGTTATTGCTTCCAATTTCACGCCTTTTACCTTTTATGTTTAATGTAGAAGGCGAAATTCTTTATCAAGCAAAAATGATGTTAATGGTTTTAATGTGTTCGTATCCATTGAATGCTTTTAATATGTGTTGGGTAGTTGGAATTTGTAGAGCAGGTGGCGATACAATTTTTGCAGCCTTTGCAGATGTTGGATTTATGTGGTTAATTGCAATTCCATTGGCTTCCTGCGTTGCATACTTTACAAATTTGCAACCATATATAATTTACATTTGTTTATTATCTGAACAGATTTTTAAAGCTGCTGTAGGATTTTATAGATTGAAATCTGGAAAATGGTTACACAATGTGGTAGAATAAATTATTAAAGAAAAAATTAACTTTGCAAATATTGGAGATTTTTATGAAATACAAAATTTTTATTGATGGAAAAGAAGGAACAACAGGTCTTAAAATTTTTGAAAGATTTGAAGGTCGAGATGATTTAGAAATTCTTTTAATTGATGAAGATAAACGAAAAGACGTTAACGAAAGAAAACGACTTATAAATGAATCTGATTATACTTTTTTGTGTTTGCCAGATAGTGCTGCTATTGAAGCTGTTAGTTTGTGCGAAAATCCAAACACAATTATTATTGACGCATCTACTGCTCACCGAACTAATCCTGATTGGGCTTATGGTTTTCCAGAACTTTCTAGTGAACATAGAAAAAAAGTAGAAACTTCCTATAGAATTGCAGTTCCTGGATGTTATGCAAGTGGGTTTAATGCAATCGTTTATCCTTTAGTAAAATCTGGAATTTTGCCTAGTGATTATCCTGTGGTTTGTCATGCAGTTTCTGGATATAGTGGGGCAGGAAAAAAAGCAATCGCCCAATACGAAGACGAAGAACGAGATTTTCAATTAGAAAGTCCTCGACTTTATGCATTAACACAAGAACACAAACATCTTCCTGAAATGCAAAAAGTAAGTGGATTAAGTTTTAAACCAGCATTTAGTCCTTATATTTGCGATTATTTTTCTGGAATGTCGGTTTCAATTCCTCTTCATATAAGAATGTTAAATTCTTCAAAAGGAAAAATCGGAAGAGCTGATTGTCAAGAAATTTGCGATATGTTTAAAAATCATTATGCAAACAGCATCTTTGTGCAAGTTGCGGATTTTATGGGACAAGATATTTTAACTGAGCCTTTTATTCCTGCAAATACTCTTTCTGGAACAAACAATATGCAAATATTCATTTGTGGTAATGACGAACGAGT
Organism: uncultured Treponema sp.; assembly: GCA_937890485.1. Classification (GTDB taxonomy): domain Bacteria; phylum Spirochaetota; class Spirochaetia; order Treponematales; family Treponemataceae; genus RGIG9060. Next base: position 3,721 of record CALBXN010000065.1, read on the forward strand.
TACAATTACTTCTCGCTTTGATAATTTAGGTAAAGGCGCAAGTGGTGCAGCTGTTCAATGTATGAATATTTCAATGGGTGTAGATGAAACTTTAGGTTTGTAAAAATTGAAATGGATTCATTAGTTTGGGAGGGAAATGAAAATGAATCTTTATTTTAGAAAATTATTTTTATTCATAGTTTTTTATTTGTGTTTTTCTGTTTTGTTTTTTTCTTGCACAAAAATTCCTGAACTTACTCTTGAGGAAATTGAAAATCTTGTTTCTAGTCAAACTGGTATTATAGAGAATAAAACAATTTCAAAGCCATGGCAGGGAGAAAATTTTGTTCCAGGGAAAGTTGGAGGAACTTGGTATACAAGTATTACATCTGATCCAAAAAGTTTTAATTTATTAATAGCAGAAAGAGATGGTGCAACAAATGGTGTTTTAAGTTTTTTGTACGATTCACTTTTGGATTATAATTATGCAACAAAAGAATGGAAGGGGCGATTAGCTGAACCTAAAATTGTAATTGATCATAAAAATGACAAACTTGATGTATTCTTTACTTTGCGAGATGATTTATATTGGACCTTTTATGATTCGGATAAAAAAATAAAAGTAACTTCAGATGATGTGATTTTTTGGTATAACGAAATTGTTGGTGATAAGGAATTTCAGAGTTCTGGATATAATGGTCAATTTATTTCAATGCCAGATGGAACTCAAGCACACATTGATATAGAAAAAATTGATGATAGAACTTTTGTTTTTCATTATCCACGAATAATATCAGAACCTCTTTTGCAAAGTAATATGGATTTTGGCCCTAGATTTATTTACGAAAAAGCAAAAATTGAAAATGGAGTTCAAGGCGTAAAATCAATTTGTTCTGTTGATATAAATCCAAAAGAACTTCCTTCCATTGGAAGATATTATCTAGCAGAATACTCTCCAGGACAAAGATTAGTGTATAAAAGAAATCCTCATCATTGGGAAAAAGATATAAATGATGTTTCTGTTGTTTATCCTGAAGAGATGGTTGTTAATATTGTTAGTGATAGAAATACAGAATTTTTATTATTTAGCGAAGGTAAACTTGAAGGATATTCACCTCGTCCAGAAGAATTAACAGAAGTTATTGAGAAATCAGGTAAGGATTATACGGTTTTTAATGGCGGTGGTTCATTAGGTTCAGGATTATGGAGTTTTAATCAAAATCCTATAAATAAAGAAAAGCCTTTTTATTCATGGTTTACAAAAAAGGAATTTAGGCAAGCAATGAGTTGCTTACTAAATCGTGAAAGAATAATATCACAGGTTTATCGGGGAATGGGCGTTCCAAATTATTATTTCTTTCCTGAACCAAATCCATTTTTCAATTCAGAAATATCATTAAAATATAAGTTTGATTTAGAAAAAGCGTCTTCGCTTTTGTCTCAATGTGGAATGAAATTACATTCTGACGGTAAATTATATGATGAAGAAAATAATTTAGTAGAATTTGATTTAACAATTTCTGGTGATGATACTTTAACTCAAGATATTGCATCTATTATCGCTGATGAGTGTAGTAAGGTTGGTATATCTGTAAAAATAAAAACTTTGGATTTCCAGAAAATTGTTGAACAGTTAACTGCAACTTATGATTGGCAATCTGTAATTATCGGATTAGGAGTTGCAATTTGGCCTACACAAGGATCTAATGTTTGGCCTTCAGATGGGAACTTACATTTATGGTATCCATTGCAAGAAAGTCCAGCTACGGAGTGGGAAGCAAGGGTGGATAAATTGTATGATGAAGGAAGTTGTACTTTAGATAAAAAGAAAGCCCAAAAAATTTGGGATGAATATCAGTCTATAATTTTGGAACAATGTCCAGTAATTTATTTAATTCGTTCACAGTCATTTTATGCAATCAGAAATAAATGGGATTTAACAAATATGTATTTTGATAATATGGGTGGAGCAAATACACAATATTTATTTTTAAAAGAAGGATTATAATGAAAAATTTTTTTGAAAAAATTTTTAAGCCTTGGTTTTTATTTCGAAAGAAATTTCCGTTATTGTCATTTGCAGTTTCTAGAATTTTTACAATGATTGTAATTTTATTTGTTTTAGGATTTGCTGTTTTTGGCTTAATGGAATTGGCACCAGGGGATATTGTTGATCAGCTTATGGTACAACAACTTTTTTCTGGTGATAAAAATGCGATAAAAAATGTTCAAGAAGATTTTTCTAATGATCAATATCAGTTAATGCGTGAAGAACTTGGACTTGATAAGCCTTTTTATGTTCAGTATTTTAGATGGCTAAAGCAAGTAATTGTTCATCATGATTTAGGTGTTAGCTTAATTTCTAAAGCACCTGTTTCATTTCTGATTGGATCAAGAATGGCAAATTCTGTTTTACTTAATTTAATTTCACTTGTGTTAATTACAATTTTTTCATTTATTTTAGGCGTTTGGTTTTCAAGTAAAGCTGGAACTGTAATTGATTATGCTGGAACTTTTTTTGCATTATTTTTTCATGCCTTACCTGGAATTTTACTTTTAATTCTTTTACAACTTTTTGCTTCAGTTACGGGGCTTTTCCCTGTAACTGCTTATCCTGATTTTCCTTTTAGTTCTTCTCCAGGGAAATTTGTTTTTAGTTATGCTCATCATATTTTCTTACCATTGCTTGCTTCTTTTTTGGGAGGAATAGGAAGTACTCTTAGAATGATTAGAGCAACAATGCTTGATCAAATGGGACAACCATATATAACAAGTTTGCGTTCCCGAGGAATTAGTGAACGCAGAGTTTATTTTAATCACGCATTTAGAAATACTCTTAATCCATATATCACAGGAAGTGCAAATTTATTAGCAAGTTTGTTTTCTGGTTCTTTGGTTTTAGAAATTATTTTTTCTTATCCAGGAATTGGAAGATTAATGTATGAAGCTGTAATGCAAGAGGACATAAATTTAGTTTTAGCAAATTTAATGTTTATTTCATTTTTAGTATTATTAGGAATGGTAATTTCTGATATTTTACTTGCAATCGTTGACCCAAGAATACGTTATGGAAAAAATTAAAAAGGAGATTACTAAGTGAAAAAATTTTTTATGTTTTTAAAACGACGGCCACTTGCGTTAATTTCTATTTTCATACTTGCTGTTTTATATTTAGTAATGATTTTTGCAGAGTTTAATGCACCTTATTCTCAAACAAAATCTTTTGAAGATAAAACTTATCATCCTGCAAATTTGAAATTTGTAAATGGAAAACTTGTAGTACAAGAAGCAAGAGTGATAAATCAAATTACATGGAAATATGCTTTTGTAAAAGATTTGTATCATCCTGTAAGTTTTTTTGTAAAGGGAGATTCTTATAAACTTTTTGGATTTATTCCATGTGATAGACATCTAATTGGAACCAAAGATAATTCGTATCCTTTGTTTATTTTTGGAGCAGATAATCTTGGACGAGATTTATTTTCACGAATTGTTTATGGAAGTAGAATTTCTTTGACGATTGGTTTTGTTGCTACCGCAATTTCGCTTTTGCTTGCAATTATTTTTGGAGGTTTTGCTGGATATTACGGTGGAAAAACTGATTGGTTAATTATGCGAATTAGTGAATTTTTTATGTTGATTCCTGGTTTGTATTTAATTTTATTTTTACGTTCCTTACTTTCTGGAAATATGGATAGTGGACAATCTTATATTGTAATCACTTTGATTTTGTCATTAGTTGGATGGCCTGGTACTGCAAGAACAATTAGAGGTTTAGTTCATTCAATAAAAAGAGAAGAGTTTATTTTAAATGCACAATTAGAAGGAACTCCTTCGCTTGTAATAATTTTTAGTCATATTATTCCGCAGATTGCAAGTTTGTTAATTGTTAGTACTGCATTGAGTGTTCCAGGATTTATTATGAGCGAAACAACATTGTCATATTTAGGATTAGGAATTGCAGATCCAGCAGTAAGTTGGGGATCATTGATAAAACGTGACATTTCAACTTTGTCAAATTTAAAAAATTATCCTTGGTTGTTATCTCCTGTATATTTTTTATTGACAGTTACTTTAGCATTTAATTTTTTTGCTGATGCTTTAAGAGATTTCTTTGATCCATATCACGCTGTTTTTCCTAAATTATTTTCAAAGAAAAAATATGACAAATTTTCTAGTGCTAAATCTGACAAAACTTCATCTGACAAAGATGATAATAATATGACAAAGTTAAAAGATGACAATTTGCTTTGTGTAAAAGATTTAAATGTGACATTTGATGTTCTTAGAGGAAATGTTCCAATTAAAATAAATGCAGTAAGAGGAGTTTCTTTTAATTTAAAAAAAGGTGAAGTTTTAGGGATTGTTGGTGAATCTGGTTCTGGGAAAAGTGTAACTACTTCATGTATTCCATCATTGCTTCCTGCTAATGCAAATGTATCTGGACAAATATATTATGACAAAATAAATATGACATCTTTGTCATATAAAGAAATGAGAGAGTATCGTGGAAAAAAAATAGGAATGATTTTTCAAGAGCCAAGTCGTTCTTTTGATCCATTACAAAATATCGGAAGTGTATTTTATGAAACGATAAAAAATTCAAATCCAAAAATAAAAAAAGAACAAGCCTATGAAAAAGCAATTAATCTTTTAGAAGAAACAGGAATTAAAAATGCAAAAGAAAGATTATCAAATTTTCCTCATCAATTTTCTGGTGGACAATTACAACGAATTAGTATTGCTCTTTCTCTTGCACAAGGTTGTGAGCTTTTAATAGCAGATGAACCAACAACAGCTTTAGATGTTACAATTCAAAATCAAATTGTTGAGTTATTAAAAAAACTTCAGACAGAAAGAAATTTATCAATTATTTTTATAAGTCATAATATTGATTTGGTTGCAGAAATTTCAGATAAAATAATTGTTATGTATGGTGGTTTAATTATGGAGCAAGGTGATATTCAGACTGTTTTATCTTCACCACGACATCCATATACAAAAGCTTTGTTAAAAGCGTCGCCTAAATTTGGTAGCCATTATTCAGAAGAGAAACTTTTTTCAATTCCAGGAAAGGTTGTGGATCCTTCAAAGCCTGAACAAGGATGTCCTTTTGCACCAAGATGTAATTCTGAAAATAAATCTTCAGAATGTTTATCAAAAGATTTTGTAAAGAAGGTTTGTTATGGAAAATAAAATTTTGCTAAGTGTAAAAAATCTTGAAAAAAAATTTAATATGGAAAGTGGCTTTTTTGCAAAGTATGGAAAATTTGTAAATGCTGTGAATGATGTTTCTTTTGATATTTTTCAAAATGAAACTTACGGACTTGTTGGTGAAAGTGGTTGTGGAAAAACAACAACAGCAAGACTTCTTGTAAAAATGTATGAACTTGATAAAAAACATCCAGAATTCCGGCATATACATCATGCCACGGCTTGTTGCGTCCAAAATAATGAATAATCACTGTATGCTTCAGCACCGATTCCAGATCTACCCGGGTATTGCGCAAATCAGCATTGTGAGCTATCAGAGTACGGTCGCTCAGATTATACACCATCCGCTCCAGAATTTTTACATGGTCGCCGTACAGCGCCGTTAAAATATCCTGATCCGGCAGAATCAGAATTTCCTTTT
>CALBXN010000066.1 GCA_937890485.1 uncultured Treponema sp.
AGTTATAACATCTTTTACCTTTTCAGTAGTCTCCGCAGAAACTTTTACAGTATCAAAAGAGTTTTTTTCCTTTAAGAATTGGTGATACGATATATAATTAAATTTTTCTGACAAAGTTTTTATGCAATTTCCTAATTTTGATAAATCTTTTCCTTGCCAAAGAGAATAATAAGATAAACCGATAATATCGTAATCAAGATTAGATTTTTCGGCACAAGAAAACCACCAAAGACAACGGGATAAATCCCCAGAAGAATCAATATGTAAAATGATTTTTGCTTTTGGAAAAATATTTTTTGTGGCTTTTATTCCTTCATTTAGTATTGATGCAAGATTTGAAAACTTTTGAACATCACTTCCCTTGTTTTTTATTGCTCCATAAGGAAATAAAATTCCATTTGTAATTTCGTTTCCAATTTGCACATAATCAACATGGATTTTTGCTTCTTTAAATTTTTCTAAAGATTCACTTGTATAATTATAAACAATTTTTTGAATTTCTTTTTGGGCTTCATTAAAATTTTTTCTAGAAAGTTTTTCTTGCCATTTTACAGGAAGATTTTGATTTGCTGGATCTGCCCAATAATCTGAATAATGAAAATCAATCAAAACTTTCATACCAGCATTTTTTACACGCTGAGCAATTTTTATGGTATTTTCAAGATTACAATAATTTTTTCCTGTAGAATTTTTAGGTGATAACTCAGGATTTATCCAAACTCTAAGCCGTACGCAATCTAGTTTTTTTTCAGAAATAAAAGAAATTACATCAGGAATTAAATCTTTATTCTCTGAAAAATATTTTGCTCCAGAATCTTCTAATTGTTGTAAAGAAGATAAATCTGCTCCTTTTACAAAAATTTGTGCAAAAAGAGAAAAATTTATATACACAAAAAAGAGTGAAATTAAAAAAATTTTTTTTTCTAATAATTTCATTAATCTTCTGATTTTACAACTAATCCCATAGAAACTAATTTTTCTAAAATTTGAGTTACAATTTCTTGAGGATTATACAAAGCTGTATCAATTTGCATATCAACAAAATCAAACTGGTTATTATCGATTTTGTATAATTTTTGATAGCGAATTGAATCTTCTCTATCTCGCATTGCGGTAAAATTCATTATTTCTTGAAGATTTCCACCTTCTCGATTAAAAACACGCTTTGCACGAGTTTCATCATCTGCAAGAAGATAAACTTTTAAATCAGCTTCTTTTAACATCCAAATTGCAAGGCGACTTCCTAAAACGCAAGATTGTTTTTGGGCCATTTCAACTTGTTTTGTATCAACTGTTATATCAAAAGAATCATCTGTTTTTGCTTTTTCGATAATTTCTGCCAAAGACATTCCAGTTTCCGCAGCAAGAGAACGGAATGTGTAATTTATCATGGAAATTCCAAGAGTTTCTGATAGAAGTGTGCTAACAGTAGTATTTCCACAACCACTTTTTCCAGAAATGGCAATTCTAACTTCTTTATTTGGTACGATAGTATAGTTCATAAAAATCTCCTAAAATCTTTAGATAATTATATTACTTATCATTTCTATTTTCAATAATGTATATTTTTTTTCATAAAAAAAGTGTAGTAAAATTCTTTTGATAATGTTATACTCTAAATGTAATAAGAAATTTTTTATGGGAGGATTGATAAAAACTTCTCCTAAAATAGCCTCGAAGTTTTTATCTAAAGTTTGCGTTGCAAACTTTCTTATCTACTGCTGTTTTTCATTTCATTGCAAAACAGCGTAAAAAGTCAAATCGGAAATCGATATTTCCTCATTGACTTTTTATGGGAGGATAATATGAGTGATTTTGCTTATGCATATTTTAACAGTGAACTTGAAAAATTAGATGTTGTTTCACTTGAAGAAATTTTAGACAAAGTTCAACGATTACTAAAGCAAAAAAGAACAGAAAATAATAATCCCGCCATTGATGAAAACGAAGTACAAAAAATAAACAATGTTTACGATAAAATTTCTGAAGTAGAACAACTTTCCATTGCAGATTCTTCAATGAGAACAATGTGGGAGGCTGTAAAAAATGACTCGTGGTGAAATTTGGTGGGTTGATTTTGGATTAGCATTCGGAAGCATGCCACAAGGAAGAAGACCTGCAATAATTGTACAAAATGATAATTTCAATACTAGTAATATTTTAACAACTATTGTTGTACCACTTACAACTAATTTGATTCTTGCAGAATACAAAGATAATGTTCTATTAGAAAAAAACGTTACAAAACTTTCAAAGGACTCTGTTGCAATTATTCCACAGGTTGGAATAATTGACAAAAAATGTCTTGTAGAAAAAGTTTCAAAACTTTCACCATCGATAATGTTTGAGATTTCAAAAGCTTTATCTGATGTATTAGGTTTATAAACCTCATCTACAATAAAAATTCTAATTTTTCCCTGATAAATTGGCTTTTTTCTTTTAATCCGATTTTTCCAGTTTGCAAAATTAAGAAATTTGGCTTATGAGGATCTAATTTTACTCTTCCACCACTTTCTTTTATTAAACGCAATACTTTTTCTACGCTAATATGTGAAACTTTAGCAAATTCAATTTGAACAATTCCTTGTCTTTCTTTAAGAGTTGCAATATTCAACTGTCTACAGATAACACGAATTTCTGCAAGTGAAAGTAAACTATAAACTTCATCAGGAACTGGACCAAATCTATCTTCAAGTTCTGCATAAACTCGTTCGTATTCTTCTTTTGTGGAAATTGAAGCAACTTTTTTGTAAATTTCCATCTTTGTTTGAAGATTTTTAATGTAAGTTTCTGGAATAAATCCTGTATATTCAAGTTCAAGAAGAACTTCTGTTTTTTCGGTGTAATTTTCGTCCGAAAGTTTTTGTACAGCATCTTCTAGCAATCTTAAATACAAATCAAATCCAACAGAATAAACATCGCCAGATTGGTCTTTACCTAAAAGATTACCTGCCCCACGAATTTCCATATCCTTCATAGCAATTTTGAAGCCACTTCCAAGTTCAGTAAAATCTGAAATTACTTGCAAACGCTTCATTGCAATTTCAGATAAGGCTTTATTTTCAGGATACAATAAATAGGCATAGGCTTTTCTATCACTTCGACCAACACGACCTCTAAGTTGATAAAGTTGGGAAATTCCGTACATGTCTGCTCTATCAATGATGATGGTATTTACATTTGGAATATCAATTCCGTTTTCGATAATCGTTGTGGCAACTAGAACATGAAATCCACCCATTTTGAAGCGACGGAAAATATCATCAAGTTCTGTAGAAGACATTTGTCCGTGGGCTGTATCAATCATCATTTCAGGAACAAGTTTTTCTAGTTTTAAGCGAACTTCTTCAAGGCTCTCAACTCGATTGTGAAGATAAAAAACTTGCCCTCCTCGTTCAACTTCCCGACGAATTGCAGAGGCAACTCTATCGTCATTATAGGCATCAATAACAGTTTCAATTGGTTGTCGATTATGTGGTGGTGTTGTTAAAAGACTCATATCACGAATTTTTAACAAACTCATGTGCAAGGTTCGAGGAATTGGAGTTGCACTCATGGCAAGACAGTCGATATTTTCTTTTAATTCTTTTAATCGTTCTTTGTCTTTTACGCCAAATCGTTGTTCTTCATCAATAATCATCAAACCTAAATCTTTAAAAATTACATCTTTTTGAATGATTCTATGAGTTCCAACAAGAACATCAATTTCACCTTTAGAAAGTTTTTCTAAGATTTTTTTCTGTTCGGCTTTTGTAACAAATCGTGACATGTGAGCAATTTTTACAGGAAATTTTTCAAATCGTTCTTTGCAAGATTCGTAATGTTGTTCTGCCAAAATCGTAGTTGGTGCTAAAAAGGCAACTTGTTTTCCACCCATAACGGCTTTAAAAGCAGCACGCATCGCAAGTTCAGTTTTTCCATAACCAACATCACCACAAACTAACCTATCCATTGGAACAGGTTTTTCCATATCAAGTTTTATTTCTTTTGAAACAGTAATTTGATCATCAGTTTCGGTATAAGGAAAAGCGGCCTCAAATGCAGTTTGCCATTCACCATCTTTTGGGAAAGGAAAACCTCGGGCAGCTTTTCGCCTTGAATATAAACTGATAAGGCGTTCTGCTAATTCTTCAACTGCTTTTTTTACACGATTTTTGCGATTTTCCCAACTTTTTGAGCCAATACGATCAAGTCTAGGATTGTCACCTTCGTTACCGATATATCGCTGAACAAGATTTACTTGCTCAATTGGAATAAAAACAATTTCTTCATCAGCGTATTCAAGTTTGATATAATCTCGCTCGTTGCCAAGAGCTTTTACTCGGTCAATTCCTTTAAAAAGTCCAATTCCGTAATTTACATGAACAACATAATCCCCTGGATTTAATTCAACGAAGGTATCAATTACAGAACTTTTTGCATGTTTTACAGATTTGGGAGCGTGTTTTCTGCGTCCAAAAATTTCATTTTCTTGAATTACAAGAATTTGTTCTTGAGGAATACCAAATCCACCAGAAATTGATAATGGTAAAATTTGTAATTTTCCAGATTTAAAATCTACATAATCTTTTAAAATTTCATTTATTCGTAAGGCTTGATTTTCACTTTCTGCAAAGATAAAGATTTTATATTCTTCTTTTAAAAGATTTTCGATAGATTCTTTTAAATAATTGATATTTCCAAAAAAACTACGAGGACTTTCAACTTCTAAAGTGAATCTATCTTTTGCAAGAGAATCTTCACCGTGAATTGTTCTAAATAAAATTGCATTTTTGCAAAAATCCATTAAGTTAGAAAAATTTAGCAAAATATCTTGAGGAGGTGGAACTGGACGAGCATTTTCAGTTTCAATTAAAGTTTTTGCTTTACGATAAAGTCCTAAAAATTCTCGTTCAAAACTTTCTTGGGAATTTTTTTGTCTATCATAATCGCAGAAAAAAACTTTTGTATTAGAATCAAGATATGATAAAACAGAACTTTGATATACATTATTTTCTTCAGATTGCCACAACAAAGGATAAAATAATTCTTCGCCCTCTGATTCGTGGCTAACCATCAATTCTGTAAGATAAGAAGAAAAATCAAATTCTGATAAATCTTTGCGATTTTTAAGTCGGTTTTCTAATTCAGAAACTAATTCATCATTCCAAACAACTTCTTTCATTGGATAAATCAAAAGTGAATTTACAGTTTCTATAGAAGATTGTGTTTCTGGACTAAAAGATTTTATTTGTTCAACTTCATCAAAATCAAAAACAATTCGGTGAGCAAATTCTTCACCAGGCATAAAAATATCTAAAACTTCACCGCGCAAAGTAAATTCTCCACGAACAGTAACTCGTGGAACTCTTAAATATCCAAGTTGTGAAAGTTTTTCTGCAACATTTGTTGGGTCAAAAGTTTGTCCTTTTTTTATTGTAAAAACAAGAGATTTTACATAATCGGCTGGAGGAACTGGAGTTAACAAAGCCCTTTGTGAAATTACATAAAATGTAGGCTTTTTATTTTTTTCTGATAAAATTCCTTGAGATTCGTTAAAAGCTAATTTTGATAAAAAAGAAGCTCGTTCACCAAAAACAACAGCACCTTTAGCACAAGGTCTGTAAGGAACCATTCCCCACCAAGGCAAAGTTAAAATATCTGCTTGTAAAATTCCTTTATCATCTGTAAAAACTGTGGTTAAATCTAAAATTAATTCAGAGCAATCTTTTTCTGAAGGAACAACAAAAACGCATTTTTTTGAAAGTTCTTTTGCAAAAAAAGCAGTAACAGAACCAGAAATTCCTTCAATTTCTTTTACGCCAAATTCTTCATTTTCTACAAAAGAAAGA
>CALBXN010000067.1 GCA_937890485.1 uncultured Treponema sp.
TGTAGATGGAATGGCTCTTGATAAACTTCTTAAAAAACGGGAAAAATTATCTAGTCCAATCACAATGCTTATTCTTCGTGATACTTGTAATGCTCTAAAATATGCACACGAAAAAGGAATTATACATAGGGATATAAAGCCAGGAAACATTTTGATTTCTCGACATGGTGAGGTAAAACTTGCTGATTTTGGAATTGCCTCTTCAGAAAAAGAAAGCGACTCAAATTCTGACTTAACTCAACAAGGTTCCGCTTTAGGAACACCTGCATATATGCCACCAGAGCAATTTTCAGATAGCAAAACTGTTGACCAACGAGCTGATATTTATTCTCTTGGAATTATGCTTTATGAAATGGTTATTGGTAAAAAACCATTCCCTGGAAATTTTTCTCCTGAAACTTTAGCACAAATTCACAAAGGAAAATATGAAAGTCCAAAAAAACTAGATAAAAATATTGATCCTACAATTCTTCGTTTAATAAAAAAGATGATTCAGCCTAATCCAAAACGCAGATTTCAGAATGTTGATAAAATTATCAAAGTTTGTAATCGATATTTGGACAAATATGATTGTGACCAATTACGAAATATTTTAACTCAAGAACTTATTAAGGAAAAATCTTTCGAAGAACCAGAAATTAAAGTAAAAAAGGGATTTACCTTAGTTTTCTTATCAATTTTAGGAATTTGTGCAGTTGGTGTTTGTGGATTTCTTTTATGGCAGTCTGGTTTAGTTCATAAAACTATTTTGCGCCATTGGTTTACACCTATTTCTATATCAGTAACTTTACCTCCAAGTGCAAGAGGTGATGCAGATTTACCAATTCGTGCTTTCTTTTTTGAAAATGACAAAGTTGATATTCCAGAGGTAAACAATTCTCGTAGAACTTTTACAAATGATAAATCAAAAAATTCATCAAAATCAAGAAGTACATATATTACAAAGCCTGTTTATTTAACTCATGGTAGTTATAGATTAAAAGTTGTTACTGGTTCTTATGTTTGGTGGCAAACATTTAATGTTGATTCTGAAGAACAAAATATTAATCTTGATTTCTTGAAGTATGCTAGAAGAAGTATTACTGTTCATACAAGTGCTATAGATTCTAGTACTAACAAAGATATTTCAGATATTACAGATTTTATGTTCCAAAATAATAAGGGAAAATGGGTTTTTGCTAATGAACTAACAGCCTCTGAATTTACAAATGGAAGAGTTTGGAGCATTAAAGCCAGTGCAAAAGGATATCAAACTGAAGAATTTGAGCTTAGAATTGAATGGTATCAGGATGAATTATTTATTAGTGCAAGTTTAGATCCTAAATAAAATTCTTGACATTCTACTATTTTTTTATGATATTTTATTTATAGAATTTGTATAAAAATTTAATTACTTTTTATTGGAGAAAATATGAAAGATCCAGAGATTGTTCCTCTTGAACAAACTTTATCAAATAAAATACCGCTTATACCTGTAATAGGACATCCAATTTTTCCGGGTGTATTTACACCCTTGATGGTAAATTCACCTGATGACATAAAGTCTATTGAAGAAGCATACACAGGAAATGGTCTTATTGGTATTGTTATGCTCAAAAATGAAATAGAATCACCTTCTGTTAAAGATTTATATACAGTTGGTACTGTTTCAAGAATTATAAAAAAAATTAATCTTCCTGATGGTGGAATTAATGTTTTTGTTTCAACTATCAAAAGATTTAAAATAAAAAAAGTTATTAATCAAAAAGAACCTATGATTGCTGTAGTTGAATATTTAGATGATGATGAATCCGGTTCAAGAACAGAAATTAGAGCGTTAACAAGAGCATTGGTTAGTGAAATGAAAGAAGTTTCAGAAAATAATCCTTTGTTTTCTGAAGAGATGCGTTTAAATATGGTAAATATTGATCATCCAGGTAAAATTGCTGATTTTATCGCCTCTATATTAAATGTAGAAAAAAAAGATCAGCAAAGAATTCTTGAAATGTTAAATGTTAGACAGCGCATGGAAACTGTATTGATGTTTATCAAAAAAGAGCAAGAATTACTTCGTATACAAAAGCGTATTCAAGCAGATATTGATAGAAAAATTGATAAAAATCAGCGTGAATATTTTTTGCGTGAAGAATTAAAATCAATAAAAGAAGAATTAGGAATAATTACTGACGCCAAAACTTCTGATTATCAAAAATTTGCTGATAAGATTGCTGCTTTAAATTTCTCAGGTGAAATTTTAGAAACAGTTACAAGTGAATTAGAAAAATTTGCTTTGATGGATCCAAATTCCTCAGAATACATTGTTTCACGCAATTATCTTGAAACAATTACAATGCTTCCTTGGAATACTGAAAAAAATGATTATTTTACTATAGAAAAAGCAAAGAAGATATTAGATTCTGAACACTACGGATTAGAAGATGTTAAAAAGCGTATTGTAGAATATCTTTCCGTTCGTAAATTGAAAGGCGATAATAAAGGATCAATTATTCTTTTAGTAGGACCTCCTGGAGTTGGTAAGACAAGTATAGGAAAGTCTATTGCAAACGCAATGAATAAGCCTTTCTTTAGATTTTCTGTGGGTGGTTTGAGAGATGAAGCAGAAATAAAAGGTCATCGTAGGACTTATGTTGGTGCTATGCCTGGAAAAATCATTCAAGGTTTAAAAATTGTAAAGAGTAAAGATCCTGTTTTCCTCATTGATGAAGTTGACAAAATTAGTTTTTCTCATAATGGAGATCCAACAAGTGCTTTGCTTGAGGTTTTAGATCCTGAACAGAATATTTCATATAGAGATTATTATTTAGATTTACCTTTTGATATTTCTAACATTCTATTTATTCTTACTGCAAATACTTTAGAAACTGTTCCTGAACCCCTTTTAGATAGGGCAGAAATAATTACTCTTTCTGGTTATATTGACCAAGAAAAAATAGAAATTGCAAAAAAATATCTTATACCTAAAAACCTTGAAAAAAATGGATTAAAAAAGAATCAAGTAAAGTACGATAAATCCGCATTGAATTTGTTAGTATCAAGTTATGCTCGTGAAGCAGGAGTTCGTAATCTTGAAAAATGTTTTGATAAAATACATCGAAAATATGTTGCAGAACTGCTTGATGATTCAGAAAATTCTACAAAAAAGAAAGATGATAAAAAACAAGTTACAATAACACCTGATCTTGTATTAAAATATTTATCTAAGCCTGTGTTTAACGAAGATGAAATTGTAAAAGCTGATAAAATTGGTACTGCTATAGGTCTTGCTTGGACAAGCATGGGTGGAGATACATTACTCATTGAATCAATTTCTACAACAGGAAAAGATGGATTACAATTAACTGGACAACTTGGGGATGTTATGAAGGAATCAGCCAATATTGCAATGAGTTGGGTAAAACATTATGTTCTAGAACATAACATTGTTGATTCATCTTGGTTTGATGAAAACACGATTCATTTGCATTTTCCAGAAGGAGCCACTCCTAAAGATGGACCTTCTGCAGGTATTACAATAACAACAGCTTTAATGTCTTTGTTAAAGAAAAAAACTATAAAAAAATCTTTTGCAATGACTGGTGAATTATCTTTAACAGGAAAGGTTTTAGCAATTGGTGGTCTACGAGAAAAAGTTGTTGCTGCAAAACGCAATAAAATTTCAAATATAATAATTCCAAAGGCTAACGAAAGGGATTTATCTGAAATTCCTGAAATTGTAAAAAAAGGAATTAAGTTTTATCCAGTTTCTTCAATGGAAGAGGTTATAGAATTAGTTTTCTAATTATTAAGTTTATTTAAATCAGTCAATTAGATAATTAATTCTTATTGACTGATTTTTTTTAGATATAATTATTATTTAAAATAATAAAGGCTATTCATCTAAAATTATAGCATGAATAGCCTTTCGTTTAGTTTTACAGTTTAGGTTTATTCACCATCAACTGTAACACCTTTTCGTTTTTGTTGGAATTTTTTAAGCATTGCTACACCATTTTTCTTACCGTTGTAAACAAAACCACCATTCCAATATTCAAGAGCAGCAAACAATGCGTTTCCTCCATCTTGATCATCACTTTTTTGTGTTTTGAATGAAACGTAACCTGATAGTTCTTCAAAATTTTGGTTATGAAGACAATCAAGACGTTTACGGTTAAACTCGTTCCATTTTTCTAGGTCTTTGAAACCTTCGCCATCATCTTCAACAATAATGTGAGCATGTGTTGGACTAAAAGAATACCAAACACGAACCTTCTTACTTGTATCACATTCGTTACCGTGTTTTACAGCATTTTTAATTACTTCACTAATTTGTTGTTCTAATAAGTTGATTTCTTTAATTTCTAATGGTGCTGATTG
>CALBXN010000068.1 GCA_937890485.1 uncultured Treponema sp.
GGAAAAAAGACATTCATAAAAGGATTAACAGGGAAAAAAGGCAATTATGATGTGTACCTGATTCCAGAAGGAATAGAAGATTTTTCTTATAGAAAAGATGGACGAAGTTTTAGCCAAGTCTTCCTTCTCTTTATTTGGATTGTATTACGTTTGGTGATGTTGCTCTCATGTAGGTAAGCAGCATCGCATGGGGCCAAAAATGAGTGTAATAAAAAGCAACTAAAATCATAAAATAGTTTTGCCTTAGTTTGTGACACTCTACAGGTTGTGTATTCTTTGATATTGATATTAAAGGATTACCTGAAGAACTTGCAAAAGAAGTAGCAAATATTGTTGAAAATGAAAAATCAAATTTCCAATTTTTGTATCCATTGGAAATGCCACTTAAAGAAAAAATTGAAACTCTTGCTACAAAAATTTACAGAGCAAGTCATGTGGAATTTTCAAGTACAGCTTTGAAGAAATTAGATTCTTTTACAAAAGCAGGTTACGGAAATCTTCCAATTTGTATGGCAAAAACACAAAATTCAATTTCTCACGATAAAAATTTAATTGGAGCTCCTTCTGGATATGCTTTCCCTGTTAGAGATGTTCAACTTTACGCTGGAGCAGGTTTTGTGGTTGCACTTTCTGGAGATATAATGACCATGCCAGGTCTTCCGAAAGTTCCAGCTGCTTGTAATATAGATGTGGATGAAAATGGAGTTATTTCAGGGTTGTTTTAATCGCAATAAATCAAAGTTTTTCTCAATTTTACATTGCATAATTTTACTATTGTGTGTATGTTTTTTTTCTTCATGCAATAATTTAGGTTCATTTGCTAAGTTTGCTCAAGATTATCTAAATGACAATATGCTTGTGATGGTTTATGTTGCTGGAGCAAATTCATTAAATCGTGAAGTTATCATGGATATTAATTCTATGGAAAAAGGGCTTTTTCTTGCTCAAGAAAATGGAATGTCAAAATTAAAAGTAGTTGCCCTAGTTGATAAAGATATTTCTATTGGTAGTGAATCTTGGACAGGTTCCGTTCTTTATGAAATTGAACCTCATAATACGGATTTAAATTCGATAAAAATTCATTCTAAAGTTATTGAAACTGCTTCAAATTCTCTTGGTGAATGGAGAACTTCATCTAATCAAGAAGAACACATGGGAAATATTAATACTTTAGAAAATTTTATACTATGGGCAAGAGAATCTTATCCTGAATATCGAAAACACTCTCTCATTTTATGGAATCACGGTGGTGGGGTTTATAGTGATTTTGATCCTTTAAGAAATATTTGTACTGACCTTGAATCTGGTCCAACATCCGAAAGTTTAGATAACACTTTATATATTGCTGAAATAAGTCAACTTTTAGATAGATTATATCCTTCGGATTCATCTTTAGAATTTTTAGGAATGGATGCTTGTCTAATGGGTATGTACGAAATTGCATATCAATTTAGAAATAGTGTAAAGTACATGGCATTTTCACCTGCAATTGAGACAGGTGGTTGGAATTATGAATATATTTTTAGTCAATCAGATTCTAATGAATCAGGAAAGAATTTTGCTATTAATGTAGTTGATGGCTATAAAAAAGCATATAGTTCTGGTTATCCAAATAATACTATGACAGCTGTAGATTTACAGTTTGTAACTGATTTAAAAACAGAAATTGATAATCTTAGTTTTTCTTTAGGACAAGATTTTTTAACTGATAAAACAGCTTTTAAGGAAAAAATTGAAAAAGTAAGAGATAATTCAATTGTTATGCATTTAAATGATGTTTTTTTTGCTACCAATCTTTTGCGGTATCCTTATTATGAATTGGGTTCTCTACTTAGATGTTTTGCAAATGAAAATCCAACTTTAAGGGATGATAATAAAATTGAATTTTCCGTTTCTACAGAAAGTGCTGCTTGGCAAGTTCAAGTTATTTTAGAAAAGATGATTTTGAAAACTTGGCTTGGCGGTGGTTATGGAAATGCATACATTGAAAGTGAAAATTTAAAGTCAAATTTTGTTTTTGAAGAAAATATTCCTTATGGAATTTCAATTTTCTTTTCAAATAAAAATAATTTTCTTCATCATGGTTTCTATACATCTGAGGAATCAGGAACTCCAGGCGTTTTAGGGTATGGTTGCATTGATGCAGCAAATAAAACTGATAATGGAACAATTGATACTTGGTATGAGCTACAATATGAATTGTTTAATTTAGATTAAATTATATTTTGTTAGGTAATAATTTTTATGTTTGAAGTAAGAGTTGAATCTGATTTTGCCGCTGCACACTTTTTGCAAGACTATCATGGGAAGTGCGAAAATCTACACGGACACAATTACAAAGTATATGTTCACGCAAAAGGCAATGAACTTGATGCAGGTGGTATGCTTTTAGATTTTGGCGTTTTAAAAAATAGTTTGCGTAATGTTTGCAAGATTTTAGATCATACAAATCTAAATGATTTGCAAGAAAATGGAAAATCAGTATTTAATCAAAATCCTAGTGCTGAAAGTATTGCAAAATTTATCTTTGATAAAGTAAAAGAAGATTTATCCAATTCTGGTTGGAATAAACATTCCGAATTTGTTTATGCTGTAGATGTTTTTGAAACTCCCACAAGCCGTGCTAGATATTATCAATAAATAAGATTGTTTTAAGTTAAAATCTCACTGGAATTCCTGCAAGGTGTAAGTCTTGCTTAATTTTTCCTACTGTGTAATCTCCAGAATGTACCATTGAGGCAATCAAGGCAGCATCGGCGTGTCCTTCTGTTAAAACTTGAGTTAAGTGCTCAGTTTTTCCTGCTCCACCAGAAGCAATTACAGGAACATTCACTTTATCTGCAATCATTTTTGTAAGGTTAATTTCGTACCCTTCTTTTGTACCGTCTGCATCAATTGAATTTAAAACGATTTCGCCAGCACCAAGTTCTACTGCTCTAATTGCCCAGTCTAGTGCATCAAGTTCTGTAGCAACTCTTCCACCATTTATAAATACTCTGTATCCTGATGGCATTGAAGAATCTTTTGCAGCATCCATTCCTAAAACAATACACTGATTTCCAAAAATTCTTGCTCCTTCAGAAATTAATCCAGGATTTTTTACTGCTTGAGAATTCAAACTGATTTTTTCAGCTCCTGCTAAAATTGTAGAACGAATATCTTCGATAGAGCCAATTCCACCACCAACACAGAATGGTATAAAAACTTGACTTGCAACTTTAGAAATTAAATCAAGAATAGGACCTCTTCCATTTGCAGATGCCATAATATCGTAAAAAACTAATTCGTCCACACCTTGATTATAATATTCTTTTGCCATTTCAACTGGATCGCCAATATCAACATTGTTTAGAAATTTAACACCTTTTGTGGTTCTTCCGTCTTTTACATCTAAACAAACAATAATTCTTTTTTTTAACATAAGTATTTCCTAATTTTACAGATTGATAAAGTTTTGTAAAAGTTTTAAGCCCCATTCGCCAGATTTTTCTGGATGAAATTGGAAAGCGTAAATATTATTGCTTTTTATTGCAGATGGAACTTTTACTCCATAATCTGCTGTTGCAAGGATAACATCTTTTTCATCAGGTTGAATAAGATAGGAATGTACAAAGTAAAAAGAAGCATTTTTATCTACATTTGTAAAAATTTTATCTTCTGGTTTTATAAATTCGAGATTATTCCAACCCATGTGAGGAATTTTGTATTTTAATCCGTTTTCATTTAAACAATTTTTTTCTAAAACGTTGTCAAAGTGTTTTATTTTTCCTTTGATTAAACCAAGACAATTTACATCACCTTCTTCAGAATAATCAAAAATAATTTGTGAGCCTAAACAAATTCCTAAAAGTGGTTTTTGTGAATCCGCAAAATCTTTCAAAAAAACATCAAATCCTGTTTTATTAAGTTGTTCCATGGCATATTTTGCTTCTCCAACTCCTGGAAAAATCAATTTATCTGCATTTTTTAATTCACTAGGATTTTTAGAAATTACATATTCGCAATTTAAAAAGGATAATGCTCTTTCTACACTTTTTATGTTTCCTGCGTTATAATCTACAATACCAATCATACTTAATGTTACAATATTACGGGGCAAAAAAGCAATATCTAAAGAAAAAACTTTTTTACTCCGATAAAATAAATATGGACTACTCAAAAGTTTTAGAAGTGTTTCTTTCTGTATTAAAAGATTCTCGAGTTATAACTATTTTTGTGCTAGTGATTTTGTATCTAAATTTTGTAATTTATGTAACTCGCTACAGAAAAAAGCCACCTGCTCCTAAGAAAAAAAGAATTACTCTTGATGAAACTCCAAAAAAGAAAGAAGTTGATCCAAACGAAGAAGCTCCTGAAATTTAAAATTTCTTTTTCTAATTTGAAAGAATTTTTACTTTATTTTTCCAAGGAAATTTACACACCTTAATCTTTTCTTGTTTAAGTAATGAATTTATAATTTGTCTCATATCAGAAAATTCCCAAAAACGAAGTTTATTATTTTCAAAATTAATTTTATTGAATAAAGCTTGTAATTCTGTTTCAAGTTCATCTACAGAAAAATTTTTGTTAAATCGTTTTATAAATTTCAAAGCGATTTTTTCATCATTTGCATAATGAATTGAACTTCCGTTGCAATTATCACATCCAGAACAAACTGTTTTTTCGCCTCCAAGTGCATCTAGCAAAATTTGCCGTCTACAATCTGTAGTTTCTGCAAACTTATGCAAAACTCTTTCTCTTGAATTTTCGCTAAATTTTAATGAATCAAATTTGTTTTCATAACTCCAAAGTAAAATTGCATTTGAAATTTTTCCATCTCTACCACCTCTGCCTGCTTCTTGAATATAACTTTCGGCAGTAGGAGGCGGATCTAAGTGAATAACGGTGCGAATATCTTTTTTATCAACTCCCATTCCAAAAGCGCAAGTTGAACAGAGGATTGCATCTGTTTTTGGATAAAACCATTTTTCAATTTTGTCTTTTTCTGATTTTTCTAATCCTGCGTGATAAAATTTCACTTTATCGTAACCAAAATATTCAGCAAAAGTTTTAGATAGATTTTCTGCACGTTTTCGTGTTGCACAAAATACGATTAATGGTTTTTCTGATAATTCAGCGTATTTTAGAGCAGTTTTTTCTTTTGTGGCAGTTTTTACAACATGATAAATTATGTTAGGTCTGTCAGATTCACTTCGTAAAATATGAGCATTTCCATCAAACATGATTTGGCTTATTCTTTCTAAAACGGTTGGAGAAGCAGTTGCTGTAAAGGCTGTAACCACAGGATTTCCTAATTTTTTGATAATATTTCCTACGGTTGTATAGGCAGGTCTAAAAGTGTCTCCCCATTCAGAAACACAATGAGCTTCGTCAATGGCGATATGTTTGATATTGAATTTTGCAATTTCTTCAAGTAATTTTTCTGATTGTAAAACTTCTGGATTTGCTAAAATTACTTTAGCACCTTTTTTTAATTTTTCAAAATTTTCTTGGCGTTGTTCTTTTCATGTATGCAACCAAACAATCAGTGGCGTATTCCAGACAGATGCTGTTCGGTTTCTGGGGAATATCGGTGGTATTTTGTTATGTCGGACATATTTTACTGAAAATATGGGTTAGAAAACGTCTTGTCGAGGATAAGAACCGCTCGGTCATGTTATTGGTAACTACAGACGATGTGGTAGAAAAGTGTATTATTGATTTTGAACGCACATTGTACCGTAACTATGTAATTAAAGGTATCGTGATTACAGACAAACCGAGACAGGGTGATGTCATCCGCCAGGTGCCGGTTGTGGCAAATGCTGATAATTTCATGGAATATATCCGCACGAACGTGGTAGACGAAGTATTTATCAACGGTAATGACATCAGTAGCAGCGAAGCTCTGGCAGAAGAATTGCTTGAGATGGGTGTGACGGTACATTTTAAGCTGGCACATGAGTCCAAACTGATGCCGAATAAAGTGGTGGAAAAATGTGGACCGTATCTGGTGCTTACTTCCAGTATGTGCATTGCAACACCGAGACAATTGTTTATCAAGCGTTGTATGGACATAGCAGGTGGCATCGTAGGTTTAATGATTACCGGTATTGCTTTTGTGATTTTTGCACCGATTATAAAAAAACAGTCGCCGGGTCCGGTTTTCTTTTCACAGACCAGAATCGGTAAGAATGGCAGACAGTTCAAGATTTATAAATTCCGTTCGATGTATATGGATGCGGAAGAACGGAAGAAAGAATTGATGGAACAGAATCAGATGCAGGGATTTATGTTTAAGATGGAAGACGACCCGCGTATTTTCCCAATCGGAAAGTTCATGCGAAAGTATTCTATTGACGAGTTACCGCAGTTCTGGAACGTATTACGAGGCGATATGAGTTTGGTAGGAACCAGACCGCCGACTTTAGATGAGTTTGTGCAGTATGAAGCACATCATCGTGCGCGACTTGGCAATAAGCCGGGATTAACCGGTATGTGGCAGGTCAGTGGCAGAAGCAAAATTACTGATTTTGAAGAAGTAGTAAGTCTGGATACGGCTTATATTTCGAATTGGAATCTGG
>CALBXN010000069.1 GCA_937890485.1 uncultured Treponema sp.
TCTGTTACTTGATACGGTTTATTTTAACATAACTTTGAATTAAGCCGTAGATTTTTAGCAGTTCATACGTTTTAATTTTGATAGATTATTAACTTTTGATACTGTAAAGATAGATTAATCTTCACACCACAGGTCTATCAAAAGTCTATCATTTTCATCGGACAAGTGTATTATTTTTCTATCATCAAACAAAAAGCGTCCAAAGAAAAATACACAAGAAAAGCTCGCTGGGAATATGTAAATCAACTTTGTGAATATCTAAAATCAAAATATAGTTCTTTAAATTTACAGATTATAGGAAACGGAAGTATTTTTTCTGTAGAAGATGCAATATCTAGCATAAAAAAAGCTCCAAATATCGACGGAATTATGCTTGGTCGTAGTGCTATTCAAAAACCATGGCTTTTTAAGCAAATTTCATCAGCATTGTTAAATGAAGAATTTAAAACAGAAATTGATTTATTTGAACTTGCTATTGATTTTATGAAGGATATTGAAAACTGTCAGCCACAAGAATTTTGGAAAACTCGCAAACAACGATTTTTTATTTATTTTTGCGATAATTTTCAGTTTGGAAATTATCTAAAATCACAGTTGATAAATAACGATGGATTTGAAGTACAAAAAAATATTTTGCAAGAATATTTTGAAAAAATGCCCTCCGAAAGATTTTTGACAATTTGAAAAATGATTAAAATTCATTTACAGAACCTTGCCAGATAATTTTACCTTTTTCCATTTTTATAACATAATCTCCAAGAAATTTTGCTTCTTCCTTATCGTGAGTAACTAAAACTGAAGTAAAGCCTAATTCTTCTTGAGATTTTTTTATATCTTGTGCAAGAGTTTTTGCCAAAGGTTTATCTAAAGCAGAAAAAGGCTCATCAAAAAGAATAAGACTTGGTTTTACAATTAAAGTACGAGCAAGACTTACGCGTTGGGCTTCTCCACCAGAAAGAGAAGTTACATCCCGAGTTGCAAAATCCTCTAAATTAAATTTTTGCAAAAATTCAGTTGCCATAATACGACTTTCTTTTTTTGAAAAACCTCTACAACGCAAACCGTAGCCCACATTGTCATCCACACGCAAATGAGGAAACAAAACTGCATTCTGAAAAACCATTCCAATATCACGTTTTGCAGGATTTATTTTTGAACAATCTTTTCCATCGATATAAATCTTTGCAGGATTTTCTTTTGAATCAATATTATCTGGTTCAACAAGCCCCGAAATCATCTGTAAAACTGTGGATTTTCCACTACCAGAATGTCCAAACAAAACTAAAGTTTTTCCTTTAGTAACAGAACATGAAAAATCAACTGAACAATTAGGCCAATATTTTTGCAAAGAATTACAAATTAAAAAATCATTCATAAAAACTTCCTTAGAAATTGATAAAATCCTTTTAAAATAAAACAACTTGATCCTACTATCATTAGAATAATCCCACAGACACAAGATGAATTAAACTGATAGGAAGAAGCCAATCTAAATGTATATAAGGAAAGAGGTGTGAAATTTTGAATTGATAAAATTAAGGGTAAAGTTGCATCGCCACAACTAATTGCAAAACTAAAAGCAAAGGCAGAAAAAATGCTTTCTTTTACATTAGGAATATAAACCCAAAAAATTGATTTTGATTTATCATCTGAAAAAATTTTACAAACATCATCTATTTGTAAAGAAATTTTATCAAGATTATTTGAAATCAACCTAAATGCAAAAGGAAACGCAACTACACTTTGAAAAATTGATAAAGTAAAAATATTTGGTTCTAAATTAAATAATTGTGAAAAAATAATTATTCCGTATCCTGTGATTACAGAAGAAATTGTCAAAGGAACAAGAGGAAGTATTTTTATCAAAATACTATTTCTGGATTTTTTATTTAATCTAAAAAACAAGGAACAAGTGAGAGCAAAAATAACAGTTAAAGTTGCAGTACATAAAGCAGTAATTATTGAATCCTTAATTGATAAATACAAATTTTTGTTTGACAACACATCTCCAAATTTTGCAAAAGAAGAAAAAATTAATGAAAGAAATGGCATTAAGAAAAATACAAAAATTAATGTTATCAATATTGATAAAAAAACTTTTTCTGATAATTTTTTTATTTTTACACAAATATATTCGTTACAAGAATTTCGGTTTTTAGAAGATTTTTTTTCAAGAAACAACACTATTAAACACAATAAAGTTGCAGTAAAAGTTTCGATAATTCCTAAAACTGAAGCCATTTTATAATTCAATGTGTTTTTTACAGATTGATAAATTTCAACCTCGATAGTTGTACAACCGATTGCACCAAAAAGCAAAACGATTATAAAACTAAAAAAACAGTACAAAAAAACCGTAATTGCAGAAGAACAGATTGCTGTTGAAATTTGATAAATTGTTACCGAAAAAAAACGTCGTATCGGATTTGCTCCTAAAATTAATGCAGCATTTTCTTGGCGAGAATCAATTTTTGACCAAACATCGCTACAAGTTTTCATCACTAGTGGAAAGTTGTAAAATCCTTGGGCAATAATTATTCCTGCAAAAGAATATAAAAAAGTGATTGGTGTTGTATTCAAGTTAAAAACTGATTTTATAAATTGATTCAAACTTCCATTCATTCCAAAAAACTGAACATAAGCAAGTGCAACTAACAAGGTAGGAACACAAAAAGGAATTGCTGATAATGAAACAAAAAACTTTTTTAAAGGAAATTCCCTATGAGATACAAAAAATCCCATAGGAATACCAATTAACATCGCAATTACTGTTGAGAAAAATGCTTGTTTTATCGTAAAAACAAGTGCATTAAAAATATATTTGAAAGAATAAATATTACTAGAACCAAAATTTATTGTTTCATTTTGAGAAAATATAGGAATTATTGAAAAAATTAGAGGAAGTACAAAGGCACAAATCAATAAAAAAGCAAGAAAAATTGCAATACTTATAGAAACATACCTAAGTATTCCTCCAAAATTGATTTTGTTATTCTGCATTATTTAACATAAAAACTATATCATTTACAGTTCTATCTAAAGTTTGTGCATCAACAGATAAATTCTTTTTTGCTTTAGGAGCTGCTTTGTAAGATTCTGGCAAAAGAACATTATCAGCAACTGGATACATCCACTGAGTTAAAGGAATTACAGATTGAGCTTCTTCTGAAATTAAAAAATCGATAAATTCTTTTGCTCCTTCAGGATTTTTACAGCGTTTTACAATTCCAGCACCTTCAACTTGATAAGGATGACCTTCATCAAAAATAAGAGCTTTGAATTTATCAGTTTCTCCATATTCAACATGATATGCAGGACTTGTTGTGTAACTAATTACCAAAGGAGCTTCCCCAGA
The DNA here is from genome assembly GCA_937890485.1 of uncultured Treponema sp. Lineage (GTDB taxonomy): Bacteria > Spirochaetota > Spirochaetia > Treponematales > Treponemataceae > RGIG9060. The sequence goes on from CALBXN010000069.1 coordinate 3,356, forward strand.
AGTAAATAAACCATAACCAGTATCCCAACCTGGAGCCATAGTTAAAATATTTGGTCGTAAAGCATACCAGTAATTTACAGTTGCATCCCCAAATTGTGCTAAAGTCCAAGCAACAAAGCCAAGTCCAGGAGTTGATGTTCGAGGATCCATAAGAATAATTTTTTTGTTGTAAACTTCTTTTGTTAAGTCCATTAAAGATTTTGGCTCTGGAACATCAGATTGAGTATTGTAAATAAAAGCAAAATTACTCCAATCAAAAGGAGTTAATGTTCCTTTTTCATCAAAAAGCAAATGTTCTGGAATTTCTTTTAAGTTATGACTTACATAAGGTTCTAAAATGTTTGAATATTTAGCTTTTTCAAACAGATTGTTATCAATTCCAATCAAAACATCAGCCTTAGGATTAGCTCTTTCTAAAGTTGCCTTTGAAAGCACTTGAGCAGCATCCCCTACTGACTGAAAAATCAAATCATAGTCGGAATGTTCTTCAAACAGCTTTTCTAAAACAGGAGCTGGTCCCCATTCAGAAAGAAAAGAGTCGTAAGCGTAAACTACAACTTGCTTTTTGCGTAATTCAGTTGCCTCTTTGTTACAGCCAACAAAAGAAACAACAGCCAAAACTAAAAAAATTGAAAAAAGAAAAGAGATGAGTTTTTTGTTCATCTTTACTTCCTCCGCCGGTATTATCCGGATCAGGTTAAACCTTTATACAAAGGTTCTTTACGGGTATAATCTCAGAAAGAAAGTTTTGGTTGAAAATCAAATTCAAATCAAAAACTTCTTACACCCCGGTAAATCCAAAATTAAATATGTTTTATATTACTGAAAAATCTGAGTTTTTACAACTTCTGGTAATTTATCATACATTGAAGATGCTTTTGAAGGAATCAACAAGGACCATTCTCCAGATTCTACGGAAACAGTAGTTGTATTATTCATAAAAACATCAATATCTTCTTTTTCACAACAATACCAATAGCCATTATAAACCATAAAAAACAAGATATCATATTCGCCAGATGCCACGGTATATTCTGCATATTCACCAGATTTTATATTTACAGAAACAGGTGAATCTCCTTCTTCTGCATAAACTCCATCGTTACGATAGGCTTCAACATACTCTCCGTTTTCTTCTGTGTACATAACAAAAGCTTTAATAGCATCTTGACTATTATTTTCAACTTTGAGTTTTCCATCACCATTTAACATGTCAAAATTTATATTAACACATCCAACAAATACAAACAAAATAAGTAATACTAACAATGATACTAAGTTTTTTTTCATTTTAAACCATCCTAATAAAACATAACTGTAAATTATAACACATATAGTCGCAAAAACAGTTACTTTATTTTCAGCAAAAGATTAACTTTTTTTACACTTTTGCACATGCTCTATATAAAGTTTGTTCATCTGCTGAATAAATTATACCATCTTTGAATTTGTAACGAGTAGAATTTTCAAAATTGATATTTGTAATTTTTGACCAATCAACAAAATCATTGTCAAAATCAAGTTCGATATCAGAAAGGAAAGTTAATTCTGTCAATTCATCACAACCAAGGAACGCATCTTTACCGATTTTTTCCAAAGTTGAAGGAAATTTAATTGATTTAATTGGTAAACAATCAACAAAACTTTCTTCTACAATTTCTTTTACGCCTTCAGGAATAACAAGTTCTTCAGGAATACGCTTTGTGTGACCAGCTAAGATAGTTTTTTCAGGATCGCCATAAATCAAACTGTTAAAAGTATTTATTGGGGTAGAATATTTACCTCTAAGTTTTGCAGGATAAGAAACATCCACTTTTGAAGTAAAATCTACCGCTCCTAAATCTTCTTGTTGCTCTAAGTGTTCCCAAGTAAAAATTGTCTTTCCGCCGTAACCAATCACTGGCTCTAAAATATAGATAGGATTATCACCGTAAACTTCAGGCATTTTACAATTTGTTAAAACTCTAGAAAACTTAAGCTTAGAAATATCAAATTCAGAAGGAAGATCAAATTCATAAGACATAACAGCCCCTTCCCCTGATTCATACTCAACAGAGAAATTTGCTAAAGGAACGGCTTTGCCTCGTTTTTCCATCCAAGAATACTCAATATCGTCTTCAAAAGTCATTTTTTCTGTCACATCATCTATCTTGTATTCATCTATTAACTTTCCATCTTCGTAAACAGAAAAAGAATTTGTATTTAATACAATTAACATAATTTTATCAAATACTTCATCATTCAAAAAATGAGTAGATCTTATCCATCTTCCTGCTATTTTTACACAAATTCTCATAAAAACACCTTAAAATACAATATAGTCCTCAGATATTATACCACGACAGTGAAAAATTTGCTATAAAAAAAATCAAGAGTTCTACATCTTTTCTTTTACAAAAGTAGCCCAAATTTTGTCAGCTTTTGCAATATGAGCAAGAATCCAATTTGCAATGTAATCATAGAAAATCAAAACATCTTCTTGACTTCCCTCTGATAAATTTTTAATTTGTTGTGTTACTTCTGCAACAAAATTATCATGAGCAATTTTATGCATTGGTGCTCCCTGATAACCATATTTTTTCATAAATTCTTCTTCACTTGTAAAGTGATAAACAGTGTAATCTGTAAGATTTTTTAAGATTTTTGACATTGTAATTTTTAAGTTTACATCACCTTTTGTTGCTATATCATATAATTCATTAGAAATGCTAATTAATTTTTTATGTTGTAAGTCAATTTCTTGAATACCTAATTCATAAATTTCATTCCATTCAAATTTAACAGCCATAAATAACCTCTTATAAAATTAAAATCTAACTTTATGCTACAAATATTTATTTTCTTTGTCAATAAAATGATATTTTTATAAATTAAATTTTTGGAGATATTTGATATTTCAATTTACAAAATCCCAAACCTATCATATAATTTAATGTGTCGGAAATATATCTATCTGGGAGAAACAAAAAATGAAGAAAAAAAATGAAATTGAAAACCCAATTTTAAAACCTTTTCCAACTAAGTTAGTTGGATACTTTATGTCAATATATTTAGTTCCTGTTTTTGCTGCAATTTTATTGATGATTTTTTATAAAATAATAAATCCTGCTACAATGTTTAAGATTTTTATTCATCCAATTCCATTTATATGTGGAACTATAATTAGCATTGATTTAACTTACATTTATAGAAAATATACAAAAAAAATACTTGCTTATGACGGAACTCCTGAATCTTTAGAAATTGCAAATAAATCTATCAAACGATTTGAAACAGTTTCTATCATATTTGCAGTATTAGATGCTTTTATTGTTCCTATTATCATAAAAGTTACAGCAATGATGAAAGGAATTCCTATGGAACCTTTTCCAATCTTCACTTGTTGTGTAGGAACTGTATTTTCTTATTCATTATTCTTTTACATTTGTTTTATGCAAACACTAGAAGGTTCTTTAACAGAATTGCCTTTACTTGAAAAACATAAATCAATGCCTTTTATTGCAAGAAATATTTTTGTAATGGTTTTTGGAGGAATTGGAGTTATCGCATATTCTTTAACACCTATCTTTGTTTCAGAATTAAATCATTTACCTATTATCAGATTGTTTTGGACATACATTTTGCCTTCTACAATATTTGGTATGATAATGCTTATTCTTGATTCCTTTATGCAAAGTAGAGGTACAGTTCAAAGAATCAGTGATATAAAAAACTTTTCACACTTAATTGCAGAAAAAGACTATTCTGGTAAAAAATTAAAAGTAAGAAGTAGAGATGAATTTGGGCTTTTGGCAAATGATTTAAATGAATTTTACACAGTTACTCAGAATATTTTAAATCAAATAAACGGTGCAACAGAAGAATCTATTGAAAACGCAGAAAAGTTGTCTATAAACATGACAGAAACATCAAATACTGTTGGAAAAATTATTACAAATGTAAATTCTGTAAAAGAAAAAGTTGAAGCACAAGCAGTAATTGTAGATAAATCTTATTCAACTATTAACGAAATGATTAAGAAAGTTGAAGAATTAAATTCAAGTGTTGAAGTTCAAGTTTCTGGAATTTCAAATTCATCTGCAGCTGTTGAACAAATGGTAGCAAATATTCGCTCTGTTACAAAAATTCTTGATAATAACGCTGAAACAGTAGAATCTTTAAGTGTTGAATCAGAAACAGGTAGAACAAAAATCAACGATTCAGCACAGTTGGCAGAAAATGTCTTAGAACAATCAGCAGGTCTTTTAGAAGCAAGTTCAATTATTCAAAATATTGCTTCACAAACAAATCTTTTAGCAATGAATGCCGCTATCGAAGCCGCTCATGCTGGTGAAGCAGGAAAAGGATTTGCCGTTGTTGCTGATGAAATTAGAAAATTAGCTGAGCAATCAAATACCCAAGGAAAAACAATTACAGGTCACTTAAAGAGCCTTCAAGAAATTATCCATAGAGTTGTAACAAATGTTTCTGATGTAAAAAAACAATTTGAAGTTATTTTTGATTTGACAAATTCTGTAAAACAACAAGAAAATGTTATCAAAAATGCAATGGATGAACAAGCTGAAGGAAGTAGTCAAGTTTTACAATCAATTAGTGAAATCCACAGTTCTACAGAAACCGTAAAAAATAACACTTCTACTCTACTAGACGGTGGAAAAGAAATTGTATCTGAAATGGGACGCTTAGCAGAAGCTTCTTATGAAATTAGTAATGCAGTTAGTTTAATTACAGAAGAAAGTAATGCTATTTCAGAAGCAGTTGATAAGGTTTCTAAGGATTCAGAAGAAAATAAAGAAAGTTTAGACCAAGTTCATACTAATGTGAGTGTATTCAAGTTGAAATAAAAATATTTTTAAGACGAAAAAAGGTTTTGTGCAAAAAATTCAAGCACAAAACCTTTTTTTCCCCCCTTCCGTCAAATGAGTATTTATACAATTACTAGAAAAGTAAGAAAAAATCTTACTATTGTAAAAGTAAAAAAAATCCTGTATATTTGTTGAAGAAAATTGAATTTTTTTTAATGAGGTAAATATATGGCAGAAGTTAAGGCTTTGGAAAAAAATCCTA
>CALBXN010000070.1 GCA_937890485.1 uncultured Treponema sp.
TCTGTTGCGCTGTCGTCTTTAAATGTAAAAACGATTTCAACATTTGTGCCATCAAGGTCTAAATAATTTTATTTGTAAGTATTTTAAAGAAATATATAGTTTACCAAAAAAAATGTTGACAAAATGTTTACAAAATAAATTTAATAGTCTCTATAAATATTTTTTTAGGAAGGAATATATATTATGGAGTACCGAAATTTTTATTTATCTTGCCGAAAACTTAAAACTGGCAAAAAAATGTACTATTTTTACGTTAGAAATGCAGATGGAAGTCGTTCTGTTCCTCATTCTACAGGAAAACGAAGAAAAAATGAAGCAATAAAGTACTGCGAAGATTTACTTTCTTCAGGAAGGCTTGATAAATCTGATGTTACAATTAAATCTTTTTCAAAAAATTTTTTCTCAAAAGATGGAATTTGGGTTAAATCCAATCAAGACAAAGGTTTATCTAAAAATACAATTTCAAATTATGAATATTCGCTAAAAAATAATATTTTACCATTTTTAGGTGAATATAGAATTTCTAGAATTACACCAAATGTTATTCGTCAATGGATTTTTGAACTTAAAAATTCAAAAGGAATGTATGAATCATCAATAAAAGTTAATTCTGGTGTTTTAAATATTATTCTTAATTCAGCAGTTGAAGAGAGAATCCTAAATAGAAATCCAATGGAATTTGTACGAATAAAAGGAATATCTTCTAAAACTCGTCGAGCTTTTACTTTATTTGAATTAGTAAAAGTTTTGAATAATTTAAAATCTTCATCTCATACTTTGCTAGCCTGTTATATTTCCGCTTTAACTGGATTAAGACTTGGTGAAGTTCTTGGTTTGGAACGGAAAAATATTTATAAAAATTTTATAGATGTAAGTCAGCAACACACTGTCTTTGGTGAAATCACAAGACCAAAAACTAAAATGTCTCGTTATGTTACAATTCCTCGAAAATTGAGTATTCTTTTGGAAAATATTTTGAAAAAATCATCTTCAAATTTTCTTTTTGATAACGGTAAGGGTAAAATATTGTCAAATTCAACTATTCAAAGTGCTTTTTTAAGATATTTCGCAAAAATAAAAATTCAAAGAGATCAAAAACTTTCTTTTCATTCCTTAAGACACTTTTTTAATACATATTTAACTGAAAATGATATTTCTGACAGAAAAATAAAAACTATAATGGGACATTCTTCTGGTTTAGGAAGTATGACAGAGCGTTATACAACTTGGAAACCTTCTATGTTCAATGATGTTTTGAAAATTCAAAATGAATTGTGTGACAATTTGGCAAATCTTCTTGATGTAGATACAAAAAAAAATTGCTTTTATAATCTTTTTTTTGTTTGTAATTTTATTTAGTATAAATTGTTTAAAATGTGTTTACAAAGTGTTTACAATTTTTTTAATTTCTACATTTTTGCACTTACATTTGATATTTCAGAAATTTTTTAAATTGATAATCACTAAAACTCATATCTTTTTTTGTAAAAGTGTGATATAATTCTAACAATAAATTTTTAGTAGAAATTTTTTTTATTTCTGCAATTTCTAGGAGGAAGAGAACATGAAACGTTCTTTTTTTGTTGTTGCTGTAGCATTACTCCTTGCACTTTTTACAGGTTGTGTAGGAACAAGTAATGCAACAGGAGGTGATGCAACAACTGTTGAACCTGGCTACTGGAAGTCAGATGCAAAACCTGAATTAGCAAAGGTTATTGAATTAAGAGATAGCATGGGAATTGGCGAAGATGAATTCGTTGTTTTCTATGTTCGTCCAGACAAAGATTATGAACCATGGGCCTTGTGGATTTGGGCAGTTAAAGATGGTGACGGAAGTAAGGCTTGGGATTACTCACAAAAATTCGAAGTAAAAGACGGAATTGCATACATGCGTTTCAAAAAAGATGGTTCTACAACTGGTGGAACAACTTTCATTGACGCAGATGGAAAAACAGGTCTTATCGTTCGTAAAGATTCTGGCTGGGATAAAGACTGTGCTGATGACCGTATTTGGGATCAATCAGTTTCTAACACTTGTGTAATTTTCTCAGGTGATCAACAAACATATAATGTTGGTGAATACAAACCAAGATTTGTTGCTGCTCGTCTTGAATCAGAAGATACAATCGTTGCTCGTCTTAGCGATGGTTATGGATTGGATTTAAAACCAGGTACATCAAACTTTGTTGTTACAGAACCTAAAACAGGAAAAACATACGAAATTAAAGATGTTGTAAACGCAGATAGAACTCGTGAAAACAACTTTGCAACTCGTATTCGTGTTACACTTGCTGAAAATGTTAATGTAAACTATCCAATCGAAATTTCTCATCCTGTATTTGAATCTGCTTTCCAAGTTGATACTTCAGAATTTGCATGGAAAGCTGCTGAAAAAACAATTCCAGGTAGTGATGTAAAACTTGGTTGTACTTATGATGCTTCAACAAACAAAGCTTCTTTTGTTCTTTGGGCTCCAACAAGTTCAGATGTAGTTCTTAATCTTTATAACAAAGATGGATTAAAAGAACCTACAAAAACTGTTGCAATGACTTTTGATGCTGCTACAGGTGTTTGGACAGCAAATACAACTGATAATATCAATGGTTGGTTCTATGATTACTCAGTTACAAATAGCCGTGGAACAAATAAAGCATTAGATCCTTATGCAAAATCTATGGCTGCTTACCGCAACGAAGGTGGAAGTGGACGTGCTGCTGTTGTAGATATTAACAGTGCAAAAGCTGGAAAAATGAGCAAAGACTATGTAAAACTTGCACAAAGAGAAGATGCTGTTATTTACGAAGTTTCAGTTCGTGACTTTACAATTAGCCCAGATTCTGGAGTTAAAGCTGCAAAAGGTTCTTACAAAGCATTTATCGAAAAACTTCCATATTTGAAAGAACTTGGTGTAACTCACCTTCAAATCATGCCTGTTCTTAACTTCTATTACACAGATGAAACAAATAAAAAATACGAAGCAAATGGAACAGCTAATAATAACAACTATAACTGGGGATACGACCCTCACAACTACTTTACACCAGAAGGTTGGTATTCTTCAGATCCTACAAATCCTTACTCACGTGTAAGTGAATTAAGAGAACTTGTTGACGCTGCTCATAGCTACGGATTAGGTGTTCTTCTTGATGTTGTATACAACCACATGGCAAATACAGCTCTTATGGAAGACATTGTTCCTGGTTACTACTTTAGAACAGCTAACGGAAAATTCACATCAAAATCAGGATGTGGAAATGACGTTGCATCAACTAGAGCAATGGTTCGTCGTCTTATTGTTGAATCAACAAGCTACTGGGGAAAAGAATACAAAGTTGACGGTATCATCGATGTAAACCTTAAATTCTGTAACCTTTACGATACAGAAGGATATTTCGTAGAAAGAGCACTTAAGGAAGCAGGAATCCCTGTTCTTGGAATCGAAACAGATTACACAGACAGTGATGCTTCACAGCTTCGTACAAGAGTCAGTGCATTCATCGAAATGTTAAACGCATAAGAAGAATCAGAAAGGGAAAATAAAATGGCGAAGATACAGCATTATGTTTTATTTCCTAATCATGATAATAGTATGAGACTATATAAAGAACTAAAGAACATGGGAGTCAGAGCAGTGATTGCTCCGACTCCCCGTTCTGCAAGTGT
>CALBXN010000071.1 GCA_937890485.1 uncultured Treponema sp.
CCATTAAAAAATATTACATCAAATTATCATTATCATAAAATAACGGCTGATAGTGAAGAAACATTGGATTTAATAGAAGAAATGTTAAAAGAGAAACAATATTTAATAGAAAAAGTATAAGTAATATTTATAGTATTTTAATAAGAACAAGTATTGCGATATAGATAGCGTGTTTGTTATAATAAATCAATAAAGTAGGAAGTGGGGGAGCTATTTATGATTGAATTTATTCGTACAGAGAACCTAAAATCTGGGGACATTTTAGCAAAGCCGCTGTATGATGAAACTTGTCGTATTTTAATGAAAGCAGGTGGCAAGTTAAGTGATACTTCGATTCGTGTAATTAAGCAGAAAGGTTATAAGGGAATTTATATTGAAAATAATGATGGTATTCGCAGAGAAAGTGTGCCAATTCCGGAACCATTGATTGAAGAATTAACACAGTTACAGCTTATGAACCTTTTGCGAAATATTTATCAAAATAAAAATATACAAAAAGATTATTTTGATAAACAGTTTATGGCAGATAAGAAAAAGTTACATATTTTTTTAGAAGATATTGTAGACGAACTTGTAAAAGCAAATCGAGAAGGCAGACTTCTTTTTGAATTAGAAGATGCTAGAAATATGGATACATGGATTTTTTATCATTTAATGAAAGTATGTTTTTTATCCATTGGAATTGCAATTAAAATGGGATTAAGTAAACAGGAAATTATGGAAATCGACGAGCAAATTCGTGCTCTAAAAAAAGGTGTGGAAATCGTTGTTGGAACTCCAGGTAGAGTAAAAGATCACATTGAAAGAGGAACTCTAAAATTAGAAAATATCAGTTATTTTATCTTAGATGAAGCAGATGAAATGCTTGATATGGGATTCATAGAAGATATAGAAGAAATTTTTGGTCATGCAAATCCTGAAAGTAGAGTTTTACTTTTTTCTGCCACAATGCCACCACAAATTTTAAAAATTGCCAGCGAATTTATGGGCGAGTATGAAATTATTGAAGAAGAAAAACGTCCTGAAGAACCACTTTTAACAGAACAGCGTTATTGGGTTGTTCGTGAAAATGAAAAAATTGAAGCTCTCGTTAGATTGATTGATATCTCTCCAGATTTTTATGGATTAGTGTTTACTCAAACAAAGGTTGATGCAGATTCAGTTTGCAAACAACTTGATGAAAAAGGCTACGAAGTTGCAGCTTTACATGGTGATATTCCACAGAATCAGCGAGAAAAAATTTTGTATCGCTTTAGAAATAAAAAAACAAGAATTTTGGTTGCAACTGATGTGGCTGCTCGTGGTATTGATATTGAAGGTTTAACTCATGTTGTAAATTATGCCCTTCCTTTTGATGTTCCAACTTATGTTCATCGTATTGGTCGAGCTGGTCGTGCAGGTGCAAAGGGACTTGCTTTTACTTTTGTTCGCCCTGAAGAAAGAAGAAAATTAGAATTTATCAAACAAGCCGCTTTTAAATCAACAAAAGGAAAACTTACAGAAGAACAAATTCCATCTGTAAACGAAGTTCTTAAAATTAAAGAAAAAAAACTTTTTGAACAAATGCAAAATCAACTTTCACTTTTAAATGAAGATTTATCAGATGAAAGTGAAAATCAAAAGTCAAAAGAAAACTCAACTTTTGAAAAAATGGCTCAAATTTTATGTGAAGAACGAAATCCTATGGAAGTTCTTTCTGAAGTTTTGGCTTTAAGTTATGGAAAATCTCTTGACCCTAGCCGTTATGGCGAAATTACGCCTTTAAAAGTTTTTAATCAAGGCAGACAAATTCGTCTTTATGTTCAGATTGGAAGAAAAGATGGATATTCACCAAAGGATATTGCAAACTATTTTAGTAAATTGCTAAAAATCCCACAGAGAATGGTTGATAGAATTGATTTATCCGAAAAATTTGTTTTAGTTAGTTTGCCTTATCAAGCAGGAATGGATTTACTTGCTCGTGCCAAAAAAGACAAATCTTTACCCTCAATGCACATTGACAGCAAAGAATCTCAAGCAATCTACAAATCTGAAAAAGAAAGAAGTCGTAGAGGCCGTTTTGAGGATTCTTCAAGAAGAAGTGGCAGAAAATCTGGTGATTCTTACAAAGATGGAAGAAAATCAAAAAGAGAAAAATCTGAAGGAAAGAAAAAATCAGGTTTTACTGGTAAACGAGAAAGTGGCTCAAAACCTATTCACACAAGTAAAACAAGCAACGCTTCTTTGTACAAAAAATAAAATAGTTTTAACTTAAAAAAATTTGTTCCACAGCTTTTTTGTATTTTTCACCTCGGTCAAATTCATTGTTGAACATTCCAAATGATGTTGCTCCCGGAGTGAAAACTACAATTCCATCTTCACAACTTGAATCAATTTCAGATTTTGCTTGTTGTAATAAATCTTTCAAGTTTTGATATGGACCAAAATATTCAATTTTTCTTTCTTGCAACATAGGAACAAGTTTGTCAGTTCCTGTACCTGAAAGTAAAAATAGTTTTTTTGCTTTGTGAGCATTTTCTGCTAAAGGTAAAAAATCTAGTTCTTTGTCAGTGCCACCACAGATTGCAAAAACATTTGTTTTGAAAGAAGAAATTGCAGCGGCTGCGGCTTCTGGAACGGTTGCTGCTGAATCATTGTAAAAGATAAAATTTTTTCCAGTTGAATTTTTATACTCATAAAAATATTCTAATCTGTGATGAATACCTTTATATTCAGAAAGGATTTTACAAATTTTTTCTGAAGGAACTTTCATAATTGACATTACAATGGCGGCATTCAATAAATTTTCTTTCATGTGATGACCTGGTACCAAGGTTTTGTCTAAAACTAATTTATTTTCTATCCAGCCCTTGTCATGTTCATCTAAAATTCCGTAGGCATTTTTACAAAATTCAGTTGAACTTGAATATCGTAAAATTTTTGCTTTGGATTCACTAGAAAAAATGTTTCCCCAATTATCATCGGAAGTAAAAATAGAAAAACAATTTTCATCTTGGTCGCCATAAATCAGTTTTTTATCGGCAACATAGTTTTCCATATTTCCGTACCAGTTTTGATGGTCTGGTACAATTTTTGTTATCAAACTGATATATGGTTTTAAAAGTTTTCGTCCTCGTAAATCTGCTAATTGCCAGCTAGAAAGTTCTAGGACAACTGGAGTATCTTCATTTGTTTTTTCTAAAAATGTTAAAGGACTTACAGTTATGTTTCCTCCTAAGAAAGTTGTAAATCCTGCTTGGCTTAACCCAAAGTGAATTGCACTTACTGTTGATGATTTTCCTTTACTTCCTGTAACTGCAATTATCGGAGCCTTTGTAAAATGTAAAAACATAGAAATATCTGTTTCTATTTGTTTTGCTTCTGCTAAAAATTTATTACCTTCTATTTTTACACCTGGATTTTTTATAACTACATCTGCATTTTTAAAATCTTCAATATCGTGGCAACCTAAAGTGTATTTGATTTTTGAAGTATCAAGAGAAGAATCATTTTCTAAAGACTTAATTGTTGATTCTAACTGTTCTTTTGTTTTCATATCGGTGATGGTAACATTGGCACCATGTTTTAATAAAAATCTAACAGTTGCTTCTCCACCACCATTTAAGCCTAGACCCATTACTGTCACATTTTTGTTTTTTATATCTTCAAGAGTTTCAAATGCTGGTTTGTCAGAATAAAAATACATGATGTTTTTCCTTATGTAATTGAAAATTTAATATTCAAAAAATCCTTCAAAAAGATATCCTCCAGAAGCGATAGCTCTTAAGGAATTTTCTTGTGTGTCCCAAAGTATAGTGATTTTTTTAGAATCATCCGTATCTTTTACTAAAAGATTTTGTTCTTCAAATAAAGATTTGTTTCCTTGAGTGAAAACACAAACTGCTCCATTGTTGGATGTTCCCGAAATAACTGATGAAATTAAGGCAGCAGCAGCACTTGCACAGGAAGTATTTTCGCCTCGTTTTATTGTTCGTATACACAAGGTTTCTTTTGTAACTGCCTGAGAATATGTTAAAAAAATTTTTTGTGGTTTAAATATTTCTCGTAGTTTTGTGTAAAGCAAAAAGAAAGGTTTTGAAGAAAGAGTTTTAGGCGAAGTTACCAAAATATCTGATAAAATATGAATTCCCGCCATCTTGATTTTGTGCTGGTCAATTTCGATGGTTTCCATAATTGATGTGCTTTCTGAATTGATGATTTTTCCTGAAGAAAATGAAAAAGCACTTCCTAAAACAACTTCAAATTCTCTTGAAGAAATTACTTTAAGAATTTTTTCGCCCTTCAAAGTGTTGAATTTTAATTCATAATCCCCATTAGAATTTTTTGTCATTCGACCTGAATCGAAGGCATACCGAGCTGTACAAAAAAGTGCATCGTAAAAATCGGCACATTCTGTTCCATCTGGACGATAAACTCTTACATTATTTTGCTCATCTAAAAAAATACAACCTGAAGAGCCAACGCCGTATCTTCTGTTACAAATTGATTTAGAAAATTCAGGATAATCTTTTATTGCTAATTGTTTTTCGCTTTCTGTATCAATGAGAATAAAAGAATTTCCACCTAAATGTAATTTGTAAAAATGTATACGCATTTGTTTTTCCTAATTTTTATCTACTTGTTAAAAGTTCGCGTTTTTTTTCAAAGCGATTTATTCCAAGTTGCAAAACTTCTTCTATTAAATCTGCGTATTTTAGACCAGCGGCTTCACACATTTTTGGAAACATACTAATAGAAGTAAATCCTGGCATTGTGTTAATTTCATTTAACATAAGTTTTCCACTGTTTTTATCTAAGAAAAAATCTACTCTTGAAAGTCCTGAAGCATCTAAACTTTTGTATGCTTGAACTGCAATGGTTTGAACTTGCTTTATTGTTTTTTCATCTAAGTTTGCAGGAATTAAAAGAGAAGCTCCGTTTGGATCTGTATATTTTGCGTCATAATCATAAAATTCATGAGTTGGAGCAATTTCACCTGGAATATATGCAACAGGATTATCGTTTCCTGTAACAGAACATTCAATTTCTCGTGCGTTAACACATTCTTCTATTAAAATCTTATCATCCCACTTGAATGCTTCTAAAATAGCTTTTTCTAAACTTGTTTTATCACTTGCTTTTGATGCTCCCACAGAACTTCCAGCACAACAAGGTTTTACAAAAACATTGTATCCAAATTTAGAATTCACTTGTTCAAGTAAATTTTCAAATTCAGTTTTATCTTCTGATTGATATTTTTTTGCACAAATGTATGGAACAATAGGAAGATTTGCGTTTTCCCAAATTTGTTTTGTTTTTTCTTTATCCATTGTAAGTGAACTTGCCATTGTTCCACAACCAACATAAGGAAGTTCTGCCATTTCAAAAAGACCTTGAATTGTTCCGTCTTCACCAAAGGTTCCATGCAAAACAGGAAAAACAATATCTGTGTAAAGATTGATATATTTTCCATTGTTTTCAACTTGAATTGCGTTTTGTTTTGAGCCGCCAGGTACAATTACAACAGGATATTTTTCTTTGATTTGCAACGATGCAGTTTTATCAACTTTTATTCGTTGAAGTTCGCTATCTTCTTGATAAAACCATTTTCCTTCTTTTGTAATTCCAATAAGATTTATGCTATGTTTTGAAAAATCTATATTTCTTGCCACTGAGGCTGCTGAAACTAAAGAAACTTCGTGTTCTCCTGATTTTCCGCCATATAAAATAGTAATTTTCATAAATTAATACCCCATTTCTTTTAATGCGTTTTCTGCCTCAGAAATTTCGTCATAAGGCATTACAAAATCTTTGTAAATAATTGAATTTTCGTGGGCTTTTCCTAAAAGTAACACAATGTCATCTTTTTGGCATAAGGAAAATGCTTTACGAATTGCTTTTTTTCTATCTGGAATGATGAAAAGGCGTTCTTCTCGTTTTAGATAATTTCCGTTTTCATCTTTGCAACCTTCTGCAATCATTTCTAATAATTCTACTGAATCTTCGCCACGAGGGTCTTCATCAGCAAGGATAACAATATCACACCATTTTGATGCAATTTGTCCTTGAACGCTACGTTTTTTTGTGTCCCTTTCTCCGCCACTTCCAAACAAACTGATAATTTTTCCTTTACAGCGTTTTCTTAATGGAGGAAAAATCGTTTCAAAAGATGATGGAGTGTGAGCATAATCAACGATAACTTCAAAATCTTGTCCTAAATCTACAGTTGTCATTCTTCCTTTTACAGGAATTAAATTTGTAGTTTGCTCAAGAACTTTTGAAAATTCAGTTTTAGTTAATTTTGAAACTAACATTGAAGATGCTAATGCGTTGTAAATATTGAAAGTTCCAGTAAAATTTAATTTTAATTGATTTTCATTCTGATTAAATTCAGAATTTGTGTTATTTACTAATTTACAAGAACAAGTTTTACTACTGGAATTTACATCAGTTGCTTGAATAAACCCTGAATAGTTTTCTTCTGAAAAATCTGTTTGAGTTGAATTATCTTGCTTGTTTCCTGCACAACCTGGAGCAGAAAATCCAAAAACTTTTGACTTTGTTGCTTGTATAAAATATTGACTGCTAGAATCCTCAAGATTTACTAAGCCAAAAGGAGTAAAATCCATTTTTCCTGTGGTTAAATTTTTTGTATGACTGAATTTATCTAAGGCTCTAAAAAGATTTGCTTTATCTGATTTATATTGTTGGTGGGTTCCATGAAATTCTAGATGTTCATGAGTTACATTCATCATTGCAACTGCGTCAAAAGCTACATCTCCTAGTCTGTTTGTTTTTACAGAAAGCCCATGGGAAGATGATTCTACAACTGCGTATTCGCAGCCATTTTGCAACATTTGATAAAGTTTTTCTTGAATAATTGGTGCTTCTGGAGTTGTTTGATGTTCAGGATTATCGATAGCTTCTTCTCCAAGGGAATATTGTACGGTAGAAATAAATCCTGCTTTTTTTCCGATTAAGCGTAAAAGTTGCCAAGTGAAAAATACAGTAGAACTTTTGCCTTCTGTTCCTGTAATTCCGATAATTCCCATTTTTGAAGAAGGGCTATCATAAAATTCATCAGCTATTGGTGACATTGCAAATCGGCTATCTTTTACATTTATGAAAATACATTTTTTCTGTTCACTAAGTTTTTTTGCATCTTCTGGAAGTTCATCTTGATAAATTATTGCAACTGCTCCTAGTTCTATAGCCTTGCAAATAAATTTATTCCCATGAACATGAGTTCCTGGAAGGGCAAAAAATAGGGAACCTGAGTTAACTTGTCGTGTATCAAAAACTAAAGAAGATATTTTTATATCTGTATCAACTTTTCCGTCTATCTTAATGTAATCAATTTTTGAAAGTAACTGTGTTAATATTTTCTCCATAGTCTACGATTTTATACTTAATTACACATCCGTTCAAGTGGCAAAATAAAAGTGTAATTGATTTTTGGAAAGGGAGTTTTGGAGAAAATAGCTCTTGCAAAAGTAGTAAAGTGAGTGTATATTAAAAGAAAGGAAACGCCTAAAATTCTTTGGTCGTCTCCACTGATTGCTTTTAAAAAGCTGCCACGAAAACGGTCAATTATTTAAGTGGCGGCTTTTATTTTCTCTTTTACACTTTTAAGTAAGAGAGCACTGCAAATATCGCACTTACAATCGTAGCAATTCCTACTACAATCGTAAAAATCAAATAAATGACTTTTGCTTTCAATTTGCATAGCCTCCCTAATCAATTATTTCTAGCAAAACTAGATTTGAGTTTGGGAGACGCCGCCTAAATCTTAGGCATTTCCAATAAGATTATTATACATTTGTAAAGTAAAATAATTATCAATTTCATTCTTACAAATATCATTTGTAATATGGACAGTTATGTCTTGTACTGATATACTGTATATAATTGAAATAAAATAAAGGAATGTTTATGAGTGATTTAGTTTTACTTGGAGATGAAGCCTTAGCTCTTGGAGCTTTACACGCAGGGCTTTCAGCTGGATATGGTTATCCTGGAACTCCATCTACAGAAATAATGGAATATTTGATAGAAAATCATAAAAAGAATAATGGTCCTATTGCACAATGGTGTTCTAACGAAAAAACTGCCTACGAAGCTGCTTTAGGTGCTTCTTTTGCAGGAAAGCGTTCTATCATTACAATGAAGCATGTTGGTCTTAATGTTGCAGCAGATCCTTTTATGAATTCATCTTTGCTTGGAATAAAAGGTGGATTGATTATTGTTGTTGCAGATGACCCAAGTATGCATTCAAGTCAAGGCGAACAGGATTCACGTTTTTATGCTGATTATGCAATGATTCCTTGTTTTGAACCAACAACTCAACAAGAAGCTTACGAAATGGTTTTTGAAGCTTTTGAAATTTCAGAAAAATATCATGTTCCAGTTATGATGAGAATGGTAACTCGTCTTGCTCACAGCCGAGCAGTTGTTCATCCTGTGGATGCAAAAAAAGTTGTGGCAGAAAATCAAACTGCAAAAGCCAATGGAAAAGAATGGATGTTACTTCCTGCTTTAGCAAGAAAAAATTACGAAAAAATGCTTGCTAAACAAGTTGATTTATCTTATTGGTCAAATAATTGTAAATGGAACAAATTAGAACTAAACCCAAAAAGAACTGATATTGCAATTATCACAAGTGGATTAGGAAAAAATTACTATCTTGAAAATCTTGAAGATTACAAATCTCTTTGCGAAGCCCGATTCCCTGGAAAAGGTGTTCCTTCAACACTTCATATTGGAACATTGCCACTTCCTGCTGAATCTATTAAAAAACTTGCTGCAAATGTAGAACAAATTCTTGTAATTGAAGAAGGTATGCCTTTTGTTGAAAAACAACTTAGAGGGGTTTTACCTCAAAAAGTAAAAATCATTGGAAAATTCACAGGAGAATTACCTCGTGCAGGAGAATTAAATCCTGATAATGTGCGAACTGCTTTAGGTTTACCTCAAGTAAATTCTGTTGCTTCAGAGTTCGTAGGAAAAAATTCAGTTTTAACTGATATGTGCGAAAATCTAGCAGGTCGTCCACCACAGCTTTGTAAAGGTTGCCCTCATGGAGATTCTTATACAGCAATAAATCTAGCAGTAAAATCTATGGCAGAAAAAGATGGTCAAGATAATGTTGCAGTTCTTGCTGATATTGGATGTTACGCTTTAGGTGCAGTACCACCATACAATGCTGTAGAATCAATTGTTTGTATGGGGGCTTCTATTGGTATGGCAAGAGGTGCTTCTTTGGCAGGAATAAAAAATACAATTGGTGTAATTGGAGATTCAACTTTCTTACACTCAGGAATGACAAACCTTGTGGATGCAATTTCTACAAAAACTCCTGTAACAGTTGTAATTTTAGATAATTCAATTGTTGCCATGACTGGTTGTCAACAAACAATTTTGCCATCAAGTAAATTAGAAGGTCTTTTACTTGGACTTGGTGTTGAAAAAGAACATTTAAGAGTTTTGGCTACAAATCCTAATAATAATGAAGCAAATGCTAAAATTATTGAAGAAGAATGTAATTACAGAGGTGTTTCTGTAATCGTTATGGTTCGTGAATGTCTTGAAGCTTTCAGATTAAGAACAAAAGCTGAAAAACTTGCTCAAATGAAGAAGGAAAACTAATTATGAAATACGATATTTTATTAGCAGGTGTTGGAGGACAAGGTGTACTTTCCATCGCTGCTGTTATTGCAACTGCTGCCATGAAAGATGGATTATATGTTCGTCAAAGTGAAGTTCATGGAATGAGTCAACGAGGTGGTGGAGTTCAAGCTCATTTGCGCCTTTCTGACAAACCAATTTCAAGCGATTTAATTCCTTCAGGAAAAGCAGATATGATTCTTTCAATGGAACCTCTAGAAAGTTTACGATATTTACAATGGCTTAGCGTAGACGGAGTTTTGATTACAGATGCAAAACCTTTTGTGAATATTCCAAATTATCCAGAAGTAGAAAAATTATATGATGCAATTAAGGTTTTACCTAAAGCAAAAATCGTAGAAGCAGAAGAACTTGCAAAAAAAGCAGGAAATTCTAAGGCTGAAAATATGGTTTTAGTTGGAGCAGCTTTGGAATATATTCCTGTAAAGAAAGAAACAATTATTCAGTCTGTAAAAGATAGATTTGCTTCTAAAGACCCAAAACTTGTGGAAATAAATTGTACTGCTATCGATTTAGGTAGTGAAGTAAAATAAGGAATTATTATGGAAATACCATTTTGGGATAAATCAATTGAAACTATCGATAGAAGTGAACTTGAAAAACTTCAGCTTGCTGGATTAAAACGCCAAGTTGAAAATGCTCTTAAAACAACTTTTTATAAAAATAAACTTTTAAAAGAAGGCATAATCGGTGGTTCTTCAATAAAATCATTAGATGATTTGCGTCGTTTGCCATTTACAACAAAATCTGATTTGAGAGAAGCTTATCCTTTTGGATTAATGTCTGTAAATAAAGAAGATGTGGTTAGAATTCACGCTTCTAGTGGAACAACGGGAACTCCTACAATTATTTATCAGACTCAAAAAGATGTTTCTATGG
>CALBXN010000072.1 GCA_937890485.1 uncultured Treponema sp.
ATTAAAGATGCTATGTCGGGCTTTGAAGCTCTCGGTGTTGAGGGACTCGATTTAACCGACCTTTTAGGAGGCACAAACTAATGGATAAAATGAATGGTTTAAAAAGAACACATTACTGCGGAACTCTCAATGCCCAGAACATCGGCAATGAGGTTGTAGTTTGCGGTTGGGTACAGCGTCAGCGTGACCTCGGTGCACTCATTTTCATTGATTTGCGTGACAGAACAGGCGTTGTGCAGTTGGCTTTTGACGATAACACAGACAGAGAAATCTTTGACAAGGCTTTTGCTGCTCGTAGTGAATATGTACTTATGGCAAAGGGCGTTGTCCGTGAGCGTTCTTCAAAGAATAAGGATATCCCCACAGGCGACATTGAAATTGAGGTTAAGGATTTAAGAGTTCTCGGTGTCAGTGAGACTCCTCCCTTTGAAATCGTTGAGAATTGTCAGACCTCAGAGGTAACTCGTCTTAAATATCGTTATCTTGATTTGCGCCGTCCCGACCTGCAGAAGAATATTCTTCTTCGTCACAAGATTACAAAGATTACCCGTGACTATTTTGATGAGAACGGATTTATTGAGATTGAAACTCCAATGCTTATCCGTTCAACTCCCGAGGGTGCTCGTGACTTCCTTGTTCCGTCAAGAATTCACAACGGAAGCTTCTATGCTCTTCCTCAGTCACCACAGCTTTACAAACAGCTTTCAATGGTAGCAGGCTTTGACCGTTATATGCAGATTGCCCGTTGCTTCCGCGACGAAGATTTGCGTGCAGACCGTCAGCCCGAATTCACACAGATTGACCTTGAAATGTCATTTGTTGATGTTGATGATGTTATGGGTATGGGCGAGGGCTATATTCAGCGCGTATTCAAAGAGGCTATGGGCGTTGACATTCAGTTACCACTCCCAAGACTTACTTATAAAGACGCTATGGAGCGTTACGGTTCTGACAAACCTGATACAAGATTTGACCTTGAATTATTCGACCTTGGCGATATTATTCTTGAATCAGAATTTGAAATCGTTAAGAAAACTCTTCAAAACGGTGGTATCGTTCGTGGTATCAGAATTCCTGGTGGCGCTAAATTCTCTAGAAAAGATATTGATGATATTACAAAACTTGCTGTATCATTTGGTGCAAAAGCTCTTGCTAATATCATTTACCAAGAAGATGGTACTGCTAAATCTCCAGTATTGAAATTCGTTACAGAAGAACAAGCTAAAGCTATCCAAAATAGAGCTCAAGCACAAGCTGGCGATATTATCTTCTTTGTTGCAGATAAACCAAAAGCAGTTTACGATATTATGGGTAGATTAAGATTACACTTTGGTAAATCTCTAAACTTAATCGATGAAGCTAAACACGACCTATTGTGGGTTGTAGACTTCCCTATGTTTGAATATTCTGAAGAAGAAGGCAGATTTATGGCAATGCACCACCCATTCACATCTCCAAACCTAGAAGATGTTGACAAACTTGATTCTGGTGATTTAGGCAATGTTAAATCTATCGCATATGACATCGTTTATAACGGTTGCGAATTAGGTGGTGGTTCTGTGAGAATCCACTCATCAGAAGTTCAAAAGAAAATCTTCAAAGCTTTAGGATTAACTGAAGAAGAAGCTCAAGAAAAATTCGGATTTATGGTTAACGCATTACAATACGGTACACCACCTCATGCAGGTTTAGCTATCGGTTTAGATAGATTAGTAGCATTACTAGCTAGAACTGATTCTATCCGTGACGTAATTGCATTCCCTAAAAACGCTGGTGCTAAATGTTTAATGAGTGACGCTCCTGGCGAAGCTGCTCTAAAACAACTTAGAGAATTACACATCAAATCAACAGCTAACTTAGGCAAATAAATCTCTTAAAGAATAAAAAGACTCTGAGATTTCAGAGTCTTTTTTTATTACAAATTTTCTTTAATAAATCTATGTGCCTCAATCACATCATCAGAACTAATTGGTGGTGGGCCTTCTACAATTTCTAGGGGTAAATGTTTATTAGATTTTCGGTTAAAATTAAACACAACTTCTCCAAAATCTTTTCCACATTTTTCGCATGATAAACTACAAAGCATAATATCGCAATCCTGCTCTAAAATTTTGATAGAATTTATCGAAAATTCATTTTTACATCTAGAACAGCAAAGATGCGAAAACAGTGATTTTATATCCTTTTGAGTAAATTTTTTCATATCAATTTTTTGTATTAAATTTTGTAAAATTTTCAACTTTTTAGACTATTAATTGTTATTTTACCCTAAAAAATGGGATTAATATACATGTAACCAAAGGAGGTTATCATGGCAATTAACTTAATCCTATTCGGTTTCATTGTGTACACTGCATTGATTGTTGTACCAAGCATTTGGGAAGAACTTACCACAGAAGGATAGAGTATTTCCAAACAAAACCAAAAGGATGATTCTTAAATTTTAAATTCGTTTTTTGACATTTAGGAGAGTTTGAAGAGTTTTTAGTGTAGAAAATACGTTTATCAAACAAACGTAAAGTTTGTTATGCCAAAATTATAATTCACAAATGTTTGAATTATAATAAAGATATGGATTACGTAAACAACAAATTTGATATAATTGTAGTAGGTGCTGGACACGCTGGTTGCGAGGCAACTTTGGCGTGTGCAAAACTTGGAATGAAGGTATTATTATGTACACTTAATATTGATAATATCGCTCTCCAACCTTGCAATCCTGCAATTGGCGGCCCTGCAAAATCCACTTTAGTACGTGAAATCGACGCACTTGGCGGAGTAATGGGTGAAGTTACCGATGCGACTTATCTTCAATTAAAGGTTTTAAACTCTTCAAAAGGGCCTGCTGTTAGAGCTTTACGCGCACAATCAGATAAAGCTGAATACACTCGTTATATGCGTAATCTAATCGAAAGCAATGAAAATATTTACTTAAAACAATGTTGTATAACAGAATTATTAGTTGATGGTGACAAAATTATTGGTGCAGTTGATGAACTTGGTACAGAGTATAAAGCTCAAGCAATTGTACTTACAACAGGAACATCATTAGAAGGTAGAATTTTTGTCGGATTGCAATCGTTTAGCGCTGGTAGACTTGGTGAACAAGCCGCAATTGGACTTTCAGATTCACTACATAGATTAGGAATCGAAACAAAAAAATTAAAAACTGGAACAGAATATCTTGCCAAATATCAAAAATACTTTGACAAAATTCACTTAGTTTTTGAAAGTACAAGGCAAAGTCATTTGAAAATGCTTGTGCGTGATAATAATCAATGCTGATTCCGATTTTTCCATCAAAACCTGCGTCATAAATTTTTTGCAAAACCGTTTTTAGTTCTTCTATGGATTTCCACCAAAGTCCATTTGTCATTATGCAATCAAACAGTAAATCTTTTTCGATTGATTTTTTTACGATTTGTTCAATAACATCCGGAAATAAAAAAGGTTCACCACCAGAAAAACCAATGTGTGTTATTTCGCTTTCAGTTTTGCATTCATTAATTGTATCTAAAAAATTTTTTGCGGCGCTTACATCTAGAATTTTATTATTTTTTTGTATGTAACAGTGTTTGCATTTTAAATTACAAAAATCAGTTACTGAAAAAATAATTTCGTATGGTAAAAATTCTCTTTGATTTTTCATTTTTGTAAACGCCACAAAATCCTCTATAAAATTAGTAAATTACAGCAATTTTTTTTGCTTTAATTTTACCTGAAAGAATACCGTCTTTAACTTTGAATTTAATTCCGTTGGCATGGTCGATATATTCACCGTCAGCTAAACTTACTTTGTGGTTTATGTTTTCAGTTCCTTCTTTTATATTTACGATAACAATACCTTTGTTGCCTCGTTCGATAATTAAAGTTTCGTAAGTTGAGCCGTTTGAAAGTTTTTCATCAAGACCAATCATGGCGTTTCGGAATTTGTTTACAGCCACAACTTCTGGATGCATAAATTCGTCGTTTCCTTTATCACCAATTTGTGAAACACCTGGAAACTGAGTTGCTTCTGGACCTTGTGGGCGACTGAAGAAAAGCGGAGTTCCATATTGTCTTGCAGTGATGATTGCCCAACCTGCTCTTAGCTGAAAGTGAGTCATTTTTGCAGATTCACCTTGGTTTGCGTATGTATCGTGAGATTCAACCCAAGTAACAAGTTTGTCAGGATTTGCAGGATGATTAAAATCACTTAATGCGGCTGCAGAAAGTCTTTTTTGAGAAAGGGCTCTGCGTAAATTTCCACCATAGTTACTTGCAGTTACAGAAACAAATTCAGTATATTCTTTTTCTCGTGCGTTTCCACCTTGTAAAACTTCGCCGTAAATAAAAAGTTCATCTGCACGACTAAGCATTTTTCCATTGATTGCTTTTTTTCCGGTAAAAATTGGCCAGAAATCGTTATCTTTGCTGTAGTCATCTCGTGGGTCATCAGGTAGTCCGATGTGTTTTGCTGTGTCAAATCTAAATCCGTCAGCACCACACAAAATTGTATCGTTCATGTAATCCATAAAATATTCTTGAAAAAGAGGATTTTCTGTGTTTACATCAGGAAGACCCCCCATCTGACCTGTTGTTCCTTCG
>CALBXN010000073.1 GCA_937890485.1 uncultured Treponema sp.
AGTTCATATCCATCGGTGGCAACAGATAATTGCTCTTTTACCATGAGAAGATTAGATTTTGTTGGTGCAATATTTAATTTTGCCATATCTTCTAGATTATACCACCCTTTTATTCTTTAGGCATATATTTTTCAATAAATTCAGGTTTAATTCTGTAAAGTTCACTTTTAGGAAGAATTGAAAGAACTTTCCAACCTAAATCCAAAGTCTGTTCTATAGTTCTATCTTCAAATTCGCTTTGAGATAAAAATTCACTTTCAAGTTTTTCACCGAATTTCAAATATAATTTATCCAAAGGAGCAAGTTCTTCTTCACCAATGATTGAAGCCAAACTTCTAACGCTTTTTACTTTAGAGTAGGCAGCAAAAAGCTGACTAGAAACATCTTTGTGGTCTTCCCTTGTCATTCCTTCTCCAATTCCGTCCTTCATAAGACGAGAAAGGCTTGGAAGCCCCGCAACTGGAGGATACATTCCTTTTTGAGACATTTCTCTATCAAGAACAATTTGTCCTTCTGTAATATATCCTGTAAGGTCAGGGATTGGATGAGAAATATCATCATTTGGCATAGTTAAAATTGGAATTTGAGTAATTGAACCATTAGAACCTTTTACTTTTCCAGCTCTTTCGTAAAGTTCGGCTAAGTCTGAATACAAATATCCAGGGTAACCTTTTCTTCCTGGAACTTCTCCACGAGTTGTAGAAATTTCGCGCAAAGCTTCGCAGTAGTTTGTCATATCTGTCATTACAACAAGAACGTGCATTCCTTTTTCGTAAGCAAGATATTCTGCCGCAGTTAAAGCACAACGAGGAGTAATAATTCTTTCGATAGAAGGTGCATCTGCCAAAGACTGAAACATTACAACCTTAGACAAAACTCCAGATTCTTCAAAAGTTTTTACAAAGAACCTAGCCACATCGTATTTAATTCCCATTCCAGCAAAAACCATTACAAATTGTTCATCGCTGTTACGGATTTTTGCCTGACGGATAATTTGCGCTGCAAGTTTGTTATGAGGAAGTCCGTTACCTGAAAAAATAGGAAGTTTTTGACCACGAATCAAAGTGTTCATTCCGTCAATAGAACTAATTCCTGTTTGAATAAAATCTCGAGGATATACACGAGCATAAGGATTTATAGGATATCCATTTACATTTACTTTTTTTGAAGAAATAATATCTTTGTATCCGTCAATTGGTTGCCCAAGACCATTAAAAATACGACCAAGCAAACCTTCTCCAACACGCAATTCCATTGGAGTTTCAAGGAATTCAAGAGTTGTTTCATCTAAATCAAGTCCAGTTGTAGAACCAAAAATTTGTACAATAGCATATTCTTCAGAAACATCGATAACTCGACCGATTTTTTTTGCACCAAATCTATCTCGAACAGCCGCAATTTCACCATAAAAAATATTTTCGCTTCGACGAACTACGATAATTGGTCCATCAACAGAATTACAACCTTTATATTCTACACCTTTCATAGTACATCCGCCCTTCGATAAATTTTTTCTAATGAACTAATTTGTTCTTCTAAATGAGATTCCACAGCCGAAATTTGAGTTAAATTATCGTTTGCAATAGAAGTTTTAATACGCACAATTTCTTCTCTTACAGGAAGATTTGTAACTTTCATCAAAGGAGCACCTTGTTTGATAATTGAATAGGCTCTTTTATAATATTGAATAATTAACTGTAAAATCATAATTTGCTTTTCTGGAACAGAGAAAACATCAATATCATCAAAAGCATTTTGTTGCAAAAATCCGTTTTTTATCATTTCAGAAACAACAAGGATAAGTCGTTCTGTATCAGGTAAAGCATCTGGTCCAATTAAGCGAACAATTTGCTGAAGGCGCTGTTCTCGTTTTAATAAGTCTAAAGCATCTTGGCGAATTTGAGCCCAACGAGTATCAAGTTTATCCCACCATTCACGCACCTCATCTGCGTATTCAGAATAAGAATCAATCCATCCAATAGCTGGATAATGACGAGCATTTGCAAGTTCTCTATCCAAAGCCCAGAAACAACGGATAAAGCGTTTTGTATGTTGAGTAACAGGCTCTGAAAAGTCACCTCCAGGAGGCGAAACTGCACCAATTACAGAAACTGAACCTTCTTTATTGCAAAGAGTTGTAACTCGTCCTGCTCTTTCGTAAAACTCAGCCAATCTTGTAGGAAGATAAGCAGGGAAACCTTCTTCGGCAGGCATTTCTTCCATACGACCAGAAAGTTCACGCAAGGCTTCTGCCCAGCGGCTTGTGGAATCCGCCATAATTGCAACAGCGTATCCCATATCACGATAATACTCTGCCAAAGTTATTCCTGAATAAAGAGAAACTTCTCGGGCAGCAACAGGCATATTTGATGTATTTGCAATCAAAATTGTTCTTTCCATAAGAGAACGACCTGTTCGTGGGTCAATAAGAGAAGGAAATTCTGTTAATACATCAGTCATTTCGTTTCCCCGTTCACCGCAACCAATATATACGATTAAGTCAGCATCACACCATTTTGCAATAGCGTGTTGTGTCATGGTCTTTCCTGTTCCAAATCCTCCAGGAATTGCAGCTGTTCCACCTTTTGACAATGGGAAGAAAACGTCAATAACACGCTGTCCTGTAATCAATGGTTCAGAAACAGTTAATTTTTCTGCATAAGGACGAGGTTTTCTTACAGGCCAATATTGTGATAGATAAATATTTTCATCTAAGTTTGTTGTGGCAACCACATCATCTATTGTATATTCACCAGCAGGAACAACTGATTTTATGGAATTTCCTTTTATCGTAGAAGGAACCATAATTTTATGCAAAATTGATTCAGTTTCTTGAACAGAACCTACAACACATCCACAACCAATTAAATCTCCTACAGAAAGAGATGGTTCAAAGTGCCATTTTTTTTGTGAATCAAGAGGCTCTGTTCTTTGTCCAGGCAATAAAAAAGAACCTGCATCTTCATACATAGCTTTTAGAGGGCGCTGAATACCGTCGTAAATTGTACCAACCAAACCAGGCCCTAATCGTAAAGAAAGAGGGCGTTGATTACAAACTACTTTTTCACCAATTTTTAGCCCTGTATCATCTTCATAAACCTGAATTGTTGCACAATCTTTATTAAGTCGGATAATTTCACCAATAAGTCGTGCA
>CALBXN010000074.1 GCA_937890485.1 uncultured Treponema sp.
CTATTTGTCTTACACTTTTTATCATCCGCTCTGTATATCTTAATCTTACGATTACTTATTATCACCAATCATTTTCCTTTTAAATACTATAATAGATAGTATCAATATGATTATTGTATAGGCAACAAATACAATTATATTTCTTGTTGATAAAATATCATAATTGTTATTTAATACACCCTTAATTATATTCAAAGCACTTTCAAAAGGTAATAACTCACATAATTTTGCAAATCCATTTCCAATATATATTCTACCTTCAGTTCCTACAATATCAACTTCAAAACCAAAAAATTTACTTCGCCCAGAAAAATTAAAAGTAACATCTGGACAAATTTCATTTTGAAAATTTACTCTTAAATTTCTTACAACTCCCAAATCATCTTTCATAAGACTCACAAGTTTAGGTTTTTGTAATATTTCATCATTTTGTAAATCTTCATTATTATCTGAAAGTAAAAATAGAATAATATCAACAAGATGTGTTCCATCATGAAGTAAGCTATAAAATCCAGTTAATTCGTCTTCTTTTCGGTAAACTCTAAGCCCCGAAAATAAATTTGCATCTATGAATTGAAGATTTCCTATTTTATTCATCCAATCTTTTGCAATTTTGTAATCAAGAGCAAATCTTCTTTCATGATTTATCATAACTGGAACATTATTTTCTTTTGCATTTTTTTTAATTTTCATAGCTTGCTCAGAATTTAATGCAACTGGTTTTTCAAGGATAACAAGAGAAGGCTTTGATTTTATTGCAGAAATAACACATTCTAAATGAGACTCCTCATTTACAGCTACAACTATAATATCAGGTTTAACAGAATCATCTGAAAACATATCTTTTGTACTAGAAAAAACTTTTGCTTTGGGATTATGTTTTTTCCATAAAGCTAAATTTTCAAAATTTGTATCACAACCCCACAGAAGTTCTAATCGTGAATTTTTATTTATTGCAAAAGAATGAGATGCAGGTTGTTCGCGTTTTTTATCAAAACCTAACGTAAAACCAATTCTTCCAGTTCCGATAATTGCAACTTTGTATTTTTTTTCGTTCATAAAAAACTCCAAATTAGATAAACTCTATTGTATAAAAAAAATAGTTGCAAGACAATAAAATATCTTGCAACTAAAAATTATTGTTAAGTTGATTATTTTACTTCTTCAAGTAAAATTAATCCCTGGCTACCAGCATTAAAGGAAACTTTTCCACCTTTTACAATAGCAGTATCTCCTGTATAAGCATTTCTTACAGTTGTATTATTTTTAAAATATCCTTTTACAGGAAGTTCAACATCACCTTTTTGATAAACAGCAATAATTACTGTATCTTCACCAACGGTTCCATTGTATGTTCTTGCAAAAATGTTTTCTTCAATCTTTGTTTGCTGACCAGCACCAACCGCAGGATGAGCATTTCTAAATTTACCAAGTTTTTTCCAGTGTTTATTTAAGTCGTTGTCAACAGCATCCCAGTTCATATCTCCACGAGTCATCATATCTAAATCTCTGTCGAGAGTATATGCTTTTTCTCTAGCAGTTTCATCACCATAGAAAATCTGAACACCACCTGGCAATAAAACAAGCATAGTTGCAGCATTGTACAAATTAGAAGGACGATGCAAACCTGTATCATGACTAGAAAAATAGGTTAAAACATTGTTTTGATTTTCAGGATTATTGATTTTATCTGCATATTGTTGCCAGTGAATAACTTTTGGAGTAGTTCCAGTACTTCCAGATTTACCATTAAATTGGAAGTTAATCATTGAATCAAAACCACCTTTAGAAAAATATGGAGAATTTAACATCAATGTTAATCCAAAAGCTTCGCCTGTCATCCAGAAGTTTTCATCCCAATTTTTTGCAGGACTATTAGGAGAACGAGTTTCATCAGCTCTCCATTCTTGCAATGCTTTCAAACAAGCGGTTTTTAGTTCTCCCCAGCGTTCAACATCAACATGTTTCGCAGTATCACATCTAAATCCATCAATACCAAACTCACGCACCCAAGCAGAAAGCCACATAATAATATAATCAGCAGGAGCACCTAAATTGTCATCACGATATTGGGCGGCAGTTGGAACAATCCAAGGACCAAAACCTGTTTCAGCAGTTTCTTTTTTCCATTTATTTTTTAAGAAAACAGGAATTTCTACAGGCTTTGTTCTTTCTGTTACTATATCAGGAAGACCTGCTAAGCAAGACCAATAATTTCCGCCACGTTCTTTTTCACAACCGAATTTTCCATCAAAAGCACGAACCCATGGTCCCCACCAATTTGCCCATTTTTCTGAGGTATAATCTGTAATTTCATGATTGTAATTCCAAGTTCCAGTTGCAGGATTTTTTTCTAACCAACCATGACCAGGATTTTTTCCATTTTTGAAATCACCAAATCCGTATTCAACCATATCTTCTACAGCATTGTATCCTGTATGATTCATTACAACATCCATGATAATTCGGATACCTTTTTGATGGGCTGTATCAACGAAAGTTCTAAATTCTTCAACAGTTCCCATATTTTTATCCATACAAGTCCAGTCTAGTGGATAATATCCGTGGAATGGATAATGAGGGAAAGCATCAGAAACACCAGAAACCCAACCATGAATTTGTTCGTATGGAGCAGTTATCCAAATAGCATTAACACCTAAATCTTCAAGATAATCTAATTTTTCTGTTAATCCTTTTATATCACCACCGTGAAAAGTTGCGTTTTCATGCCCTTTTGCATTTTGAACTCTGTAATAACTGTTGTTATTTGAAGGATCCCCATCATAGAATCTATCAGTTAAAACAAAGTAAACAAGTGCATTATCCCAAGTAAAGTTATCTACTTTTGCACTTTCTGAACTTTGTGAAACAGCAGGAACTGATTTACAACCAACAAAACCTGTAATCATCACTGCAATTACAAGTAAAACAAGTGCAACAGAAAGTTGCTTAAAAAAATTATTCTTTCTCATAGGTTCTATTTTACAGCGTAAAACTAAAATTGTATAGAAAAACTTTTCTATAATAGAGATAAACTTTCTTTGTCAAATTTATTAAATTATTGATTTTTTGATAAACTTATTTACTTTTGCTTAACTTTTATCATTTTTTTTGCAATAATAATTTATATGAAAAAACTTTTAAAACAATACTATGGTTATACTGATTTTCGCCCCGGACAAAAAGAAATAATAGAAGCTGTTCTTTCTGGCAATGACACCCTTGCAATTATGCCAACTGGAGGTGGAAAATCTCTTTGTTATCAAATTCCAAGTTTAAAATTTTCTGGACTTACAGTTGTAGTTTCTCCTTTAATTGCTCTTATGGAAGACCAAGTTCAAAGTTTAGATTCAGTTGGAATTCCTTCACTTTTTCTAAATTCTTCGCTTGAATGGGAAGAATACACATACAATATGCATCTTATCCGAAGTGGAAAAATAAAACTTTTATATTGCGCTCCAGAAACTCTTGTTACAGAAAGAATCCAAAATCTTTTAAGTCAAGTGGAAGTTTCTTGTCTTACAATTGATGAAGCCCACTGTATTTCGGAATGGGGCCACGATTTTAGACCAGAATATCGTAGAATTTCAGAAATACGACAACTTTTCCCAAAAGCTGTTTGTTTAGCACTAACAGCAACTGCAACAGAAACTGTTAGAAAAGATATAAAAAAAACTTTACAACTAGGAAAAAATAAACCCTACAAAGAATTTATTGCAAGTTTTAATCGCCCAAATATTTTTTTAGATGTAATTTCTAAATCAGGAAGTACAAATACAAAACTTCACGGAATAAAACTTTCTAAAGCTGATGAAATCACTTTAGATTTTGTAAAATCACATTCAAAAGAAAGTGGAATTATTTATTGTTTTTCAAGAAAAAAAGTTGATGAACTTAATACACTTTTACAAACAGCAGGATTTTCTTCCCTTCCCTATCACGCAGGATTAAATGATTCAACAAGAAGTCAAAATCAAAAGGATTTTGTAAAAGATAATGTTAAAATCATTGTTGCAACTTTAGCCTTTGGAATGGGGATAAACAAACCGAATGTTAGATATGTAATTCACTACGACTTACCTAAATCCATAGAACAATATTACCAAGAAATAGGAAGAGCTGGCAGAGATGGTTTACCGTCTACCGCTTTACTACTTTACAGTTATGGTGATACAAAAAAAATAAGTTTCTTTATTGAAGAAAAATCAGAAAAAGAAAGAAAAATTGCAGAAGAACACCTAAAAAAAATGGTTCAATATGCAGAAACAGCAACTTGTAAAAGAGAATTTTTATTAAATCACTTTGGGGAAACTTTACCTAAAACAGAAGAAAAAGATGATGAAAGTTGTTGTTCATCCTGTCAAAACAAAGATTCACTTTTAACAGATGTTACAATTCCTTGTCAAAAAATAATGTCGGCAATCATTAGAACTAATGAAAGATTTGGAGCACATTATGTAATTGATGTTTTGCTTGGTTCTAAACAAAAAAAGATTTTAGATTATCATCATGATAAACTTTCAGTATACGGAATTGGAACAGAATATTCTAAATCAGATTGGTTAAATATCGTAAATTTATTAGTTGCCGAAAAATATTTATCAAAATCAGAAGATTACAATGTTCTATCCTTAAATCAAATTGCAAAAAAGGCCCTTTCAGAGAGAACAAAAATATATTTACCATTTACTCCTACAGGGAAAACAGGAAGTTCTATAGCAGAAAAATTTCCAAAGAAAGCAAAAATAGAACTTTCTGATAAAGATTTACTCTTGCAAGAACAATTAAAAAAATTACGAAGAAACCTTGCAGAAGAATACAATGTTCCACCTTACGTAATTTTTGGGGATAAAACTTTAGAGCAACTTGTGTATCAAAAACCACTTTCAGAATTTGAATTAGAAAATATCTATGGATTAGCAGAAAAGAAAATTCAACGCTACGGCGAATCCATAATAAAGATAATTGAAGAATATATGTAAAAACTTTAATTACTTTTAACTTTGTAACTATAGAAAAAAAAAATAAATTGTGATATAAATTTCTCATACTTTTTTATTTTAAGGGAAATTTATTTTATGGAATTACCTAACAAAAGACCAGATGATATGGCTAGAATTACAACACTTGAACTAGCTAATAAATTCATCGATGAACAAGTTGCTTTAGTTCGTGAACAAGTAAAAGATAAAAAAGTTTTACTTGCTCTTTCAGGTGGAGTTGATAGCTCTGTAGTTGCTGCTTTGTTGATTAAAGCAATCGGAAAGCAATTAGTTTGTGTACATGTAAATCACGGATTAATGCGCAAGGGCGAAAGTGAAGGAGTTGTAGAAGTTTTTGGAAAACAACTTGATGCAAACCTTGTTTATGTAGATGCTTCTGATAGATTTTTAGAGTTACTTAAGAATGTAGCAGAACCAGAAAAAAAACGCAAAATTATTGGTGGCGAATTTATTAAAGTTTTTGAAGAAGAAGCTCGCAAACTAGAAGGAATTTCTTTCTTAGCTCAAGGAACAATTTATCCAGATATTATCGAAAGTGATGGTGTAAAAGCTCATCACAATGTTGGTGGACTTCCAGAAGATATGCAATTTGAACTTGTAGAACCTGTTCGACTTCTTTATAAAGATGAAGTTCGTGTTGTGGGAGACGCTTTAGGTTTACCAAAAGGAATGGTTTACAGACAACCTTTCCCAGGACCAGGTCTTGGAGTTCGTTGTCTTGGAGCAATCACTCGTGATAGATTAAATGCTCTTCGTGAAGCAGACGCAATCTTAAGAGAAGAATTTGACAAAGCAGGACTTGCAGGAAAAGTTTGGCAATATTTTATTTCTGTACCAGATTTCAAAAGTGTTGGTGTTCGTGATGGTAAAAGATACGAAGGATGGCCTGCAATTATACGAGCAGTAAACACATCAGATGCAATGACAGCCACAATTGAAGAAATTCCATATCCTGTTTTACACAAAATTACAGCAAGAATCACAACTGAAGTTGAAGGAATTAACCGTGTAGTTTACGACTTAACTCCAAAACCAGTTGGAACAATTGAATGGGAATAGTTAGTAAAATTCGGCATCCTTGCCGAATTTTACAACCGAGTTTTACTTTGTAAAACTCGATAATTTATTTTTTGTTTACAATATGACGGTGCATCCTTGCACCGTTTACTTTTTTAGGCATCCGTGTCTCGAAATCAACGAAAGTTTTTTACTTTGTAAAAAACTTTCAGATAAATGTGCATGTAAAATTTTCATAGGAGGCGTCCGTGCCTCCTTTTTTTTTAGGCATCCATGCCAGGTTTTTCAACCGAGTATTATCCTGCGTAAGCAACTTCTTCTATAGAATCTTTACAAGCTAATACAGCTTCTACAATGCAAGGCTCAAAGTGACTTCCACTTGATTCTTTGAAAATATCCATTGCTTTATCGATGGACATTGCTTCTTTATATTGTCTTTTACTGAGCAAAGCATCTAAAACATCGGCCGCAGCCATGATTCTTGCACACAAAGGAATATCGGTTCCTTTTACATTATTAGGATATCCTGTTCCATTCCATTTTTCATGATGATACAAAGCCATTACTTTTGCAACTTCTAAGAATTCTTCACTTTCAACACCAGTTAAATTTTCGTTAATCAAATTGTAACCTTCCTCAGAGTGAATCTTCATTTTTTCAAATTCTTCAGGAGTAAAACGAGAAGGCTTACATAAAATTTGGTCAGGAACACGAATCTTTCCTAAATCGTGTAGAGGAGCTGTATTTACATAAAGTTGTATATTTTCTTCTGTAAGTTCATTAGTATAATCACCTTGTTTTACAAGTTGACGAGAAATAAGCTCTACATAAATGGCAGTTCTCTTAATGTGTTCACCTGTAAAACTATCCCTACTTTCAACAAGGTTTGCAAAAGAAGTAATAATCTTACTTTGCATATTTTTTATATGCCTATTTGAAGAATATACTTCTTTTAAAGTATCATGACATCGTTTAGTAATAAATCGAGAAATAATAAAAACAAAGATATATTCAACAGAAAATCCAACTCCATAAGCAATCCAATAGTACATAGGACTTACAACTGGTTGTTGCAAAACATAAGCAGACTGACTTTTAAACCATAATGCAACAAGAAGCCCTATGTAACTAAATATATTAACTGATAAAGTTAATTTAGGATTAAAATACAAACAACTTATGAAAGGAACTAAAGCACAACTTATATAAGTGTTTACTCTAGCGTTACTTCCTAAAAAAGAAACTAGAATCTCAAGACAAAAAAGTGTGAAATATGCAACAAATTTCTGATTACTACATTTTCTTGCCAATATATTCTGGACTATTGTAAAAGGAATTAAAAAAGCAGAAAAAATTACTAGCCAAAAAAGAGGCATTTCGTATAATTTCAAGAAAATACCACAAGCTAAAAGTACTGGGGCTATATTAGCATAAGCTAAAATCTTTCCTGTTAATTTATTGATATGAGATAAATTCTTCTTAAAAAATTCTTCATCATTGATATAATGTTGCATGCGTACATTATATCATTTAAATGAAAAATTTCAAATTTTATTTTATCAAAAATCTCTAAAATCTTATATCTTTAAGGAATTACCATCTTTAAAAGCGTTTCCGACTTTTTCTCCTAAAGCAATATAATGATGATTTACGCAATCATAAGTGATTGGATGAAATTTTGATAAATCAATTTTGCCATCTGTAAGAATTGAATCATCAGCAATTGTGTTTACTACTTCTCCAATCAATCGTTCTGTTTCGTTATCATAACTGATTAATTTACATTCTAAAGTAAGAGGATATTCACTTATAACAGGAGCATCAACATTTTCACTTTTTGAATAAGAAAGTCCTGCTGTCTTTACTTTATCAGAAACTTTTTTTCCAGAAACAATTCCAAAATAATCAGATTCTTTAAGAAGAGCAATATCTGCAATACTTACAGTAAAAGCTTTTTTTGCAAGTAAATTTTTTGTAGTATGATGATTTCTATCTATTATAATGGAAACTTTTGAATAATCACATACACCACCCCAAGCAGCATTCATTGCGTTGGCGCTTCCGTCTTCGTTATATGTTGCAATAATCAAAACAGGTTGAGGATAAATTAAAGGTTTATTTCCAAGATTAATTTTCATAGTTTCATTATAACTTAATGTTTCATATTTTGCAAATTTCAAAGATTTATAGAAATTACTTGACTACAAATATTTTTAAAGAATAAAATACCGTTATGTTTACTCAACGACTTGATAATTTTTTAGTACAGAATAAATTTTGTTCAAAAAGAAGTGCAAAAAATTTTGTACTAAAAAATAAAGTTTGCGTAAATGGTACAATAGAAAAAAATTATAAAGCAAATATAAATCCAGAACATGATAAAATTTTTGTAAACGAAAAAAAAATTGAAACTCAAAAACATATTTACTTGATGATGAATAAGCCAATTGGATATGTTTGTTCAACTGTAAGTGATAGAAGCAAAACAGTTTATGAACTTTTAGAAAATTTAAAAAATGAAAATCAAAATGAATTTTCTAAACTTCACACAATAGGAAGATTAGACAAAGATACAGAAGGACTTTTACTTTTTACAACTGATGGTAATTTTTCAAATTTTATAACAAGAAAAGAAAATCAAATAAAAAAAACATATTATGTTGAATTAGAAAATTCAGTTGATAAAAAAAATCAACTTTTGTACAAAGAAAAATTTGAAAAAGGTATTTTTTTACCAGAGGAAAAAAAAGCAAAAAGTTTTACAACCCTACCTGCAAAATTAAATTGGATTTCAGAAAATTCTTGCAACCTTACAATAGAGGAAGGTAAATTTCATCAGGTGCGAAGAATGTTTTTGGCAATGAATAATAAAGTATTTTTTCTAAAACGAGTTGCAATTGGAAAATTAAATTTAGATGAATCCCTTCAAAAAGGTAATTACAGAAAATTAACCGATGAAGAAAAAAATTTGTTAATTCAAGAATAGTATGTTATCATATTACTTATGGCAAAGAAAAAACAACGAGAAGATAAATATAAAACCCATAGGCTTTTTCAATTACTAGAATTTATAAGAAACACTGAATATCCAAATGCTAAAGACTTTAAAAAAGAATTTGAAGTATCCAGAAGTACAATTATGAGAGATTTGGATTTTTTAAAAGATAGATATTTTGCCCCTATTGAATATTCAAATCAACACAAGGGATATTATTTAACAGACCCTACTTTTGTAATAAAAAGTGTTTTACTTACAGAAGGAGAACTTTTTGCAGTTCATACAATTTTGCCTTTGATGGAACAATATAAAAATACACCATTGGAATCAACTTTTAAATCTATAATTTCTAAAATGTTAGAAATGCTACCAAATAAAGTTGAAGTAGATTCTTCAATGAACAGAAATAATATTCATTTTATAAAAGACCCTTTACCAAATATTGATGAATTAATTTTTAATAATATCTTTGATGCAATAAAAACAAATCAATCTGTGGAATTTTATTATAGATCCATAAGCAAACAAACTTATACCTTAAGAAAATTTGATCCATACAGAGTTTTATGTCAAAAAGGAAATTGGTATGCAATTGGATATTGTCACTTACACAATCGATTTAATGTATATTGTTTATCAAGAATGAAAGATTTAATTATCACAAACGAAAAATTTGAAGTAAAAAAAGATTTTGATATAAACAAACACATCGACCCTGACTTTGGAATCTGGAACACAGACGAGAATCCTCAAAAAATAGAATTACTATTTGATAAATCAATTAACACATATATTTTGGAACGAACTTGGCATGTAAATCAAGAATGTTATCAAAATGAAGATGGAAGTGTTTATTTAAGCTTTATGTCAAATCAAATTCCAGAAACTCTCCATTGGGTAATGACTTTTGGAAGCCATGTAAAAGTTTTAAATCCACCAGAATTAAAAGAAAAAATAAAAGCAGAAATAAAACAAATGAAGAAAATTTATTAATTCTCAATAGGAGATGTATTTTATGTTTTTTTTTAACAAAGAAAAAATTAAACAAAAAGAAATACAAATAGAAGTTTTAGAAAAAAATTTATCTCAAACACAAGAAGAATTAAACTATGTAAAAAATATTTTATTTTCTGGAATTGATGATTTTTTAAGAAGATTTTACAAAGAACCGTCCCTAGAAGAAAAACAAAAACTTGAAAAAGAATATAATAATACAGAACCTCAAAGAAATGATTATATTGATAAACCAGAAGGAAGGATTCATTTTCAAATAGATTACTCTCCTTCTCAAAATCTTTCATCAAAAGATGAAAATGAACTTTCGGAAATTTTACAAAAAGTTGATTCATCCTTTTCTGATAAGTTATTAGAAATTATTCGAACAAAAAAGTTAAATGAAGTTGAAGTCTATAAAAAAGCAGATATAGACAGAAGACATTTTTCAAAAATTCGTAGTAATAAAGATTATCGGCCTACAAAAGACACTGTAATTTTACTTTGTCTTTCTATGAATTTATCTTATGAAGAAGTAAATGACTTACTAAAGAGAGCTGGATTTGCCTTATCTAAAAGCAGTAAACAAGATTTAATTGCAGAATATTTCTTTATAAGAAAAATTTATAATGTTCAGTTATACAAAGAAACACTTTTTAAATTTGGATTCTTTAAAGATTAAAATGTCGCACACAAAGCGACCACATAAAATTTTCTCGTTATAGAATTAATTTATAAAACATTTAGGGGGAATTTTATGGAAAAATCTAATTATGCAATTTTACCTAAAAATGCAATTCACACAAAAAAATTTCAAGCAATAATAAATCACCTTTCTGAAGAGTTAAGACATAAAGCATATACTTTCTTGATTAGTTGTTATTGTAATGCAGATTTTGATGGTGTTATAGACTTAACAAATTTTGAAGAATATGCAAAACAATTATTTATGACTACAGCTGAATTAAGACTTTTAGTAAATTTTTTTATTGTCTATGGAATTTTAATAGATTTTTCGAAAGATATTGATATATATTGTATTTTCGGATGGAAATTTACAAGAAATCCTAATGAAAACAAATCTGAATCACTAGAAGAACGCATAAAAAGAATTGCCCAATGGTCAGATATTCCAGCAAAAGATCATCCCGACTACGAAAAATATATGAAAGAAAAAAAATCACCAAAAGATTTGTAATTTTTTCACTTTTTTTTATTACTGTATCGTTATTTGAGACACTCCCTATAGTAATATGGTATTGTAGGGAGGGCAAAATGGAAACAATATATTCTTCATTAAACAAAAAATACATTATCCAAATGATGTTAAAATTTAGATGGGA
The DNA here is from genome assembly GCA_937890485.1 of uncultured Treponema sp. Lineage (GTDB taxonomy): Bacteria > Spirochaetota > Spirochaetia > Treponematales > Treponemataceae > RGIG9060. The sequence goes on from CALBXN010000074.1 coordinate 11,355, forward strand.
TTCAAATATGTATATTTTTTGGAGAAACGTATATAGTAATAAAATTAAAGGTGTAGAAAATGAAAAGATTTGTGTGCATTGATTTAGAAATGAGTGAATTAACAAAAAAGCAAAGGACTCTATGCAAAGGACTACGAAATGAAGTTATACAAATAGGGGCAGTAATGCTAGATGAAAACTACAATTATATCAGTCAATTTTCTTCATTTGTAAAACCTAGTTTTAGTAACATAACACCAACAATAGAAAATTTAACAGGAATAAATCAGTCAATGATAGAAAATGCTGATGACTTTATCACTGTCCTTGATAAATATAATTATTGGATTGGTGATAATGATATAATAACATATTGTTGGAGTTCTACTGATTACAAACAATTATGGAATGAACTACATATAAAAGCAAAACATAGAACTGATTTACAAGCAAACTTAAAAACATTTGTTGATTTACAAAAAACATTTTCAAATTTAATTCATGCTCAAAAAACTATTTCACTGCAATCTGCTATAGAATTCTCAAACAGTAAATTTATCGGAACAGTACATACCGCACTAGCAGATGCATATAATACAGCCTGTATACTCCATAAAATCTGTAAAAATAAACTACTAAAACCCCAATTTGAATTTTTATATAATACAGAAAATCCCGAAAATGATTTAATTGTAAAAGATAAAAATGCTCAAAAAGACTATTACACAAATTCCTTTGCATCTTTTATGAGTAATGAACTTTTAGAAAAATATGGTTTAGATAAACCTAAGGATACAACTCCAATAACTGATGATTATTCAAAAGTAAATATTCCCAAAAAAGAAAATTTATTTTCTAAACAAATACAAAAAATATTTTCAAAGCAAAAAAAAGTAAAATTATGTAATAAGTACGGAATTTCCATTTTTAATTGGATTAGTTTTAATTTTAAAATTTCTTTAAGCGATGAAATGAAAATTATAGTATAATGAATGAAATATTTTTTTTAAGGATGGTCTTTTTATGGTACAAGAAAAAACAATGATTATTACAGGAAGTTCAAAACTCAGCATTAGTCCAGATATAACTAGATTAAGTTTTGGCATTAAAACACAAGAAACTTGTTACGAACAAACATTATCTTATTTATCAGATAATGCAGAATCATTAATAAATGTTTTAACTTTAAACAATTTTTTAGAAAAAGAAATAAAAACAACTCGGTATTCTATTCATCGTTGGACTAAATATGAAAATGGACAAGAACATCATCTAGGCTACGAAGGCGAACATCATTTATTTGTTGAATTTAAAATTGATAACGAGAGAATTAATAAAATTATAGATGAGGTTTCGACAAAAGTTCCTTGTGTTTCAATAAATATTTCTTATTCATGTAGTCACTTAGAAAAATATGATAAAAAACTAATTGAGCTTGCGATAAAAGATGCAAAATCAAAAGCAACAATAATTGCAAAAGCGTCAAATGTAAATCTAAAACAAATAAAAACAATAAATTATTCAACACAACAATTAGATGTGAACTTTGGTCTAGAATACAACCACTTGCGAACAGACAAATGTTTTGCAAGTCGTGTTCCAAATATGACACCAGAAAATAAAGTTCTTGAAAAAAGCATCACGATGATTTGGGAGATTGAGTAAAAGGTGTTTGAGGAGAGAGTAAAAAAAGCAAAACACCTACTGTTGTAGGATTAAATAAAAAAGCCATAAGGAGGAATGTTGTATGGCAAAAAAAATTATTATGTTGTTCATCTGTATTTGGATAACGACATTTGCATTTTCTGATGAAAACTATGATATAACAAATATATCACAAAATCCAGAAGCAACTTTTAGATTATTTCCGACAAGAAATATGTGGACATTTTTACAATTAAACACAATTACAGGTCATATAAAACAGTTACATTTTGATACAAGTGGTGACTCAAGGCTAAAATTGATAGTTAATGATGAAAATCTAGCAAAAAATTTACCTAATCTAAAAGGAAGATTTACTTTATATCCAACACAAAACATGTACAATTTCATATTGTTAGACCAAGACAATGGAAGAACATGGCAAGTACAATGGAGTTTTGAAGAAGAAAATAGAATGATTCTACCAATAGAATTATTTGCAAATTTTTAATTATAGGTGTAAAATACAAAAAAGCCCCACGGAGTACGCGAGGCTGTAGTCAAATCTGACTTCGGCATAAAGCCTTATTGTGATTCGGTTAAATAAATAATAACATGATATAAACGATAATGCAACATTAAATTTCAATTTTTAGGAGAAAATTTTATGAAAAAATTAGGATTAGATTTAGGAACAAATTCTATTGGATGGGGAATCATTGATACAAATAATACAGAAAAACCAATACAAAACTGTGGTGTATATATTTTCCCTGAAGGAATAAAAATTGAAAAAGGCGTAGAAAGTTCAAAAGCAGCTGAAAGAACAGGTTATCGTTCTGCAAGAAGATTAAAATTTAGAAGAAAACTTAGAAAATATGAAACTTTAAAAGTTTTAATAGAATATAATATGTGTCCATTAACTGTGGAAGAACTTGAAAAATGGCGAAAAGAAAAAATATATCCAACTTCACAGGAATTTATAAATTGGTATAGAACAGATGAACTAAATAATTGGGAACCATATTTTTTAAGAAAGAAATGTGTAGAAGATATAGCAGAAAAATATGAAATTGGTAGAGCATTATATCATATTGCTCAAAGACGAGGATTTTTAAGTAATCGAAAAGAATCTACTAAAGGCAATGAAAATGGAAATGTAAACACAGGAATATCTGAAATTTCAAAAGCAAAAGGCGATAAAACACTTGGACAATATTTTTATGAATTAAAACAAAGTGGTGAAAAAGTAAGAGCAAAATATACTTCCCGAAAACAACATTACGAAGAAGAATTTAACAAAATTTGTGAAGTTCAAAATATTCCAGAAGAATTAAAAACAAAGTTATACAATGCCATTTTCTTTCAAAGAAAACTAAAATCTCAAAAATTTCTTGTTGGAAAATGTACTTTTGAAAAAAATAAACAACGCTGTCCAATTTCACATTTTGAATTTGAAGAATTTAGAATGTTACAATTTATTAACAGTATTCTAGTAAAAAGAAATGTAGATGAAACTGACGACCAAGAGTTTTCAGAATTAACAGAAATTGAGAAAAATGAACTAAAAGATTTGTTTTTTATAAAATCTACATTTACATTTAAAGATATAAAATCAAAACTTTGTGATAAAAAACATAAAGATTGGGAATTTAATTATATTGATGAAACAAATATTGCTGGATGTCCTGTAAGTACAAGTCTAAAAGAAATATTCGGCGAAAATTGGAAAGATGTCAAAATTGGAAATTATGATATTTTCGATATATGGCATGTTTTGTTTGATTTTGATGATGGTGATAAACTAAAAGAATTTGCTTTATTAAAATTATACTTATCAGAAGATGATGCTAAAAAGTTTTGTGAAATTAAATTAGAACAAGGTTATTCTAATTTAAGTCTAAAAGCAATTAGAAAAATATTACCATTTTTAAGAGAAGGACTATTATATTCTTATGCTGCGTTTTTAGCCAATGTTCCAAAAATAATTGGAAAAGAAATTTTTGCAGAAAATAAGGATACAATAATTGATACTGTAAAAAAAATTATTGAGTCTATCGATAGAACAAATCTTCCATTAAGGTTAGCAAATGATTGTCTTGATAAAATTTCAAAAGATGAGAATTTCGATTTTAGAACAGAAGTTTGGAATAAAGAGTTTATCGATATTTGTATAAAAGAATCTTACGGTCAAAAAAAATGGGGAGAAGATTTTTCTCAAATAGAACAAGAAAAAATCAAATCAGAAATTGAAAATAATGTTAATGAAGCATTGAAAACAATGCCTACGGGTACTCATCTTTCTATAAATAACTTTAAGTATCCGATGAAACATATTGATGAGCTTATCGAAGAATATTTAAGAGAGAATTTTGAAATTAAAAAGAATATTGATTTATATCATCCAGCATATACTAATTCAAAATATGATATAAAGCCAGCTAAAATTATTAGCGGAAAGAAATATTTGGATACACCTAAGACATCAAGTATCAAAAATCCTGTAGTAATGAGAGCTTTACATCAATTACGAAAATTGATTAATTATCTATTAAAAACTGGCGAAATTGATGAGAATACACATATTCATATTGAATTAGCAAAAGAAGTTAATGATAAGAACTGGCGAAAAGCCATTGCTGACTTCCAAAAAGACAATGAAGCTAAAAATAAAGAATACAGAGAAAGAATTGAAGATGAAGCGAAAGCAAGTGGAATCTCACTTATTGTTACCGATGAATTAATAAAAAAATATCGTCTATGGGTAGAGCAAGATAAACAATGCCCTTATACAGGCAAGAAAATTAATTTTACAGCACTTTTTGGAAATAATCCTCAATTTGACTTTGAACACACAATACCTAGAAGTTTATCTTATGACGATTCTTTGGAAAATCTAACTCTTTGTGATGTTGATTTTAATAGAAATGTAAAAAAACAACAAATACCACATCAACTTGCAAATTACAAAGAAATTGCTCAAAGATTTGAAAGATATTATGAAGAAGAAATAGATAAATGTTTAAAAACAATAGAGAAAAATAGAACTAAAGGACATTATCTCGATCAAAAGAAAAAAGACGAAAGGATTGTAGAACACCATAAGGCTGAACTAAAGTTAAAATATTACAAAGGAAAATTAAAGCGTTTTAATGCAGAAGATGTAACAAAGAGATTTAAACATAGCCAATTAAACGATACAAGAACAATTACAAAGTTTGCAAAAGACTACCTAAAAACTGTTTTTGATTATGTAATGCCAATAAACGGAACAATTACAAATACATTCAAACATCAATGGGGATTACTTGAAAAAGACGAGAAAAAAGACAGAAGTACAAATCTACATCACGCTGTAGATGCTTTAGTGGTAGCTTCTGTTGACAAGTGGAAGTATGACTTGTTATGTAAATGTATTCATGAAAGTTCAGACGGAAGAACAATAAACCTACCAAAACCTTGGGAAAATTTTAGAGATGATGTTCTTTCTGCTACAGAACTAATCATTCCTAAAATTGTTTCTAATGATAATGCTTTAAAACAAACAAAGAAAAAGGTTCGAGATAGAGATGGTAAAATTAAATTAATAAATGGAAAAGAACAATTCATACAAGGTGATACAGCAAGAGGAAGTTTGCATAAAGATACTTTCTATGGTTGTATTATGACTCCACCCGAAAAAGACAAACCGAGTGAAAAAATCTATGTTCAAACAATTTCTTGTTCGGTTTTAGACAAATCTAAGGCAGAAAAAATTATTGATAAGGGGATAAAAAGAGCCTTTTTTGATAATCTTGATAAAAAAATACAAACTCTACCAGATATACAGCGAGATGGAATTAAATTACCATATCAAATAAACAACAGAGATGTGTATGCAAAAAAAATAAGAATTGAAGCACATATTTCTAATCCAATTGAATTAAAAAAGCAGAAAGATATTTCTAAAAAAGAATACAAACAAAGTTATTATGTACAGAATGAAGAAAACTATTTTATTGCTTTGTATAGATACACGACAGAAAAGGGAAAAATTATAAGCGACTATATTGTATCCAACTTACTTAATTCTGTAAAAAATAAGCAAACTGGTGATGTATTGTATCCATCAAAAATAGAAAAAAATGGATTTGTTCTTTCTCTGTATAAGGTATTAAAGATAGGACAAATTGTAATTTTCCAAGAAGATGAAAAGGAAGATGTTTTATCTTTTCCAAAAGAAAAATTGTTTTCACGAATTTATAGAGTAGCAGGAATTGCAAGTAAACCTGATGGAAGAGTCAACTTTGTTCATGCCATAATATCAGGTGCTTTTATAAAATCTAAAGAACAATTTTCCAATGGAATTGAAAAATATAAAAGAGTTTCAAATTCAAGTTTATTATTTCTTGTTGAAGGTACAGATTTTAAGATTTCACCAACAGGAGAAATTATAAAACTATAAAGAAAGTAAATCATACTGTTGAAAATTGATATTATTGTCGATAAAAACGGTATGATTAAACGAACACTTTTTTTTGCAAATGCTGTTTGTTTAACAACAAGGAACAAACAGCTTGTTATAAAAAACAAAGAATCTCAAGAAGAAAAGGCAGTTCCCATAGAAGATATAGGGTTTGTTGTTATTGAAAATCAGCAAATATATATTTCTATTCCTGCCATCACTGAACTTACAAAAAATAATGTAAGTGTAATATTTTGTGATGAAAAACATATGCCTCTTTCAATGAACCTGCCTTTAGAATGTAATAGTATACAGAATCAACTTTTTTCAGTACAAATCGAATCAACTTTACCCACAAAGAAGAATTGTTGGAAACAAATCATTGAACAAAAAATAAACAATCAAGCATTAGTATTAGAAAAATACGGACACAATCCAAATCACTTAAAAAATATTTCTAAAGAAGTTAAAAGCGACGATTCAACAAATCGGGAAGGATTTGCTGCAAAAATCTATTGGAATAGTTTATTTGGAAAAAATTGGAGTAGAGATAGATTTGGAGAATATCCAAATAATTACTTAAATTATGGTTATGCAATATTAAGAGCTGGAATGGCAAGAGCTATTGTAGGGTCAGGTTTATTACCTACATTAGGTATACATCATCACAATAAATATGATGCTTATGCATTAGCAGATGACTTGATGGAACCTTACCGACCTTTTGTTGATGATATGGTTATTGAATATATTGATAAAAATCCTAATAAATTAGAAATTGAACAAGATTTTAAATCTTTTATATTTTCTATAATGACTCGAGATACATTTATGAATAATAACAGACATCCTTTTATGGTGGCCTTAACATTTACAAGTTCTTCGTTAAGCAAAGTGTTTTTGGGTAAGACTAAAAATTTATCTCTACCAGAATTTACTTAGAATATGAGTTATACACGTTTTAACGCCTATAAGATTATGTGGTTATTCTGTCTATTTGATTTACCTACAAATACAAAATCACAAAGAAAAAGGGCTTCTGATTTTAGAAAATTGTTAATTGAAGACGGTTACGAAATGATGCAATTTAGTGTTTATTACAGACATTGTGGAAGTTTAGAAAGTTGTGAAAAACACATAAAATATTTACAAAAGAATATTCCTTTTGAAGGTAAAATAAGTATATTAAAATTTACAGATAAACAATTTGGAGAAATTATTACATTCTTAGGTAAAAAAATTGAAAAAACACCTTCAAAACCTATGCAATTTGAACTTTTTTAATTAACATTTTACATTTTAATTTTATGTATAATATGGACTTAGAAGACTCATAATTATATCACAAAATTAAAAATAACCGAACCACAACTTGTGTACTTTCTGCAATATTGAAAATCAGATTATATCACAAAATTAAAAATAACCGAACCACAACTTCTTGACGCTGATATGTCTTTAACAATTCATTATATCACAAAATTAAAAATAACCGAACCACAACTTTAGAGCAATACAAGGTTTTAAATACATAATTATATCACAAAATTAAAAATAACCGAACCACAACACTGCTATGGGTTGGAAGTCAATCAAGTTAATTATATCACAAAATTAAAAATAACCGAACCACAACTCTGCTGCTCTAGTTGTTCATACCTTGTCAATTATATCACAAAATTAAAAATAACCGAACCACAACTTATCTGCTGTGTGTTCTATAAAGTATTCTATTATATCACAAAATTAAAAATAACCGAACCACAACTAAAAGAATGAAAGTAACAAGCAAAAATTAATTATATCACAAAATTAAAAATAACCGAACCACAACATTATGATTAGAAAAGAATTTTATGGTTTGATTATATCACAAAATTAAAAATAACCGAACCACAACTAATGCTCCAGAAGGTGGATTTCCTCATTCATTATATCACAAAATTAAAAATAACCGAACCACAACTTGAGAACTGATTTATTTGATTGGACTATGATTATATCACAAAATTAAAAATAACCGAACCACAACATACTTTTGGTCGAAATCAAAAACCAAATGATTATATCACAAAATTAAAAATAACCGAACCACAACAGCTTTGTTAATAAATATAGTTCTGAACTTATTATATCACAAAATTAAAAATAACCGAACCACAACGGTGAGCAATAAATTACAAGCCCATTCTTTATTATATCACAAAATTAAAAATAACCGAACCACAACGCGACGAGGACCTACAAGATGATATTCAAGATTATATCACAAAATTAAAAATAACCGAACCACAACTGTAACAGCTGAAGCAAATTTGAGAATTCGATTATATCACAAAATTAAAAATAACCGAACCACAACATACACCCACTCTATATCATTTATTCTTCGATTATATCACAAAATTAAAAATAACCGAACCACAACGCTGAAGATGATTGGATAAAGTTTAATGATATTATATCACAAAATTAAAAATAACCGAACCACAACTATTTAATATACATCATGTCCCCATCTTCTATTATATCACAAAATTAAAAATAACCGAACCACAACGTCTAGTATTGCATATCAGCACATAGGATTATTATATCACAAAACTAAAAATAACCGCAACACAACATTATGCTTCTTCCTTCATCTCCCCTATGCATAATAAATATTCCAATAAATTACATAAATATACATATTTTACTTCGTTATTTAAAAAGGTATTTTTTTTATAATAAAAAGGGGGATTTTAAATATAAAAAACATACATTTTTCAAATAAAAAAGTACCATTTCTTTTATTGAATATATATACATTAAAAAAATTTAATTTTTTTTTGAGTTTTTTATTTAAAATTGAATTTTAAATCTATAATAATAGTATACTAGTTAATACTGCTCGTTGAGTGGTGAAATAAAAAAAACAACAATACTTATAAGTAAATTTATTACCAAGGAAAAAAGAATGAATTATACAGTTAATACGTTCAAAATCAAAACAGAAAAAAAGGATGAAAACGATCAACTTGTAAAGGACGAAAATGGAAATACCATTTTTGAAGAGAAAATTATGTATTATGCAAAAGCAAAACATAGTGGTGTCGTGGATATTAAAAGAATTGCAAACGATATTTCTAAATATTGTACACTAACAACTCCCGATATAATTGCAGTACTACAAAGTTTTTTGGATAAGTTTCCTGAATATCTTATGGATTCTCAAAAAGTAAATCTTCAACCATTTGGAAGTTATAAACTTGCACTTAATAGTGAAAGTAAAGAAACAGAAGAAGAAGTTACTGCCAAAACAATCAAAGGAGTTCGAGTTTTATTCACACCATCAGTTGAGCTAAAGAAAGCATTAACATCAGTAAAATTTAAAAAAAAGTAAAATAAGTTAACTTTTTTACCCTAAGGATTGTCTAATAAGTTTCGTTTTGTGAAAATATTCCGTAACAAGTTCAAAATAACACAATAATTAATACTTTTTTAGACAGTCCTTTTTTACAATATATACTCTTTTAACAAATTTTCTATTTCGGTGTTTGTCCTTAATGTAAATTCAATACCATCTTCTTTGTTATTTTCAAAAATAATAAAACATTCTCTTTTTATTAAAGAAATTGTTTTTCCATCTTCGTAAGGAACAAAACATTTTATTTGATTTTTCATGCAAATTTCAAAAATACAATTTTCTAAATCCTTAAGACCTTCCTTTGTTTTAGTGCTAGTACAAATTGCATTTTTAAAAAGTTCGGATAATCTAATTTTTGTAAAAGAATCAACTAAATCCCATTTGTTTAGTACAATGATTCGCTTATTTGAAGTTGCCCCAATTTCATCTAAAACTTTAATCGTAGTTTTGTAATTTTCTTCTATATCAATGCTAGAAGCATCTAAAACAATCAATAAAACATCAGAAATAACCGCTTCTTCTAATGTAGAACGGAATGCATCTACTAAAGTATGAGGAAGATTTTTTATAAAACCAACAGTATCTGTTAATAAGACAGAAAATTTACCATCACAAGAAAGTCGTCTTGTAGAAGTATCAAGAGTTGCAAAAAGTTCGTCTTTTTCATATACATCTGATGATGTTAAAACATTCAATAAACTAGATTTACCTGCGTTTGTATATCCTACTAAAGCACAAACTGGCAAAGGTATTTTTTCTCTTTGCTTGCGCTGTGTTTGTCTATTTTTACGAACTTTTTCTAATTCCTTTTTTATTGAATAAATCTTTTCTTGAATTTTTCGTCTATCAAGTTCAAGTTTTGTTTCTCCACTACCCTTACTACCAAAAGCCCCTCCACGTTGGCGAGCCATATCACCATAAGAATGAGCAAGTCTTGGAAGAGAATATTCTAAATTTGCAAGTTGAACTTGTAATGTAGCTTCTTTTGTAGCAGCTCGAGATTCAAATATTCTTAAAATAACTTCGTGTCTATCAAAACAAGGAATATTTGCAAGTTTTTCCCAATTTCGTTGATGTGTTGGTGAAATTTCAAAATCAAAAATAATACATTCACAATCTAAAACTTCCACGTTATGTATTATTTCTTCAGTTTTACCTGTTCCAAGATAATATTGAGGATTAGGTTTTACCTTAGAAATTAAAATTTCGCCACCAACTTCCATTCCTAAAGTTTTTACTAACCCCTTCAACTCTGATAAATTTTCAAATCCTACTAAAAAAGCTTTTACAGGAGTATTTTCTTCTTGATAGATTTCAATCATATTTTATCGTAACATAAAATATTTTTTTTGTGTAATAAATTTTATTGATAATACAAAATCTGTTATAGTAAAAATATCAGTTTTTGTATAAAATAAGAGTATGCAAAAACTGATATTAATTACTGGAGATTTAGCTGCAGGGAAAAGTACTCTTGCAAAAAAACTTTCTCAAAACCTAAATGCATTATACTTTACAAAAGATATATTAAAAGAAATTTTATCAGACACAGTTGGTTTTTCTAACAGACAAGAAAATAAAAAATTAAGTATAGCATCAGTAAATGTAATGAATCATATTTTTAATCAATACGCTTTTTTAAAACAAGACTTAATTCTAGAAGCAAATTTCCATAAAGATGAAATTGAAACATTACAAAATTTAGCAAATCAAAACAACTATAAAGTAATAATTTTATATTTACAAGGAAATCCAGATACACTTTTTGAACGATTTTCTAATCGCATTAAAAACGAAAATCGTCACCCTACTCACTGTACATCAGATATAATCGACAAGGAAAACTTTACAAAATATCTTTTATCAAATAGAAAAGAACTTGAATCATTTGATTTTCATACTATTAAAATAGAAAAAGATAATTATGAAGAAGTTTTTAATACAAGTCTTCAAGTAATTTCTCAATACTAATATTTGAAAAATCTTCTATTATAACATCCGCTTTATCAATAATTTTTTCTTTTGGATTTGTTGTAGCAAGACCTACTACCTTCATATTTGCACTTCTTCCAGCTTGAAGACCATGAAAAGAATCTTCAAAAACTATACAGTTTTCAATCTTTGCGTTAAAAAGTTTTGCTCCTAAAAGATAGCAATCTGGATTAGGTTTACCTTTTTCAAACATTTCGGCAGTAAGAATTTTGTCAAACATTGATTTAAATTCAGGAATTTTTTTATAAACGCTTTCCATTTTTGAAGAATCAGAACTTGTTACAATAGCAGTTTTTATACCTTTTTGTCGTAAATCCTGCACAAAATCTTTAGCACCTAAAACAAATGGTAGTTTCATATTTTTTTCAAAATCTTTTAATCTTCTATTTATTTCTTCGTGCTTTGATTCGTCTTTAAAATATGTTTCAAAAATATTTACTAAAGTTTGACCTTTTATCAAATTGCCAAATCCAGTTCTTCCTAAAAAATCAATTCCGATAGATTCCCAAAGAGTTGTATATTGGCTTTCAGTATCTAAAATTACGCCGTCAAGGTCAAAAAGGGCTACAATTTTGCTATATTCATAATTCATAAGAAAAATTACATCAAAATAACAATGTATTGTCAAGAAGTGTAAAAAAATGTACTATAAAATATAAAGTTGTAGATTTTTAAAATTTACACAAAAGGGGATAAAATGATTGAAAAAACAAATAATCTAAAAGCAGTTTTTGAAGAAAAACTTAAAACAGCAAAAGTGCTTGCAGATATTGAACAATTACGTATTGAATTTCTAGGTAAAAAAGGTCCTGTTCAAGAATTAATGCAGGATTTAAGAAATGTTCCAAACGATAAAAAGCGTGAAATGGGACAAGCTATAAATACTTTTAAACAATTTATTGAAAAATCAATCGAAGAAAAACAAGAAGAACTACAAAAATTAGAATGGCAAAATAAAATTGATAATACTCCATCCTATGATGAATCTTTAACATTAAACAAAGATGAAGGTTCTTATCACCCTATCACAATTATTCAAAGAGAAGTTGAAAGTATCTTTGCTTCTATGGGTTTTACTATCGAAAATTATTCAGAAATTGTAGATGACTATCACTGTTTTGAAGCTTTAAATATTCCACCTCATCACCCAGCACGTGATATGCAAGATACTTATTATCTTTCTACAGGTCAGTTGTTAAAGACTCATACTTCTGCAGCACAAAACTATATTATGAAAAAATATGTTGTAATGAAAAATATGGTGCTCCTTTAAGAGCAATTTTCCCAGGTAGATGTTTTAGAAATGAATCTATAGATGCTTGTCATGAAAATACTTTCTTCCAAATGGAAGGAATTATGATTGACGAAAATATTTCTATTTCTAACCTTATCTACTTTATGAAAACAATGCTTTCTGAAGTTTTTGGTCGTCCAGTAGAAGTTAGACTTAGACCAGGTTTCTTCCCATTTGTTGAACCAGGCTTTGAATTAGATATTAAATGTTTAATTTGTGGGGGAGATGGATGTCCTTCTTGTAAAGATTCTGGTTGGCTTGAACTTTGTCCATGTGGAATGATTCATCCTAAAGTTCTAGAATATGGTGGAATTGATACAGAAAAATACACAGGATTTGCTTTTGGACTTGGATTAACTCGTCTTGCAATGATGAAATACGGAATTAAAGATATTAGAACTCTTAATTCAGGTAACTTAAAAGCTCTTTCACAATTTGTAAATGCTTAAATTTTTAGGAAGGTAATAAAATATGTTTGTTTCAATGAATTGGATACAGGAATTTGTAGATTTATCTGGCGAAGATATAGAATCTTTAATTAAAAGATTTACTCTTTCAACTGCTGAAGTTGAAGATATTATTTATAAAGGAAAAGAAGTTCAAGGAGTTATTGTTGCTCAAATTAAATCAGTAGAAAATCATCCTAACTCAAAAAAACTTCACTTGTTAAAAATTGATACAGGTTCTAGTGTTGTAGACTGTGTTTGTGGGGCACCAAATGTAGAAGTTGGCCAAAAAGTTGCATTTGCTCCAGTAGGCTCACATGTAGTTGGAATGGAAATTACAGAAGCAACAGTTGCAGGATATGTATCACAAGGTATGTGTTGTGGCGAAGATGAACTTGGAATTAGTGATGATCATTCTGGATTGATGGTAATTGACCAAGATGCTCCTCTTGGAACTGATATTAAATCCATCTATGCCATTGATGATATTATTTTTGAAGTTGATAATAAATCATTAACTAACAGACCTGACCTTTGGGGACATTACGGAATTGCTCGTGAATTTGCAGTAATTGCAAACAAACCTCTACTTCCTCTTTCTCTTACAGAACCAGTTTATAATGGTTCTGAAAAAATTGCAGTAGATATAAAAAGACCTGATATTGCTTGGAGATATACTTGTGTAGGTTTTAAAAATATTACAAGAAAAATTTCACCTACAAACTGGAGAATCAGACTTTTCTATTGCGGAATGAGAGCAATCAGTTTGCTTGTTGATATTACAAACCTTATTATGCTAGAAATGGGACAGCCAACTCATGCATTTGATGGAACAGGAATTAAATCAATCGATATCGGTACAGAAGATAAAGAATACAAATTCAAAACTCTTGATGAAGTAGAACGCACAATCGATAAAGATACCTTGATGATTTATACAAACGGGAAACCTTCTGCAATTGCAGGTATTATGGGTGGATTGGAATCAGAAATCGAAGGAGAAAGTAATTCTGTTGTTCTTGAATGTGCTTGTTTTGATGGTGTTAACATTAGAAAAACTTCTCAACGATTGGCACACAGAACTGATGCAAGTATGCGTTATGAAAAAATGATTGATCCAGAATTAACTCTACTTGCAGCTAAACGATTTTGGAACATGCTTTCTTCAGTAGATTCTGGAGCAGAAGTATCAACACAAATCACAGATGTTTACGTAAAAAAATATCCTACAATCAATATCGATTTTGATAAAAATTATATCGACCGTTATACAGGAATTGATATTTCTTCAGAAACAATTAATCATACTTTAACTGCTTTAGGTTTTGATGTAAAACAAAATGGCGAAAATTTTTCAGTAACAGTACCTACATGGCGTGCAACAAAAGATGTTTCTTTAAAAGCTGATATTGTAGAAGAAGTTTCTAGAATTTATGGGTACGATAACTTTGCTGTAACTTCAACAAAGAGTTTGCTATTACCTGTTGCAGATTCTGTTGAACGCTCAGAAGGAAATAAAATCAAAGATATTCTTGTAAAAAGATTTTCTATGCACGAAGTTCATTCATACATTTGGTATGAAGGAAAGAAAATGCAAGATATAAATCTTGAAATTGAAGAAAATCCAAAACTTCTTAACAGCGTAACTCCAGAAAATACTGTTATCAGAAATTCTATGTTGCCTACTCTACTTTGTTTTGCTTACGAAAATAAATCTTGGTCAGACAATTATAGCATTTTTGAAATCGGTCGTGTTGTAAAAGGCACAAAAGAAGATGGAACTTGTAACGAAAGAAGTTCTCTCGGTGTAACTCTTTATAACAAACACAAAAATGAAAAAGAACTTTATCTTGAAACAGTAAATATTTTACGCTATATCCTAAATGCTGTAAAACACACAAACAATATTTCTTTTGAAAAAATTGCTCCAGAACATTCTTGGCAACATCCAAAAAATACTTCTGCAATTTTCTGCGAAGGAAAAAGAGTTGGTACATTATGTACACTTCATCCTTTTAACTTACAAAAAATTGATAAGAATGCTTCAATTGTTTGTTTTGAAATTGATATGGATGATTTTAATACAATTACAACAAGTGATATTTCATTCAATGATCCATCTAAGTTCCCAGCAATTGATTACGATATTTCTTTGGTTATTCCAAAAGGTGTTATGTTCAATAAAGCAAAAGAAAAAATCAATTCACTTGGAATTAAAGAACTTAACAACATCGGAATTATTGATGTTTACGACTTGCCAGAAGAAACAAGTGTAACTGTAAGATTTACATTCTCAGCATTTGAACGAACTCTTACAATGGATGAAGTTCAAAAAAATATTGAATCTATTACAGATGCATTAAAAGAATTTGGAATAAAAGCAAGATTCTAAGTTTTAAAATTAAATTTTAATTTACGCCACTAAACGTTTAAAAAAAAATGTTTGGTGGCTTTTTTATTTACAAAATTTTTGTTTCTTTCATTTTTCAATAGAAAATATTAAATAAATACTTTATAATCTTTTTATGAACGAACAAAAAGATATTTTAGTTACAGGTTGTTGTGGTGGCATGGGAAGTGCAATCTGCAAAAAACTTATTGAACAAAACTACAGAGTTTTTGGAATTGATAAATCAATAACAAATGAAAGTTCCGAAAACTTTTTTCAATTTGAATGTGATGTAACTTCAACTGTATCTGTAAAAAATGTTTTTAATAAAATCAAAGAAAAAACTAATTCTTTATTTGCAATTATTCATACATCAGGAATTTATGATTTAGATTCTTTAATCGAAATTGATGAAAATAGATTTAATAAAATTTTTCAAGTCAATTTATTTGGAGTATATCGAGTTAACAAAGAATTTTTTTCACTTCTAAAAAATAAAAGTAGAATTGTTATTACAACAAGTGAATTAGCACCTTTAGATCCATTACCTTTTACAGGTTTATACGGAATTACAAAAACAGCTTTAGAAAAATATGCTTTCTCGCTACGAATGGAATTGCAATTACTTGGAATAAAAGTTGTAGTAATTAGACCAGGAGCTGTAAAAACTTCTTTACTAAATGCTTCAACTACAGCACTTGATAAATTTATTGAAAATACAAAAAATTATAGTTGCAACGCAATTCGTTTTAAGAAAATTGTAGATAGTGTAGAAGCAAAAAATATTTTGCCAGAAAAAATAGCACAAAAAGTTTTAATTTCAATTTCTTGTAAAAATCCAAAGTTCATTTACAACATAAATCGAAATCCACTTTTGCGACTGTTAAATATTCTTCCAGCAAAATTACAAGTTGCAATCATTGGATTGATTTTGAAAGAGTAAATTAGCAAAGAACTTATAAACAATCTAACATCAAAATTACATTTAGCAATACGCTAATCGCTGCAAAAGTAATACAAATAATTGAAATCACCATCCAAAAACCTCTAATTTCTTTTGATTTATAAAAACCTATACAAGAAAAAACTAAAGCAGTTACAGATACTACACAATAATAATCATAAAAATACTGTAAAATACAAAATACAATTCCTAAAATCCAGAAAGCATAAAATTCTTCATTACCTTTCTTTTCGGTATTGATTTTTTCTCCGCATTTAGGACAAAACTGAAAATTATTATCAAATTCATTTCCACATTTATTACAAAACATAAAATCTCCTAACTTCGAAAAACTATTAATTTTGAACAACAAACATTCAACTGTATAGTTTATTATTTACTAATTTACAAAAATAAATCTTCAATATAGGTATATTGATTATTTTTAAAAGCATTTATAATTTTTACATCAACTTCATTTCCTACTGACAATGCAAAACCTGCACTTTCAAGTAACTCTTCTAGTTCCCCATAAGTTAAATTCATATTTGCTGCAAGAACAACAATTTTATCTTTTTTAGTTTTATATCCTTTTCTTTTTCTAATATTAGAAAAAAGTTGTCTAGAAATTAATCTACTGTTTTTATAAATATCAGATTCTTTTTTATTTGGATTTTTTTTCAAAAAAGAAACTATATATTTATTTAATGTAGTCTGAAAATCACAGAACTCTTTTTTAGTTTGATGTTCTTTTTGTAATCCAGAAGAAATAGTTTTATTAATTTTAGAATCATCCTTCAAGCACTCCATAGGAGCACCTTTTTCTTTAAAAAATTGAAACATTTCTTCATTATTTTTTGCTTTTGCAATTAATATCAACTGTTGATTATTTTTTATATTTATTCCGGAATAGTATAATTCTTTAACAATTCCTAAATTATTACTAATAGCAGCCCGAGATAAAGCTCTATTTAAATCTTCTTGAGAAAAAGATATTTTATTTAGAATTTGTTTTACAATTTCTCTATCTTTTTTATCTATAAAAAAAGTTAGCATTTCATAATTTTGTTCGCTATTAAAAAATTGATATAATTCTTTTTCAAATAAAAATTTTGCAGCCTCATAAGAATCTTTTATTATAGCATAATATAAAGCATTTACGTATGTATCATGTGTAGTATTAATATCAACACCGTATTCTATAAGAAGTTCCAAAAAATCAACAGCATTTGAACCAGCTGCTAATAAAAAAGGATTTAATCCATCATAATTTCTAAGTTCTATATTTGCATTATTTTTAACAAGTGAAAAAAATATACCTTCTCTATTTTGAATCATTATATCTGCACATAAATAATGCAATGCAGTTGACCCACTATTACTTATTGCATCAACTTCAGCTCCATGTTCTAAAAGATAATTAACAAATTTTTCTGAACTATAAAAAGTTGCAATCATTAATAATGTATAATTATATTTTAATCTCATATTTACATTAAAAGATAAATTGTCATTGTCGAGAAAAGATAAATCTTCATAGTAAATCGCTTTTTCTAAAAAAGAAATTTCAGAAAAATCTTCTTCAAAAAAATTGAAATCCAACATATTATTATGTTTTAAACACATTTCATCATAATATTTTTCATATTCGGTAGAATCCATAATATTCCCTCTTTTATATTTATAATATTAAATTTATTTTATCATAAAAAATTTCAAAATTGGTCAATTAAAAATTGACATTTTATTTATTTTTACACTATACAAATTATAAATAAAAAGAGAATTACATAAAAATTAATTATTGAAAGTATATTTTGTTTTTGTTGTATTTAATTTTCCATTTTTTACTAAATATTTTTTCAAAGTCATACTTTGATTAGATTCGTCCAAGTTTACAAATGTCCAAAAAGTTTCTTCATCACGATTTTCACAAAAACTTTTTAAACAAATTTCTGTAAAATTTCCAAAATCATATATTCCACCTGAATGCCAATGTCCAGAGAAAACAAAATCTACATTATTTTTATCAAAAATTTCTATCAACAATGCTCTTTCTCTTGTATCTGAAAGTCTAAAAAAATCAAACATAGACATATCTGCATAAATAGGATAATGAGTAAATACAATTTTTGAATTTTTATCTTTTTCCATTCTTAGTTTTAAATCATTTAACTGATTGTATCCTAAGATTCCACTAGCTGTATCTAAAAAATACCAAGATCGAAATTTATTATTTTCTAAGTTTGTAGGAGTCTGAAAATAAAAATAAGAAGTATCTTTATTAGTTGAATAAGTTAATTTACTCCAATGTTCTATTCCATCTTGATATAAATCATGATTACCAAGTAAAACATAAAATAAAACATCATTCTTAATTTTTTTTATTTTTTCTACAAAAACTTCACTTTCTTTATAATTTTCTTCAAATCCTGTATCAACCAAATCACCTAAAAAAATTACAAATTCAAATTTATTATCTTTTAAAGAATTTAAAAATTGTTGTTCAGGTCTTTTATTTTTACCACCAAAATGCAAATCTGTAACCACCAAAAAATTTATTTCAGAACTGTTTTTAATTGGTGAACTTAATTTTTTTATTTCTTTTGCACGTTCATCAACATGAGGTCCTCGAAAAAAAAACTTTTGATAATCATAACTACAAGAAAATAAAATTAAAATTAAAAATGTAATAGGTAAAATAAAAATTTTCTTCATAAAAAACCTTATATTAAAATTTGTAAACTAAAAACAATTTACATTGATATCCATTTAAAGCACCAGAAAGAGTAATTTGATCCGCATATAGAAGTTCAATAACAGTTCCAAAAGTAAAACTCTTTGGAAAATCATAAGAGTATCCAAATTGCCACCAAGTATTTAACCATCCTTTAAAATACAAATAATCAAAAGTAGCAAATCTAAACATAATTTCATGTTTTTCTTTTATAGATTTAACTAATTGAAATTCAAAAATTGGGAAAGGTTCAAAAAAAGATAGTCTATTATTTGTAAGTTTTTGAACTGTTGTTTTTAAATCAACGCCTATTGATAAATTTATTTTTAAAGGATTTTCAATTTTTTTTCCACAAAAAGTGTTTGAAATAAAAAAAACATTATCGTTAATAAACAGTTCACTTAAATATTCAGTTTTATAGGAAAAAGAAAAATGAGATAAATATCCTAATCCCAATTTATATTTATTTAATTTAATAGGATTTATTACTCCTGAAGCAGAAAAATCAAATGAAAAATTATCAAAACAAAATCCTGAAAAGATATCAATTTCATTAAATTCTCGTCTAAAACCAATTGTTCCTTCTAAAGGAACAGGTTTTGGAACAAAATTTTTTGATGAAAAACCAATATCAACAAAAACTCCGTCTCCCCAATATTGAGCAGAGTAAAGATTACTTATTAACAAAAATAAGGTTGAGAAAAATATAAAAAATTTGAATTTATAATATTTCATTCCTAATATAGAGTATCATTATTTATATATAGAGTCAAATTATTTATTATAAAATTCTCACTTATTTTTCTTGCAACATTCTCTCCGTCCATTGCAGATGAAACAATTCCACCTGAATACCCAGAGCCTTCTCCTGCAGGATATAAATTTTTTATCACAGGACTTTCCATAGTTTCTTTATCTCTCAAAATTCTTATAGGGGTTGAAGTTCTTGTTTCACTTGCAATAAGAATTGCTTCATCACAAATAAAGCCTTTCATATTTTCATTAAATTTTTTGAATGCTTTTTGTAAACGAGATTTTATAAAATCAGGTAGCCACAAATCTAAACGAGAAGAAATTAATCCTGGAGTATATGATGTTTCAGGGAAAGTATTAGTTTTTCTTTCTTCAATAAAATCAATTAACTTTTGAGCAGGAGCTTTTATTCCATTTCCATTTTGATAAGTTAATTTTTCTAAATATGTTCTAAAGTTCAAAGTAGAAAGTAAATTTTCATTATCATCAATTTTATTTTTTTGTAAAATTTCTTTTGCATCCTCTGGTCTTACTTCAACAACTATAGCAGAATTTGACCATTTAGAATTTCTACTTGAAGGTGACATTCCATTTACAACAATTTCTTCTTTACCTGATGAAGAAGGAACAACTAATCCTCCTGGACACATACAAAAAGAATACACTCCTCTTTCATCAACTTGTGTCGTTAATCTATATTCTGCTGCACCTAAATTTTCTGTTCTTTCTTTTCCATGATATTGAATCTTATCAATAACTTGACGAGGATGTTCTACTCTAACACCAACTGCAAAAGTTTTTTCTTGTAAAACTTTGTCCACTTCAAGATTATTTTTATAGCAACAATCATAAATCATTTTATATATATCTGTTGCAGAATGTCCTGTTGCAAGAATAACTGCATCAGAATAAATTTTTTGTATTATATTTTTTTCATTTGAATCGATACAAATTATTCCTTTTGTAATAAAATTATTTTTTTCATCTTTTTCTAAAATTAAATCAGTACAAATTTTATCAAAGTAAACTTCACCACCAAATTTAATTATTGTATCAATCATATTATTTATAATTTTTGGAAGTTTATCAGAACCAATATGCGGATGCGCATCTGACAAAATTTTTTCATCAGCTCCATGATAATGAAATATAGAAAGAATTTTTGAAATATCACCACGCTTGTTTGAACGTGTAAAAAGTTTTCCGTCAGAAAAAGTTCCTGCTCCACCTTCACCAAAACAATAATTTGAGTTTTCATCTACAATACCAGTTGTACTAATTTTGGCAATATCAACTTTTCGTTTTGAAGTTCTACTTCCTCTTTCAATTACAATAGGTTTTATTCTAAATTCTAAAAGTTGCAATGCTGCAAAAAGACCAGCAGGACCAGAACCTACTATTACTACTTTTTTATTTGAGTTTACAGTTTTCCACTTAGGTATAAATTTTTCTTGTTCTGGATTTTCTCCAACATAAACAGAATATTTTAAATGAAATTTTATTTTTCCTTTTCGTGCATCAATTGATTTTTTCTTGAGAACAAAAGCATTTACACTTGATTTATTTTTAATACTAAGTTGTTTTAAGATTCTATTTTCAATTAAAGTTTTATTATTTTCTTCTTCTGGTAAAATTGTAATTGTTGTTTCGTAAATCATAACTAAAAGTATATATTATATTTTATTGCTACATCAAGTCATATCTGATATAATTCAATTTATGAAAGTTGTTATTTTTCAATCACCACTAGTTCAATTAAATACACCTTATCCATCTGGAGCATATTTAAAATCATTTTTTTTACAACAAGACATTATTAAATTTTCTAGCGTACAATGGTTTGATTTATCAAATCTTCTATATAATAATATTTTTTCTAAAACTGGATTAACTAAACTTTTTGAATTAACAACAGAAAAAGCGTTACATATTGCACAAGAATCTAATGATGAAAATACTTCTTTTAATTTACACCGATATATTTTTCAAAAAGATTCATGGATAAATTGGATTGATAAAATAAAATCAATTCTTACAGATTCCAACGGAAGAGAATTTTGCCATGAATTTATTTTTTCTCCTTTTGCACCTCGTGGAAACAGAATGGAAAATTTTCTTTCAGAATTAAATAGAGAAGTATCAATAGACGATGCAAGATTTTTAGCTTCCTTTGCTTTAGCAGATTTAGCAGATTACATCAATGTTGTTTTTGATAAAAACTTTTCTTTAATTCGTTACGCAGAACATTTAGCAACAAGTGAAAAAGATTTTTCAAAATTTTTAAAAGTAATTGATTCACCAATTTTAAAAAATTTTCTTACCCCATTATTAAAAAATTTATTTTTACAAATTGATACTTCACAAAAAACAGAAAATAAAAATTCAGAAAAAGAAAAAATTTTATTTTGTATTTCTGTTCCATTTGCAGGTTGTTTTGCATCAAGTCTTCATATTGCAAGAGAAATAAAAAATTATTTTGGAGGCAATGCAATAATTTCCATCGGTGGAGGTTTCATAAATACAGAACTTAGAAATATAAATGAAGCAAAACTTTTTGATTATGTAGATTTTGTAAGTTACGATAGAGGGTACGGCTCTTATATCGACTTAATGAAAAATAATTTTTCAAAAGATAAAAGCAAATATTATAAAACAACTTATTTTTTAAATAATAAAATTATTAACCCAAAAGAAAATGATTTACAAATTTCTAAAATAGAAAATGAATTTACAAAAAAAGTTTTTCCTGATTTTTCAGAAATTGATTTTTCACTTTATCCAAGACTTGCAGATGATATAAATCCAATGCACAGAATTTGGTCAGACGGAAGCTGGCTTAAATCTTATCTTGCTCATGGTTGTTATTGGCATCGATGTGCTTTTTGCGATACGACACTTGATTATGTTTGCAATTACTCAAGAATCGATACAAAACTTTTGTACAATTGGCTTTACGACCAAGCAAAAAAAACTGGCATTTACGGAATACATTTTGTAGACGAAGCCTCTCCTCCAAAATCATTATCAGAATTTGCTTTGCTAAATTGTAAAAATAATTTGCAAGAAAAACGATTAACTTTTTGGGGAAACATCAGATTTGAAAAAACATTCTCCCGAGATTTAGCAGACTTTCTTAGCTATGGTGGATTAACAGGTGTTTCTGGTGGAATTGAAATTGCTACAGGAAAAGGTTTACAAGAAGTAAACAAGGGAACAGATTTTGATTCAATTGTTGCAAGCTGTGCTTCATTTAAAGAAGCTGGAATTTTAGTTCACGCTTATATGATTTATGGATTTTATTCCGAAACTCCACAAGATTTAATCAACTCAATGGAAACCTTACGACAACTTTTTGCCAATGGATTATTAGATAGCAGTTTTTGGCACAAATTTGTTTTAACAAAACATTCTACTCTTTTTGCAGAATATCAAAAAGGATTACATACGAAAAGAAAGGAAGATAATTTTAATTTCTTTTGGAAGAAGTGAATTATCTTCCTTAATTTTGCGGATGAAATACAGCATCTCTTGTGTTCTTCCTACCGCGAACGAAGGAATTACCACATTAC
>CALBXN010000075.1 GCA_937890485.1 uncultured Treponema sp.
GAGACATCAGATCTAAAATCAAAAGTAGATAATATAATTCTATTTTTTGCATTCTCAATTAAACGAATTCTTTCTTCTAAAGCTACATCATTTTTTTCAAGAATAGTTGCTCTATCTTTAGATGTATGAGTACCATAATAATCTTCTATGTTAAACTCATCTTGATAACTTTGGCTAACTTCTGGCTGTTTAATATAAGGTGTAATTATACCAATCAAAATAAATAGAAGAAATAATGCAAATATTGTAAATATAATTGAATTCTTAAATGTTTTTCCTCGAATAAGATTAATATGAAACTGAATATATTTAATTAATGTATAAACTACTGTGATAATCATGATAAACATGAAAATATAGGCAATATTATAATTCATATTTGAGAATAATAATAAGATAAATATTCCTATATCAATAATCACAGTACATATCTTACCTTGCCAGATAGCACCCTTGATAATATTATTTCTAAGTAAATATATTCCCATAATTGCCATATATAATTCTTTAATTAAAAAGATCATTAAAAAAATATATATTAAAGGCTCGGCGGCTACCTATCGCATCTCACACCAAAACAAAAAGCCTACTCTTTACGAGGATCAATTTTCTTCACTGCTTCATCAAATCTACCATATTTTCCAGAAGCTTTTTCAATAGCTTCCATAGGTTCAACCCCAGCTTTAATAAATTCCATCATTTTTCCTAAATTTACATATTTATAACCAATAGTTTGATTATCTTTATCTAATCCAACTTCAACTATGTAACCTTCAGCTAATTCTAAGTATCTAGGACCTTTAGCTAATGTTGAATAAATAGTACCAACTTGACTTCTATGTCCTTTTCCTAAATCTTCAAGACCTGCACCTATTGTAAGTCCTCCTTCTGAAAAAGCTGATTGTGTTCTACCATAAACTATTTGTAAGAATAATTCTCTCATAGCAGTATTTATAGCATCACATACTAAGTCTGTATTTAATGCTTCTAATATTGTTTTTCCTGTTAATATTTCTCCTGCCATAGCAGCTGAGTGTGTCATTCCTGAACATCCTATTGTTTCTATTAATGCTTCTTGAATGATTCCTTCTTTTACATTTAATGTTAATTTACATGCTCCTTGTTGTGGTGCACACCATCCAATACCATGTGTTAATCCTGATACATCTTTAATTTCTTTTGCTTGTACCCATTTTCCTTCTTCTGGAATGGGAGCTGGTCCATGATAAGCAGCTTTTGCCAATGGACACATGTGTTCTACTTCTGCAGAATATACCATAACAATCACTCCGTTATATTTTGATGTGTTTTAGTATAAACACTTTTCAATAAAAATGCTATAGTTTTAAAAAAAATAATAAAAAAGCATTGGATTTTCTTTAAATATGCGTTACGATATTAGATACATCATTTTTGATGAAATTCTAAATTTGGGGTAATAAAATGAACAAAGTTGAACTTATTGATGAAATTACAAAAAAAACTGGTCTTACAAAAAAAGACACAGACGCTACTCTAAAAGCTTTCATTGAAGCTGTTACAGAATCTTTAGCAAAAGGTGAATCTGTACAACTTGTAGGTTTTGGAACTTTTGATGTAGGCACAAGAGGTGAAAGAACTGGTCGTAATCCTAAAACAGGTGAAACAATCAAAATTAAAGCTTCAAAATGTCCTAAATTTAAGGCTGGTAAAGCTCTTAAAGATAGCGTAAACAAATAGTCTAAAAAATAATGTCTAGTAAATTTTATATTTTTAATAGATATTTGATTTACTAGACATTACGATTTCTTTTTATGAAAAAATTAAATTCAACAGAAAAATTTTATTTCAACAGAATATATTTCATAGTTCTTTTTGTTGCTTGGTTTTTACTTCCTGTTGGAATGAATAGTTTAGATTTATTTAACGAAACTTCTAATCCAATTTTGTTCTACGGATGGAATTTACCATTAAAAATATCCCAATTTTTTTATTCACCAATTTTGTCAGTGCTGTTTTATTCTATTTATTCTGTTCCTTTAGCAGCAATATTTTTATTAGTTTCAGTTTTTGTAAAAAAAATTTCTGATAAAGCGATTTATCTAGTTAGTCACATTGCCATCATCTTTATGATATTTTGTCAAACTACGGCAATGGTTTTAAGTGCAAACACTTTCAGATGGTTTTTAGAACTTCCAATCATAATTTACATTTCATTTTTTGTAACTTTGCTTTCTTTGATGGGACTTTCTTTTGTTGGAATTAATCATTTAAGAAAGAAAAATCCTTTGTACGCTGAATATAAAGAACTTTATTTAAAATCAAAACAAGAATCTAAAGAAAAAGAACTTCAAGAAAAAAAGACAAAAATTAAAACAAAACTTTTTATAACTGTAATTGGTTCAATAACTATAATTTTGGTTACTTTTTCGGCAATCATATTGAATAGATATCAAAAAATGATGATAGAAGCCGTAAGTGCCACAGGAAAAACCCAAGCAGAGCAAACTGCTTCAGTTTACGACAGTGCCGACGGAAAAAATGATAAAATTTCTGCCTTCTTTAATGAACAAAAAAACACAAATACTTTTTCCGAATATCCTTATGATAGAATTGATATTATTATATCTAATAGTTCAGAGTTAATTTATCTTGAACAAATTGATTCAAGTACAGTTTTTCCAGATTACAATGTCTTTGCATACACAACAGGTCGCCCTTCAAAAATAGATGCAGAAGAAAAAACAATTTCTTCAATTTTAGCAAAAGATTACATAAACAGATACCAAACTGGAACTTACAGAACAGAACCTGTAATTAACAAAAAATTAGGAACTTTCAAATACATTTATCCTGTAACTTTATCAAGAAATTCAGGTCAAAGACTTATCGGTTTTTCAGTTGTTACATACAAAGAAGAAGTTTTGATGCAACCTTATTTCAAAACTTTTGTTTCGGTAATTGCTATCGTAATTTTCTTTTTGTATATTTCAATCGTATTAACTATCATTCTTTGTGATTACATTGTAAATCCTTTGTTATTTTTACGAACTAGTGTAAGTAAAACTTCAAATTCTTTATCTTCAATGATGTCAGGTTCTGCAAATATTCAACCAGATTCCCTTGTTTTTGAAGATTCTGTAAGTACCACAGATGAAATAAAAGATTTATCAGTTGAAATTGGAAATATGATTTCTATAATCAGAGGAATTGTTCCATATATTTCAGTTTCTACTTTAAGAAATGCAGAAAAAGAAACAAGAAAAAGTAGCACAAGGGAATTATGTTTTTTATTTACTGATATTCGTGGTTTTACAACCTTATGCGAAGGGATGCAACCAAAAGAAATTGTTTCTATCCTTAATCATTATTTAGATATACAAACTCAAATTATCCTAAAAAATGGTGGTGATGTTGATAAATTTGTTGGGGATGAAGTGATGGCTTTTTTTGCAGGTCCAAGAAGAGAAATCAATGCTTGTAAAGCTGCTATCGAAATTCGTTCTGCAATGCTTGCGGAACAGCAACACAGTATTTCTGAAGGAGAACCTGTAATTTCCATGGGAATTGGAATAAACACTGGAAAAGTTGTTTTTGGTTCCGTTGGTTCTTCAAATCGAATGGATTTTACCTCAATTGGAGACACAGTAAATTTAGCTGCAAGATTAGAAGGTGCTAATAAAGTTTATAGTTCTAAAGCAATTATTTCAGAAGCAGTTTACGACAAACTTCAGGATATGTTTGTTTGTAGAGAATTAGATTTTATCGCCGTAAAAGGAAAAAATAAACCTGTTAGAATTTACGAACTTTTATATCCAGTAAATTCTGCTCCAGAAAGTGCAATTCAAATTAAAACACTTTTTGAAAAAGGTCTTTCTTGCTACAGAAGAAAACTCTGGGACAAAGCAGAAAAATTCTTTGGCGAATGTTGGAACAGATACAGAGATAAACCTTCCGCAGTTTTTTTAGATAGAATTGCTCATTTTAAAATAACTCCGCCACCAAATCAGTGGAACGGAGTTTTCAAAATGGAAGTTAAATAAAATATTATAGAGCGTCTACAGAATCCATCGTTGCAGAAGAATCTTGTTTAGGCTCCTTAAATTTCTTTGCCTTATCAGATTTATTTTTATCAAATTTTCTGTGACGATGTTCTTTGTCTAAGTCTAAAATTTTACCTTCTTCAGAAATATCAATTTCAGTTGAATCTGATAATGTAAGTTCAAAACCTCGTTTATCACGCTCTAAAGAAACAATTGCTTGATCAGAAAAATTTTGACGCAAAGTTGTTAAAACCGGTTCTGGCAAAAGAGTTTCTGGCACACCAAGATAAAATTCTAGGTTTTCCCAATCACCTCTTTTAGAAAATTCAGCCTCACCTTTTACAACATTATTATCTTTTTCTACAGAAAACCAAATTTCATATTTTCCATCGTCATATTCAGCATAATCCACTGTTGATTCTGGAAAATAAGTTTTCATAAAATCAGTAATTGTTGTTGGCAAGTCTGAAAGTGCAACATTTTTATCAGCAAAAATAAATCCTGATAAAGCCATCATTATAAATAATGAAAATATTAATTTCTTCATAAAATACCTCTACACAAAAATATAATTTATGAATTAAGATTTTGCAAAAAAATAAAATTCTTCTATATATTTTATTCTAATTACTTTACGCAATATCCTATTTTCGATATTATGTAAAGTAAGGATACTTTCAGTAGTAATAAAAATTTTAATCAAATTTTTTTGGAGATATTTTAATTATGGAAAAGAAAAATTACTTTAACTCAATCCCATGGAGAGAAGCAAGATTACAATTAGGACATTGTAGATTTATGTCAAAAGATGAATTTGCAGATGGAACAAAAGCTCTTCAAGGTAAAAAAATCGTTATTGTTGGTTGTGGTGCTCAAGGACTTCACCAAGGTATGAACTTAAGAGATTCAGGTCTTGATGTTTCTTATGCTTTAAGAGAAAGTGCAATCAAAGAAAAAAGACAATCTTGGAAAAACGCAACAGAAAACGGGTTCAAAGTTGGAACATACGAAGAAATGATTCCTACAGCAGACTTAGTTGGAAACCTTACTCCAGACAAGCAACACTCAAATGTACTTGCAAATGTACAACCATTAATGAAAAAAGGTGCTAGTCTTTGGTATAGCCACGGATTCAACATGATTGAAGAAGGAATGCAAATTCGTCCTGACATCACAGTTGTTATGATGGCTCCAAAAGGTCCAGGTTCAGAAGTTAGAACAGAATATGTTCGTGGATTTGGTGTTCCTGCTCTTATCGCTGTTCACCCAGTAAATGACCCAGAAGGGAAAGGTTGGGCAATCGCAAAAGCTTTGGCAGTTGGATGTGGTGGAAGCCGTGCTGGTGTTCTTGAATCAAGTTTTGTTGCAGAAGTAAAATCAGACCTTATGGGAGAACAAACAATTCTTTGTGGTATGTTGCAAACTGGTTCTCTTTTGTGTTTTGACAAAATGGTTGAAAAAGGAATTGCTCCAAGTTACGCTGCAAAATTCATTCAATATGGTTGGGAAACAATTACAGAAGCTCTAAAATGGGGTGGAATTACAGGAATGATGGATAGACTTTCAAATCCTGCAAAACTAAAAGCAAATGAGCTTTCAAAAGAATTAAAATCAATCATGGCAAAACTTTATCAAAAACACATGGATGACATCATCTCTGGTGAATTCTCAAAAACTATGATGATTGACTGGGATAATGGAGATAAAAATCTTCTTGATTGGAGAGAAGCAACAGGAAAAACTGCTTTTGAACAAACTCCAGCAGGAAACGAAGAAATTTCTGAACAAGAATATTTTGATAAAGGTATCTTGATGGTTGCAATGGTAAAAGCCGGTGTTGAACTTGCTTTTGAAACAATGACAGACGCAGGAATCAAAGACGAAAGTGCTTACTATGAATCACTACATGAAACTCCACTTATTGCAAATCTTATCAGCCGCAAAAAACTTTACGAAATGAATAAAGTTATTTCAGATACTGCTGAATATGGATGTTACCTATTTGACAATGCTTGCCGTCCACTACTTAAAGACTTTATGGCAAAAATCGATACAGATGTTATTGGTAAAGGCTTAAATGTAAAAGACAACAGTGTTTCAAATGCAGAATTAGTTGCAGTAAACGAAGAAATCCGAAATCACCCAGTTGAAATCGTAGGTAAAAAACTTCGTGGTTACATGACAGCTATGAAAGCAATCATTGGAAAATAATTAAATTAGTTTAACTAATTTGTAGGGGAAGGTGTTTTTAGCCTTCCCTTTATTTTTTTTACATTATCTTGTATACTTTTTTATAGATTATTTTTTTGCGAGGCAAATATTATGTTTAGAACTCTTGGAGTTTTGTTAAAAATCATTTTTTATATGTTCAAAAAACAAAAAAAATTAAAAGAAGTAAAAAAACTTGAAAAAGAAGGAAAAGAGCAGGAAGTTAAAGAACAAATCGCTCCACTTGTAATAGATTGGGCAAAATATTGCGTTGATGTTACAGGTGCAGAAGTTGAAGTTATAGGATTAGAAAATATTCCTTCAGATAGAAGTGTTGTGTATATTGGAAATCACCAAGGTCTTATGGATATTCCTCTTTTGTTGGGATACATTCCATATCAAAAAGCATTTATCGCCAAAATCGAAATCTTAAAAGTACCAATACTTTCTGATTGGATGAAATTGATGAAGTGTGTTTTTCTTGCAAGAAAAAATCCGCGACAATCAATTGAAGCCATTCATCAAGGAATCGAAAATGTAAAAAACGGCTATTCCATGGTAATTTTCCCAGAAGGAACTCGTAGCAAAGGTGGTCCTGTAAAAGAATTTAAACCAGGTAGTTTTAAATTAGCTTTTCAATCAAGTGCAGATATTGTTCCTGTTACAATCGATGGAACTTGGAAAATCTACGAAGAACATAAAAGAATAAAACCTGCAAAAATCAAACTTACAATTCATCCTGTGGTAAAAACAGAAGGATTAAGCAAAGAAGAATTACGAGAAATTCCAGCACAAGTACAAAAAATTGTAGAAAGTGCTTTATAATTTAACCTAAATTTAATTTTATCCGATTGCTGATAATTTGTTCAGCACGTTTTACGTCCTCTTTTGTAGCTGGTTTTATGCTCTCAAGAGGATATTTTATTTTTAAAGCTTCATATTTTAGTTTTGCCATATCGTGATAAGCAAGAATTTCGATTTTTTGTACACTTTGCAAGGCATAAACAAAATCTGCCAATTTTTCTAAAGATTCAACATCATCATTTATAGAAGGAACTAAAACATATCGAATAACAGTTGGAATATTTTTTTTAGAAAGATAATTTGCAAAAGCCAAAACATTTTTGTTTGAATGGCCTGTAAGTTCCCGATGTTTTTCATCGTCTATGTGTTTTATATCTAGCATAACTAAATCTGTAACTTCACAAAGATTATCGAATTTTGAAATTTCATTTTGTGAAGAAGAAAACATAATACCAGAGGTGTCTAATGTTGTGTGAATTCCATTATTTTTTCCTGTAACAAAACCTGAAGGTAAAATATATTTTTTTGCCTTTGAAAAGAGTTCAATTAAAAAATCAATTTGTAAAAGTGGTTCTCCTCCAGTAACAGTGATTCCACCTTTTTTATAAAATTCCATATTTTTTTCATAAATTTGTAGAATATCTGAAGAAGTCATTTTCTTTATAGAAGTATTATTTGCAGAATCAAGGTTCCAAGTATCAGGATTGTGACAATATTTACATCTCATTACACATCCTTGAAAAAAGACAACCAATCGCACCCCAGGACCATCAACAGAACCAAAAGTTTCTATAGAGTGAATATTTCCTTGTTTTTCAGTTAAAACTAATTTTTCTTCATCATTCTTCATATTTTATCAAATTTCTCCATTATATAAAATTTATGTAAAAATATCATTTTTTTTCTTGACAGCGTTTTTAATCATAACATAAAATGTATTATTATGGCAAAACTAAGATTTAAATTATTTTCAGTAATTATTCTCTTTTTATTTGTATGTAATTTTTCTCTTTTTGCAGAAAAACGAAAAGTCACAGTAGCTTTTGTTCCTATCGAAGGAATGCAAATTATCGATGAAAATGGTAAAGCAGAAGGATACATGTGTGAATATTTTAATCAAATTGCCTTAAGAGCTCAATGGGAGATTGAATTCATCCCTATGACCTGGACAGAAACACTAGCATCATTGCAAACAGGTGAAATAGATTTTTCTGGAATGTTACCTAAGGTTGATTATCTAAAAAACACATTATACTATTCAAAAAATCATACAGGAATTTCAGATTCAAGTATTTTTGTTAGAAGTGATGATAACAGATTTTTTTACAGCGATCCAGAAACCTTAAATAAAAAAAAGATTGGTTTAATAAAAGGTGGTTTAATAGAAAAGGATTTAGATCAATATTGTAAAAAACACAATATTTCAATAAATAAAAAATATTTTACATCAAATAAAGATATTCTCAGAGCATTGTCAGAAAAAGAAATTGATGCAGGTGCAAATGTTACATATCAAAATGAAGCAAATATAAAAATTGTTCATCACTTTGAATCATCACCTCTATATATTTGTACAAATATAAAAAATGAAGTTTTGATAAAAGAATTAGAAGATGCTTTTTCAAACTTACTTTTATTACATCCTGATTATAATAATCTTTTACATACATATTATTTCTTGGGCGAAAGTCAAAAGCAAATTGTTTTAACTAGACAAGAACAAGAATTTATAAACAATAATCCTGTAATAAATGCAGTTTATAAATCTAATTGGGCACCTATAGAATTTACAAACAAAAATGGAGAATTTAGAGGTGCAGTAAGAAAAGTATTTGATAAAATCTCAAATACTACAGGTCTTAAATTCAATTTTATTCCTGTACTTACAAAAGAGGATGCAAAAAAAGCGTTGCAAGATGGAACAGCACTTATCGATACAGCCTTTGATAATTCTATTCAAGCAGCAGAACTTTACGGAATAAATGTTACAAGACCATATTATTCAATTCCTATGGAAATTATTCAAAATCCTAAAGTAAAAAATGATATTTCAACTTTCACATACGGTTCAATCGATCCTGAAAATTTAGAAAAATTAAAATCACAAACAAACATCATTTTAAAAGAAACAAATAAAGAATGTCTTGACGCTGTAAAAAAAGGCGAAGCAAAAAATGTTTATCTAAACACGACTATACGAAAATATCTTTTTCAAACAGATAATTTCAGTAATTTGGAAATTGCATTTCAAGGTGATAGAAATACTACTTTGTATGTAGGATTATCAAAAAAGGCACCTATTGAACTATATACAATAATTGAAAAATCTCTTCTAGCAATTTTACCATCAGAAATTTCAAATTATTTTGATGAAGCAAGTAGAATTTCTCCACCAATGACTTTTGACCTTTTTGTAAAAAAGCATAAGTTACAATTTATATTAGTTATTTTGGTTTTTATAATTGTTGTAATGGGAATTATCATTTATACAATCTTAGAACACAGAAAAACACAGAAAGCCTTATATTTTGATAGCAATTCTGGCATTTGGAATGGTACAAAACTTGAACATGAAATAAACAAAAAATTACTGAATACAAAAGAGCAATATGCACTTGTTAATATGAATATTTCTAGGTTCCGATTTGTAAACGATACATACGGAAGAGAAAAAGGAAATGAAGTTCTTAAACTTTTTGCAAAACTCATAAAAAATAATTTTATTCAAAATGATGAAAACTTTGGAACTTTATGGGCAGATTACTTTGTTATTTTAGCAAAATTTACTAATGAAAAAGATTTAGAGTTACGCTTTGAAAAATTTGTGCAGGAATTTCAATTAGAAGCTGAAAAAATTTGTAGTTTCAGATTTGTTATTAAAGCAGGTGTAATTGTTACAGACAATAATAAAACAGAAACATTCTCTTCATTGTTGGAAAGAGCAAATCATGCTGTAAATTCAATTTCAGATCCATTTGAATCTCAAATTGTTTTCTTTACACAAGATATGTCAAAAGAAATTGAAGAATTAAAACTTGTCGACAAAAACATGATTCAATCTTTCAAAAATCAAGAATTTCAGCCATATTATCAACCAAAATACGATATTAACACAAATAAAATTTGTGGAGCAGAAGCCTTAGTTCGTTGGATTCATCCAGAGAAAGGTATAATTCCACCTATTTTTTTCTTACCATATTTTGAACGATGTGGATTTATCACAGAATTAGATTATTATGTTTTTGAAAAAACTTGTCAAAATCTTCGTCGTTGGATGGATCAAGGTATAAAAGTTGTTCCTATTTCTTGTAACTTTTCGCGTTTACACGCAAAAGATGATCTCTTCCCAGAAAAGATTCAAGTAATTGCAGATATGTACAATATTCCTCATCACTTTCTTGAAATTGAAATCACAGAAAGTGTCGCAATGGAAAAGATGGAAGTTGTATTAAGACATTTTAAGAAATTTAAGGAAATGGGATTCATTATTTCTATAGATGATTTTGGTTCAGGTTATTCATCATTAACTTTACTAGAACAAATGAATATTGATGTTATAAAAATGGATAAATCATTCTTAACAGCAAATTATAGTTCTGCTCGTGAATATGAAATTTTGATTTCTTTAATTCAACTTGCACAAAAACTTGGACTTACCGTTATTTGCGAAGGAATCGAAACTTCTCGTCATGTAAGACTTTTACACGAAGCTGGCTGTTTTTACGCACAAGGTTTTTATTTTTCAAAACCTCTACCTTTGGAAGAATTTGAAAAAGCACTCATAGAAGATAGACCTCCAGAAGGATTTTCGAAAGCAGAACTTAACCTTAACGATGAAATTCTAGAAGAACTTAGCGTCTGGGATGATAATTAACAAAAATAAGCAAAAAAAGCAACTTTCATACCATTTGAAAGTTGCTTTTTTTTATTTTGATAAACTAAGTATAATAAAACAAAGTTAAATAAACTCTGCCTTAATTACTTTACATCTTATTGTGGAAAGTTCTTGAAATTACATCGTCTTGTTGTTCTTTTGTTAGCTTAATGAAGTTTACAGCATATCCAGAAACACGAATTGTTAATTGTGGATATTTTTCTGGATGAGATTGAGCGTCAAGTAAAGTTTCTTTTGTAAATACATTTACATTTAAGTGATGTCCACCTTTTTTAGCATAGCCATCAATCAAAGAAACAAGATTTTCAATTTGAACAGGATTTGCAAGTGTTTCTGCCACTGTAGGAGCTGCCATAATAGTTGCTGTATCACAAGACATACAAGCACCATAATTTTTTATACTTGCTAAATCAATACTGCTATCTTTTCCTAAAGCATCAGGAATAATTGAGAAAGTGTTTGAAATTCCGTCTTGTGCATATCTAAATGGAAGTTTTGCAACAGATGCCAAAGATGCAACAGCACCATTTGTATCACGACCATGCATAGGATTTGCACCTGGTGCCATTGGTTCACCCATTTTTCTTCCGTCTGGTGTATTTCCTGTTTTTTTGCCGTAAACAACATTTGATGTAATTGTTAAAATTGAAGTTGTTGGAACACCATCACGATATGTATGATTTGATTTAATTTTATTGATAAAATGACGCAAAATCATTACAGCAATTTGGTCTACTCTATCGTCATTATTTCCGTATTTTGGAAAATCCCCTTCAATTTGATAATCCACTACTACACCGTTTTCGTCACGAATACATTTTACTTTTGCATATTTTATTGCAGAAAGAGAATCGGCAACGATTGAAAGCCCCGCAATTCCAGTTGCAAAGTAGCGTTTTACATCTCTATCATGTAAAGCCATCTGCAATTTTTCGTAGGAATATTTATCGTGCATATAATGGATTACATTCAATGTATTTACATAAAGTTCTGCAAGCCAATCCATCATTGCTTCAAATTTTTCTAAAACATCATCGTAGTCAAGATAATCACCTTCTACTGCACGATATTTTGGACCAACTTGTTCTTTTGTTTTTTCGTCTACTCCACCATTGATTGCGTACAACAAACATTTTGCAAGGTTTGCTCTTGCTCCAAAAAATTGCATTTCTTTTCCAACTACCATTGAAGAAACACAACAAGCAATGGCGTAATCATCACCATGGATAACGCGCATCAAATCATCATTTTCATATTGAATTGATGAAGATTTGATAGACATTTTTGCACAGTATTTTTTGAAGTTTTCTGGCAATCTTTCAGACCATAAAACAGTTAGGTTTGGTTCTGGAGAAGTTCCTAAGTTATCAAGAGTGTTCAAATATCGGTAGGAAGTTTTTGTTACCATGTGATTCCCGTCAACATTTACACCACCGATAGATTCTGTAACCCACTGAGGATCCCCTGAGAACAAAGAATTATATTCAGGAGTTCGAGCAAAACGTACCAAGCGAAGTTTCATGATAAAATGATCGATTAGTTCCTGAGCTTGTTCTTCTGTCAAAATTCCTTTTTCAATATCTCTTTGAATATAAATATCAATAAAAGTTGAAGTTCGTCCTAATGACATTGCAGCGCCATTTTGTTCTTTTACAGCAGCAAGATAACCTAGATACATCCATTGAAGTGCTTCTTGTGCATTACTTGCAGGACGAGTAATATCAAATCCGTAAATACGACCAAGTTCCGCAAGTTCATCTAAGGCACGCATTTGGTCTGCAAGTTCTTCACGCAAACGGATATTTCTGTAATTCATTTCTTTAAGACAAGTATCAATTTGATATTGTCGTTCAACTTTTAAGCGATTAATTCCGTAAAGAGCAACTCTTCTGTAATCTCCAATAATACGTCCACGTCCGTAAGCATCAGGTAAACCTGTAATAATTCCTGCGTGACGAGCCATACGCATTTCTGGAGT
Source organism: uncultured Treponema sp. (assembly GCA_937890485.1). Lineage (GTDB taxonomy): Bacteria > Spirochaetota > Spirochaetia > Treponematales > Treponemataceae > RGIG9060. Next base: position 12,908 of record CALBXN010000075.1, read on the forward strand.
GTAAACATCAAAAACACCTTGGTTATGAGTTTTTCTATATTTTGTAAAAATTTCTGTTACTTCAGGATCTACCTTATATCCATTTTGTTCACAAGCTTTTTGAGCCATTTTGATTCCACCAAAAGGCATTAATGCTCGTTTAAAAGGTTTATCAGTTTGAAGTCCCACAATTTTTTCTTTTGATTTATCTAAATATCCAGGTCCATGGGATGTAATAGTAGATATGATTTTTGTGTCCATATCTAAAACACCACCTGCAGCAATCTCTTGTTTAGATAAATCTAAAACTTGATTCCATAAATCTTTTGTGGCGTTAGTTGCTCCACACAAGAAACTTTCATCACCATCGTAGGGAGTATAATTTTTGATAATAAAATCCCTTACATTAACTGGTCCATTACTCCATCTGCCAAGTTTAAAACCTTCCCATTCTGGAGCAATTCCTTGAAATTCAATATCTTTAAAACGCATAAAACGAATATATCACATTAAAAAAAAATAATAAATACTAAAATTTTTTTTCTATTGCTTAATAAGTAAACATAAAGTAAAATATTATCATTAAAATGTGAGAGGTATTTCATGGTAAATAATTGTAAAAAATGCGGTTCTAGTCTTGTAATCTCAACTATTATCGAAGGATTTGTTCCAAACAGCGATGCTGAAAAAACAAGTTTGAAAATCGGCGACAAAATTCTTGAAATAAATAAAATTCCTGTAGAAACCAATGCGGATATTATTGCCCACGAACAAGTGAATGGTCTTGTAAGCGTAAAAGTAGAACGTAAAAACCAAAAATTGATGTTTTTAGTTCCAGATTCTGATGGATTTTTTACAGACCAAATTATTTACAAAGAAAATTGTAAACACTGTGAAAAAAAGAAGCAAAAACGAAAAATTAAAAACTTCATTGATAAAGTAATTCTTGGAATTTTTTGTTTAGTTGTTATCACACTTGCTGTAATAATTTTTATGTTAGTTTCTGCCAATAAAATGGATGAAGTTCCAGAAAATTCTGAAAATATAGCAGTTGAATCAACAGAAATAAATGAACAATTACCTACAGAAGAAATTGAAACTCCAGAACAAAAATGGACAAAAATAGAACAATTAATTCGTTCAAGCAACGCTTTTGAAAACGAAATTTTGTATCTAGCACTAAATTCTGAGGATTATGCCTTGTTTGATACAGTCTTACAAAATGAATATTCTTGGCGTAAAATGTTTACAGTTGTAGATTCCATTGATACAGAATCATCTTTAGTTCGTGGATATAACATAAATGAAGTTGATGATGAAACTCTAAAATTGTTAGCAAAAATTAAATCTGTAGATTTAGGAAAAATTTATTTTGATTATGGAGAATGGCTTGAACCATCAGATAAATATCCTGGACGAGGTAAATATCTTTTAGCAGGAAATATTTATGATGAAATGCGTTTTTATGAAACTGCCGCTGCCATTGCAAATCTTTTATCAAAAATTCCTTCTGATAAATTAAATTCTGCATGTTTTACAATTGACGGTCATACAGATAGCGTAAGTCCTCATGACTTTAATCAAAAACTTTCTGAACGCCGAGCCCTATGGATTAAAAAAATTATGAATACAGCTTTTAATATTCCACAACATAGAATTATAACTCAAGGTTTTAGTTGGGATAAAAAAGCAGTAGAAAAAGAAACAACTCCTCGTGATTATGCAATGAACCGACGAGCAGAAATAAAGGTTTGTTTTTTTGAAGAACAATAAAAAATTCTTTTCAAAGATTTTTTACATTTTTATAGTTTTGCAATCAATACACTCAGAAATTTCTTTGCCAACTTGGTTGCAAAACTCAATTAACAAAAATAATTTTGAAAAAAACTCAGTTGTAAACCCTTCAATAAAAAATTCAATCGAAGAATATTATGATTTAGCATATAAACGGGTAGTTCAAATTGATAATTTAAGTATGTTAATTCCAGATTCATCAGTTGGAGTTATTGATGCAACAGGAAAATATATAAGCGAACAAAATGGAAGTTTTGGTCTTTGCTGTTCAGGATACGCAAAATGGATTGCTGACGGATTTTACTATCCACTTAGAAAAAAAAATCACACTAGACTCAGGTATATGTCTATTCAAGATTTACGAAAACCCTACCCTTTTTTAAGAGGAAATAAATTTACTTTTCAATATGAAAAATCTAGAGCCCCTTTTTTTGGATTAGACTGGACAAGAAATATTGCAAAAGAAATTGCAGAAGAAAAATACAAAAAAAATTTTTTTTATAATAGTCATGATGTAACTTTTTCCTTCAAAGCCGAATATGTAAAAGATAGAGGTTTTCCAATAGAAAAAATTCCAGAAGTATTAAAAGAACAAACTTTGTTGTATCCAAATCGATGGTATTTGGTTTCTATTAATGGAGATTTTGGCGAAAATCCTACAATGATTCAACATTACCACATTGCAGTTTTTTTTCCGTATTTTAACAAAGATGGAATTTTTAGACTTCCTGTTTTAGAGCGAACTCGAAGAACTTCCTTTGATTACTTGTTATCAAGATACGAAAATACTTATTGCCATTTGGTTTGGCTTGAATTAGATGGAAAAATTGAATTAAACTTACCGTAATAAAGTTTAAAAGGAATTACAATGAATAATATAATTGATTACATTGATTGGCGTGGTGATTTATCATTTAAAATTTCACCTTTAAATGAAATTGACGCAGTAATTTTAAGCCAACTAGCTTATATAGATTTTTCTGATATAGTAAGTGCAGATTTTTCTGAAAAAATTTCGCTTAGACAGGCTTGGATTTTTTTGACAACTTCCTCAGACTTTGAAAAACGAATAAATTTTGGACCTTTAATCAATTCAGAAATTACAACTTTATTACAAAAAGCAGGAGAATCAAAAAGATTTAGTAACATTCAACTTTGTGGATTTGTAAGTTCCACAGACATTGAACAAGAAAAACAATTTGCAGCCATAAATTTTATTTTGCCAGATAAAACAAACTTTATAATTTACAGAGGAACAGACCAAAGTATTGTTGGCTGGAAAGAAGATTTTAATATGGCATTTAAACTTCCTATTCCTGCACAAATTGAAGCTGTAAAATATTTTGATGATGCCTGCAAAAATTTACGCGGAAAATTTTATCTTGGAGGACACTCTAAAGGTGGAAATCTTGCCTTATTTTCTGGAACTTACTGTAACATAAAAAATCAAAAACGCATTTTGCAAATTTACAATTTTGATGGACCTGGTTTTGAAGAAATAGTTTTGAAAGATGAAAGATTTTTATCAATTCAGAAGAAAATAAAAAACTTTGTTCCAAAAAAATCAGTAGTGGGAATTTTATTTGATACAGGAATTGAAAAAACAATTGTAGAAAGTTCCAACAATGGGATTATGCAACACGATCCATTAACATGGAATCTTTTAGGAACTAATTTTGTAACAACAGAAGAACTTTCAAAAGAAAGTCTATTTATCGATAAAACTCTTAAAACTTGGTTAAAACAAACAGACAAAGATAAACGCGAAACTTTTATAGAAGCCTTATTCAATGTTATTGAATCTGCCGAAGCAAATAATATCACAGAAATAACTGAAAACTGGTTTAAATCTTCTGCAAAAATAATCCATCATCTACGAAACCTTGATTCTGACACAAAAGAAATTATTTTTGAAACAATAAAAATATTTTTTAAGTCTGCCCAAGAATCTGTTCAGGAAAAAATAAGAAAATAAAAAATTTCCTAGAAAAAAACAAAAAAATTATTGACAGAATCACAATATTGCTATAATATCAAGATTGTAATCATTACAAATATAAAACAATTATATTTTATTTAACTTTTTTTGGAGGAATTTATTATGAAACAATGGGTATGTAGTGTTTGTGGTTATGTTCACACAGGAGATGAAGCTCCAGATCAATGTCCACAATGTAAAGTTGCAAAAGACAAATTCAAAGAAAAAGAAGCATTTGCAGGATTTGCTGATGAACACAAAGTAGGAATTGCAAAAGGCTTAGATGCAGAAGTTGTTCAAGGTTTAAGAGACAACTACATGGGTGAATGTACTGAAGTTGGAATGTATCTTGCAATGAGTCGTCAAGCAGACAGAGAAGGATATCCAGAAATTGCAGAAGCTTTCAAAAGATACGCTTTTGAAGAAGCAGATCATGCAGCTCGTTTTGCAGAACTTCTTGGTGAAGTTGTAACAACAAGCACAAAGAAAAATCTTGAACTTAGAGCAGATGCAGAAGCAGGTGCTTGCGAAGGCAAATTGATGTTAGCAAAAAGAGCAAAAGAACTTAACTATGATGCAGTTCATGACACAGTTCATGAAATGTGTAAAGATGAAGCTCGCCACGGAGCAGGTTTCAGAGGTCTTTTAGCACGCTACTTTGGTAACTAATATATTTTAATAAAAGTCTGTCTAATAAGAATCATTCAATATGACAAAACTTTTTAGACAGACTTTTTTTTTAAGTCTTTTGGAGGTGAAAAAAAAATGCAGGAAGCAATAATACAAAAATTATCAGCACATAACATAAAACCATCTCTACAAAGATTAGCAATTTATACATATTTATTAGAAAGAAAAAATCATCCAACTGTAGATATGATTTATTCAGATTTACATCCTTCTATGCCAACACTTTCTAAAACTACAGTTTATAACACACTAAAACTTTTTATTGAAAACGGTCTTGTTCAAACAATTCTTATTGATGATGAAGAACTAAGATTTGACGCAGAAATTTTAGAACACATTCATTTTAAATGCACAAACTGTAAAACCATTCACGATATTTTTGTAGAACAAAATCCACCAGAAAATCACTTTAGACCTGAATTTTCACTTCCTCAAGGCTTTGAAGCAAACAAAACCCAGTACAACATCTGGGGACTATGTCCAAATTGTAAATAAACAAAATCAATTTAAATATTACTCAACCTAAAATCATTTTTTTTCGATAATAAAATATAGAAGTGTTTATTTTTACTAGGAGAATTTATGTTCAAAAAAATCAATTTAGTAATTTCATTTTCATTAACAGTGATGTTTGTTTTTTCTTGTGTTTCAACCCCCAAAACAGAAACAACACAAAATCCAATAGTTGAAAAAAAAGAGACACAAAATATTCAGCAATTGATTTTAGAAGGAAGAAGCAACGAGGCAAAAGAGCTTTTTCAAGCAAAAATTGATATAAATGAAACCGATGAATACGGAAATACGGCATTACATACAGCTGCAAAAATAAATGATACAGACTTAGTAACTTTTTTCATTTACAAAGGGGCAAATGTAGAATTAAAAAATAATGATGGAGATACACCACTTCATGTTGCAATCAAAAATAATGCAAAAGGTACAACTGCTGTTTTAGCTGCTATTGGAACAAATATTTTTGCTCGTGACGGAAAAGGAATCACTGCTTTAGAATTAGGACTAGCAAAAGGTTATGAATATTACGATGCAATAATTACAACAAAAACTGGTTTAGCAAAAGATGATAATAACAGAAATCTTGTTCATTATCTTGTAGAAACAGAAAATCAAAATGCACTAGCATACTGTTTGAAAAAAGAAATTCCTCTTTCCTACATTGATGTAAATGGAGAAACTCCTTTATCTTTAGCTTATGCAAAAAATTCTGAAATTGGAATAAATATGGCTGCAAATTTAATTTTAGCAGGTGCAGTTCCTTTTAGAAACCAATACAGTTATTTTGAGGATGCCGTAAAAACAAGAAATACTTCTTTAAGATTTGACGATGGACAAACTCCCCTACATTTTGCAGCAATTTACGGACACGAAGCAATCACCACATATTTGTTAGAAAATGGTGCGTCAGTGAAAGCAAAAGACATCCTAGGCTCAACTCCACTTCATGAAGCTGTTCGCTATGGACACAAGGAAATTGTACAACTTTTATTAGACAAAGGAGCAGATTCTAATTCTCAAGATAGTTTAGGGAAAACACCTCTCCTCTTAGTTATACCTAAGGAATCACGAATTGATATTTCCTCATTACTTATTACTCATGGAGCAAATCCAAATGCAAAAGATATGTACGGAGATACTCCTGTTCACATTGCAACAATGAGCGGAATGGAAGTTGAAATGTTAGAAAATTTGAAAAATGGTGGAGCTGACATCAACGAAAGAAATAAAAAAGGTATTACACCAATGGCTCTTGCAGTTGATAGGCTTAATAAAGAACATGTTGCATTTTACGCAAAGGCAGGAGCAGATATTCATGCAGAAGATAACGAAGGCAACACTCCTCTTTCAAGAATTATTGAAACAAAAGATAAAACAACTGGAACAGAATTACTAAAAATAATGGTGAACAAAAAAAATATAAATTCTAGAGATTCTTACGGAAACACACCATTACACATTGCAATAAGTAACAATGCTCATACAGAACAATTAAAATATCTTCTTACTTTAACAAATGATATAGATGTTCGTAACCGAAATGGTGATACACCTCTTTATATAGCCGTTCAAAAAAACAGACGAGTCCCAGGAGAAATGCTTTTAGCAAAAGGTGCTGATGTTTTTTCAACAAACAATGAAAATTATTCTCCTTTAAGAATGGCATTAGCAGGTGGTGGTGAAGCTCAAGAATGGATTTTAACATCAGAAGTAATCAAAAAAACTGATGGAACAGGAAACACTCCTTTACATTACGCTGCCGAATGGAAACTTGATAATGCTGTTGCTGTTCTTTTAGAAAAAGGAGCAAATCCTAACATCAGGAATGCAAATGGAGAGACCGCAATTTTTAATGCGATAAAATCTGATAGTTCTTCTACCATCGATTTATTGATGAGAAAAGGAGCTCAGAAAAATTCAAGAGATTATTTAGGAAACACACCTTTGCACGCTTGTGTTCGCTGGGATTCAAAAAATTCTGCAATGAAACTCATCCAATGGAAAGCCGATTTAAATGTACAAAATTTAGCAGGAAAAACTCCTTTAGCACAAGCCGCTCGTTCTGGAAGAATTGCTATGGTTACACTTCTTACAGACAATGGGGCAAATGTTGATGCAACAGATGCCACAGGAAAAACAGTTTTAATGGATGCAATACAAAGTGGAAATTTAGATATTGTTAATCTTTTGGTAAAAAAAGGTGCTTCCCCTCATATTCAAGAAATGTACGGAAGAAACGCCTATCATGAAGCTGCATCCACTGGAAATATACAGATGATTGAAGTTGTGCAAAAAGCAGGAGGAAATCCTCTTGCCCGTGATGCCCAAGGAATAACACCTTTTTCAATTATTTTACAAGGAAAGGACAAAAATTTAATAAAGGCAGTTCTTGGAACAAACTCAAAACTCTTGGATTCTGATAGTAATACACCACTTCATATTGCATTAGAAAATGATGTTTCTGTTGAGATTTTAGATTTTCTTGTAGATATGAATTATCCAATTAATACAAGAAATAAAGACGGAATTACACCTTTATCAGTTGCAGTTTCTAAGAATTTAGTAGGACAATCAAAAGTTTTACTTGAAAATGGTGCAGATCCATTTATAACAGACAATGAAAAAGAATGTGCAATTTCTATAGTTCTAAAAAAACAAGATGATGCAATAAGGGAAGAAATTTTAAACGATATTGTAAAACTTGCAGGAAATAAAACTGATTATCAAGGAGAAGGAATTTTACACTATGCAGCCCGTATTGCAGATGCAAATACAATCCAAAAACTTCTTGAAAAAGGCTTAGATAGAACTGTAAGAAACATCTCAGGTGAAACTCCACGAGATATTGCAATTCGTTGGCAAAGAAAAGATATTGTAGATTTATTGTAAAAGTCTAAAATAAAAAAAAAAAAGACTGCTTAAAAAAGTATCGTCATACTGAAAATTTTTCAAAACGACCATACTATTAAACAGTCTTTTTTTTATTTATCAAACCTCTTACGCAAATTTCACAATGTAGTTCTTTTTCTTACCACGACGAAGAACAATAACTTCACCTTCAATTGCTAAATCCCGAGTGATAGCAAGATTTTCGTCAGTTACTTTGTCTCCGTTTAGAGTGATAGAACCAGCGTTCAAAAACTCACGAGCTTCACGGCGGCTAGAACAGATTTTGTTGTTTACAAGCACATCAATTAGTGTTGTGCCATTATCTTCAATTTCCACAGTTGGAACATCTTTAAAACCAATTTTAATATCAGCCAAAGACAAAGCCTTCA
>CALBXN010000076.1 GCA_937890485.1 uncultured Treponema sp.
TGGAATAATTAAATCATATAGTTATGCAATGACATATCAAATTCTTAATGATCATCCTGAACTAAGTGCTGACGGTGCTATTACGAAGAGCCGTGAAATGATGAATGGACATAAATGGGAATTCTTTGTATTCCAATTATCATTCTTAGGTTGGTACCTTTTAGATATGCTTACTTGTGGTATTATCAATTTATTATACATTGCTCCATACTACAATCACGCAGTTGTTGCTTTCTACGAAAAATTAAAGAAAGAACAATAATAAAAACTAAGTATCTGTATAAATACAGATACTTTTTTTGATTTTTTTAAAATTATATTATATAATAATATCATATCAAGGAGGATTAATATGACAAATAAATTAATTAAGAAAAATGCAAAATCTGCTTTAAAAGCTGATAGATGGATGCCTGTTTTAGTAACATTACTATATTCTTTAATTGTTAACTATGTACCTTTCTTTCTGTCTTCATCTTTGTCAATTGGTGTTTTTAATTATTATACAAAAAGTTTAAAAGGTGAAAATAAAAGATTTGAAGATATGTTTAGTGGTTTTAAATTATATGGCAAAGCATTATTAACACATTTTTTAGTAATTTTGTACCAACTATTATGGTTTATGATACCTATTGCTGGTCCAATTATTCTAATCATTAAATCATATAGTTATTCATTAAGTTTACTTATCCTTAAAGATAACCCTAACCTTACTGCAAACGAGGCGATTACAAAAAGTAGGGAAATGATGAAAGGATATAAATGGAAAAAGTTTGCATTAATGTTTTCATTTATTTGGTGGAACATATTAGATATTTTAACACTTGGATTATTAAGTATTTTATATCTTGGTCCATACAAACAATTTAGTATAATCGCATTCTATGAAGATTTAAAAAAGTAGGTAATTAAATTACCTACTTTGTTTTTTTAATTAGTTCATTAATTCAGAAACTGAACCAGCACCAACTGTTCTACCACCTTCACGGATAGAGAACTTAGTACCTTTTTCAATCGCTACTGGAGCAATTAATTCCACAGTAATTTTTGTGTTGTCTCCAGGCATAATCATTTCAACACCTTGTGGTAATTGAATAGCGCCTGTAACATCAGTAGTACGGAAGTAGAATTGTGGACGGTAACCATTGAATATTGGTGTATGACGTCCGCCTTCTTCTTTTTTAAGAATATAAACTTCAGCAGTAAAGCTAGTGTGTGGAGTGATTGAACCTGGTTTACATAATACTTGTCCACGTTGAACTTCTTCTTTTTTAGTACCACGTAACAATATTCCAGCATTATCACCAGCTTGAGCGAAATCTAATTGTTTTCTAAACATTTCAATTCCAGTAACAACTGTTTTTTGAGTTGGTTTTAAACCAACAATTTCAACTTCATCGTTTAAGTTTAATTGACCACGTTCAACTCTACCTGTAACAACAGTTCCACGACCAGAAATTGTAAAAACATCTTCAATTGCTAGTAAGAATGGTTTGTCAATTTCACGTTGCGGTTCAGGAATATATTTATCAACAGCATCCATTAATTCATCAATTTTTGCTTCATATTCAGCAACACCATTTAATGCTTGTAATGCTGAACCTCTAATTATTGGTGTGTTATTTCCATCAAAACCATAAGAAGTTAATAAATCTCTCACTTCCATTTCAACAAGATCTTGCATTTCTGGATCACTCATCATGTCACATTTATTTAAAAAGACAACCATTTTAGGAACTCCGACTTGTCTTGCTAAAAGAATATGTTCACGAGTTTGAGCCATTGGTCCATCAGTTGCAGCTATAACTAAGATAGCTCCATCCATTTGAGCAGCACCAGTGATCATGTTTTTAACATAGTCAGCGTGGCCTGGACAGTCGATATGAGCATAGTGTCTCTTATCTGACTGATATTCAAGGTGACGAGTATTGATTGTAATACCACGTTCTTTTTCTTCTGGAGCATTATCAATTTCATCATACTTAAGAGCTTTGTCACCAAATTTTTTGGCACAGTGCATTGTAATTGCTGCAGAAAGAGTTGTTTTACCATGGTCAACGTGACCAATAGTACCTACGTTCATGTGAGGTTTGGTTCTTTCGAACTTTTCCTTTGCCATTTGATCCTCCTTACCAGATTAAAGGCATATTAAAAAAATGATGTGTTGTATTATAATGAATGAAATGTTCCAAAGAAACAAATACATTCTTACACACAATATAATTCCGAGAAGATATAATTTTGACAGGATTGGTTTTAAAGTAAATTTTGTAGAATTATCAGCCTATCCCATTCAGACTGTTTAACTCTGGAACCACCTATCATCACTAATCTTTTCGGTTAATGACTGGTCTGGCATCCTGGAGTCATAATTTAGCTTTTGCTAAATCAATCAGATACCCACGAATGCCCTTCCATATATATAAAACTGTCAACGACAGATTTTACCCTCACCCATGGGTCGTAAATTTCTGAATTAATACATCTAAGTTCCACCTAAAAGTATTAAAACTTTACGAAATTACCGGTTTTATTTTTTTTTCAAAACCGCCTGACTCTCAAAGAACCCAATTACCGACTAATCGGTTACTATTCTTATACAATTTATTTTGAAAAGTTGCAAGACATTTATTAAATTTTTTTGAATATATTTACGTTTTTTTGTAAAATATTTGAAAACTATAAAAAAAACCGTCTTAATTAGAAACGAAGAAAATCTTCGATATTTCTAACCAGACGGTCCTTTTAAGAAGTTTTCTCTTTACAACCAGTAAAATCTTACCAGCGATAATGTGCAAAAGCTTTGTTTGCTTCTGCCATTTTATGAGTATCTTCCTTCTTTTTATATGCTGAACCTGTATTGTTGTATGCATCTAACAATTCTGCTGCTAGACGTTCATCCATACCACGTCCACTTTTTGCACGAGCAGCATTGATAACCCAACGCATAGCTAATGCTTCACGTCTACTTTCACGAATTTCGATTGGAACTTGGTAAGTAGCACCACCAACACGTCGTGATTTAACTTCAACCATAGGTTTAACATTATCAAGAGCCTTCAAGAATACTTCCAAAGGATCTTTTTCTGTCTTTGCTTTTAACAAATCTAATGCACCATAAATAATACGTACACTAGTTGCCTTTTTTCCGTCTAACATCATGCGAGAAACGAATTTTGAAATTACAACTGAGTTGTATTTTACATCTGGCATTACAGGACGGTTAACTGACTTATTTTTTCTTCCCATTTAACTGTCTCCTTATGCCTTAGGGCGCTTAGCACCATATTTTGAACGTCCGCGTTTTCTGTCTTCTACACCGAGAGTATCTTTTGTACCACGAATAATGTGATAACGAACACCAGGAAGGTCCTTAACACGACCACCACGAATTAAAACTACTGAGTGTTCCTGCAAGTTATGTCCAATTCCAGGAATATATGCAGTAACTTCAATTCCATTACTTAAGCGAACACGAGCAACCTTTCTTAAAGCTGAGTTCGGTTTTTTTGGGGTAACAGTCATAACACGTGTACATACACCACGTTTCTGTGGACAAGACTGAAGCGCGGGAGACTTAGTTGTCACAGCAGCTGTTTTACGACCCTGTCTAATTAACTGACTTATTGTAGGCATTTGCCTTTTCTCCTATATTATCACCGGTCAGCACCCCGGCTAAATTTGACAAAAATAAAGTTAGAATTTAATTATCTGTTAAATATAAATTCCAATGAAAATATTGTGAATTTACATTTAACTATAAACAACAGAGATTGTCAATCCCTGTTGTTTTTGCTTATAAGAAGAATTAATCTTCCTCTGTTTCATAGGAAACATCTTCCATCTGACTTTCCATTTCTTTTTCTTGTTTGCGTCTTTCAAGAATTTCTTCCATCTGCAAATCAAGATCGGTAGCTTTGTCATCAAAAAGTTTTACATTTCTGTAATTTTTGATACCAGTACCAGCAGGAATCATATGCCCAATAATTACATTTTCTTTTAGACCACGTAAATTATCTGTAACACCTGCAATTGCAGCATTTGTAAGAACACGAGTTGTTTCTTGGAATGATGCAGCAGAAATGAATGAATCAATATTTAATGATGCTTTTGTAATTCCTTGGAACATTGGACGAGCAATAGCTGGCTGACCACCATTATTAATAACCCTGTTATTTTCTTCATGGAATTTATATTTATCAACTTGTTGACCAAAAATAAAATTAGTATCACCCACAGCAACAATTTCTACTTTGCGCAACATCTGACGAACAATAATTCCAATATGTTTATCGTTAATAGTTACACCTTGTGCACGGTAAACTTGTTGAATTTCGTCCATCAAGTAGTTTTGAAGAGCATTTTCACCAAGAATTGCAAGGATATCATGAGGACTTCTTGCTCCGTCACAAAGTTGTTCACCAGCTTCAACTGTATCACCATCACGAACAAGCAATCGTTTGTTCATTGGTACAAGATGCTCAAATGATTTTCCATAAGCATCAACAACTACTACAACTCGTTTACCTTTTGAAACACCTTTAAACTGTACTGTTCCTGAAATTTGTGCCAATACAGTTGGTGATTTTGGTTTACGAGCTTCAAAAAGTTCTGATACACGAGGAAGACCTCCTGTAATATCGTTTGTTTTTGAAGACTCTTTTAGAGTTTTAGCAATTTGAGTTCCAGCTTTGATTTGTGTATTTTCTTCAACAAGAAGATAAGCTCCTCCTGGTAGATAATAACTACCAAGTTCGTTTCCTGATTCATCAGTAATGAATACACGAGGTTGCATTGTATCAAGGTGAAGTTCGGTAATAACTTTTTCAACGTTACCACTTTCTTCGTTGATTTCTTCAGCTAATGTTGAACCTGGAATAATATCTTCAAAGTGAACATATCCTGAAACTTCAGCGATAATTGGTTCTGAATACGGATCAAAAGTTGCAATAGTTTGACCTTCAGCCACAATATCACCAACATGAACAATTACATTTGAACCGTTCTTAATTTCTACTTTTAATTCACGGCTTGTAAGAAGAAGTTTATCATCTTTTATTACGATTGCTGCAATATCAGATGCTTTTACAACTTCACCTTTTCTCTCAAACAATGGAGTATCTTTAACAATACGATCTCCATCTTTTACAAGAAGTTTATCGCCTTTTTCGATGGTAAATTCTTTTACAATACGAGTTACCATCATAGAACCTTTTCTTGTGAAAAGCCATGAACCATCGTCCATTTCTACATGAGCACCAGTAATACTTTGAATAATTACAGGATATTTCAATTTAATTGTTTTATCTTCACTTGCACTTGTAGCAACACCACCAGCATGGAAAGTACGCATAGTAAGCTGAGTTCCAGGCTGACCAATTGATTGAGCTGCAATAATTCCAACTGCTTCACCAATATCAATGATTTTGTTTTGTGCAAGGTTTCTACCATAACACTTACAACAAACACCATGACGAGATTCACAAGTAAGAACTGTTCTAAGTTTTACAGTTTCAACACCAGCTTCTTCAATTTTTTGAGCAAGTTCATCTGTAATATACTCATTAACATCACAAATAATTTCACCAGAAATTGGATGAAGAACTCTTTCAATTGTAAAACGACCAACAATTCTATCTTTCAAAGGAATAACAATTTCATCACCATCTTTGATAGCAGAATAATCGATACCATTAATAGTTCCACAATCAACTTCATTAATTACAACATCCTGAGCAATATCAACAAGACGACGTGTAAGATAACCAGCATCAGCAGTTTTAAGAGCTGTATCAGTAAGACCTTTTCTTGCACCGTTTGTAGAAATAAAGAACTCGATAACAGATAGTCCTTCTTTAAAGTTTGCACGAATTGGAAGCTCGATAATTTCACCACTTGATTTAGCCATCAAACCACGCATACCAGCAAGCTGACGAATCTGGTTTTTACTACCACGAGCACCAGAAGTTGCCATCATGTAAATAGTGTTAAAACCATCTTTATCTTTTTCAAGATTTGCCATCATAACATCTGTAAGTTCTTCATTTGTTTTATGCCAAACTTCAACTACACGGTTATATCTTTCGTCTTGAGTAATAAGACCGTTATGATACTCTTGAGTGATTTTATCAACCTTTTTGGTTGCTTCATCCATCATTTTTGCTTTTTCTTCAGGAACAATAATATCACCCATAGAAATTGTTGCACCAAAGAAAGTTGCGTATTTATAACCAACAGCTTTAATTGCATCAAGCATTTGAACTGTAAGCCAAGAACCTTGTTCTTTATAAACTCTTTCAATAAGTTTTTTAAGTTCTTTATCACCTAAAAGTTCGTTTTCAAAAGCAACTTCTGCTGGCATTTCTTCATTAAATACAAGACGACCAGCTGTAGTTTCAATAAGTTTACCATTATAAGGAGCTTTATCAACAGGAACTTTAATCAATGCTTGCCAATCAATACTCTTTGATTCAGCTGCAAGCAATGCTTCACTTACAGAACAAAAGCGTTTTCCGGTTCCTTTTGCGTTTGGTTTAATCTTTGTAAGATAATAAATACCCAAAACCATATCCTGAGATGGATAAACAATAGTTTTACCGTTTGCAGGGTCAAGAATATTTCTTGCAGAAAGCATCAATGTCCAACATTCCAATTGAGCAGCTTGTGTCAATGGAACATGAATAGCCATCTGGTCACCATCAAAGTCAGCGTTAAAAGCATGACAAACTAATGGATGAAGACGAAGAGCTTTTCCTTCAACAAGAACAGGTTCAAAGGCTTGAATACCAAGACGGTGCAATGTAGGAGCACGGTTTAACATAACTGGATGTTCTCGTACAACCTCGTCAAGAATTGCAAATACTTCTGTATTTTCTTCTTCTACCATTATTTTTGCACGTTTGGCAGAATGTACAATTCCTTTTTCCATAAGTTTTCTCATAATAAATGGCTTAAATAATTCCAAAGCCATCTTTGTAGGAACACCACACTGCCAAATTTTCAAGTCTGGTCCAACACAAATTACAGAACGACCAGAATAGTCAACACGTTTACCAAGAAGATTTTGGCGGAAACGTCCTTGTTTTCCTTTCAAGAGATCAGAAATTGATTTTAGTGGACGATTTCCAGAACCTTTTACAGCTCTTTTTCTTTTTGAATTATCAAAAAGAGCATCAACTGCTTCCTGTAACATACGTTTTTCATTTCTGATAATAATTTCAGGAGCATTTAATTGGATAAGTCTTCTTAAACGATTATTTCTATTTATAACTCTTCGATATAAATCGTTAAGGTCAGATGTTGCAAATCTTCCACCTTCCAATTGAACCATTGGTCTAAGATCTGGTGGAATAACAGGAATTACATCCAAAATCATCCAAGAACATTGATTTGATGAAGACTTAAAGTTTTCAATAATTTCAATTCTTTTAAGAAGGCGAGCATCACTTTTTGCACCTTTTTCAGACATTTTCGCACGAAGTTCTTTAGAAAGTTCTTCAAGGTTCAAATTTTCAAGCAAAGTTTTAATTGCGCCTGCACCCATTTCTGCAGTAAAAGTATCTCCATGGCGCTCTTTTTGTTGAATATATTCGTCTTCTGTAAGAAGTTGCATCTTAGTAAGATCTGTAGCATCTCCCGGATTAATAACGATATATTTTTCATAGTAAAGTACAGAACGAAGGTCAGCTACTTTGAGATCTAGCAAAAGTCCCATTCTTGAAGGAACTGAACGATAATACCAAATATGAGAAACTGGGGCTGCTAATTCAATATGACCCATTCGTTTACGTCTAACTTTAAAATCTGTAACTTCTACACCACAACGGTCACATTTCACACCCTTATAGCGAATAGACTTAAACTTTCCACAGTAACATTCCCATTCTTTAGTGGTACCAAAAATTCTTTCACAAAACAATCCGTCTTTCTCTGGACGAAGTGTTCGATAATTTATTGTTTCTGGCTTTTTAACTTCTCCATAAGACCAATCTCGAATGGCTTTTGGAGAAGCAAGCTTAATCATAAGACTATCAAACTCTTGAATATCACGCATTACTTTCCCCCAAATTAAAAATTAGAACCTTCATCATTAATAAGCTCTGCATCACGCTCTGTAAGCGGAATCTGTTTTCCTTTGGCATCATAAATTGTAAAATCCAGTGCCAAACCACGAAGTTCTTGTACCAAAACATTAAAGGCTTCTGGAACACCAGCAGTTTTTGAAGCTTCACCCTTAACGATTGAACTATAAATTTCAGCACGACCAGTCATATCATCAGACTTGATAGTAAGTAATTCTTGAAGTGTATTTGCAGCACCATATGCTTCCAATGCCCAAACCTCCATTTCTCCAAGACGCTGACCACCAAATTGTGCTTTACCACCAAGAGGCTGTTGTGTAACGAGTGAATAAGGACCAGTAGAACGAGCATGCATTTTATCGTCAACCAAGTGATGAAGTTTTAAGTAGTAAATTACACCTACAAATACTGCATTTTGGAATGGTTCACCAGTTCTACCATCGTGCAAAATTGCCTTTGAATCTGGGCTAAAACCAGCTTCAACAAGTTTTTGTTCAATTTGTTCATTTGATGGAGATTGGAATACAGGAGATTCATACCATTCATCAAGATATAAACCTGCAAGACCAAGTTCTGATTCCATAATCTGACCAATATTCATACGAGAAGGAACACCAAGAGGATTCAAACAAATATCAAGTGGAGTTCCATCTGCAAGATATGGCATATCTTCAACAGGAAGAATACGAGCAACAACACCTTTATTTCCGTGACGACCAGCCATCTTATCACCTTCACGAAGTTTTCGTTTTGTAGCAATAAGAACTTTTACAACTTCATCAACACCAGGATTTAAGTCATCACCTTCAGTTCTTTTAAGACGTTGAATATCAATAACTGTTCCTTCAATTCCATGAGGAACTTTTAATGAAGAATCTCTTACTTCTTTAGCTTTTTCACCAAAAATTGAATTCAACAATTTAAACTCAGGAGTTGTTTCTGTTTCACTTTTTGGAGTAACTTTACCAACAAGAATATCTCCAGAACGAACCTTTGCTCCAATACAAATAATACCTTCGCTATCAAGTTTTGCAATTTTATCCTCGCTAACGCTAGGAACATCCCTTGTAATTTTTTCTGGACCAAGTTTTGTCTCTCGAATTTCTGTAGCAAACTCCTTAATATGAATAGAAGTATACATATCTTCTTTTACAACTCTTTGAGAAATAAGAACAGCATCTTCGTAGTTATATCCATTCCAAGGAACAAATCCAACCATAATGTTTCTACCAAGAGCCAATTCACCATTAAATGTAGCAGGTCCGTCAGCCAAAACTGCACCTTTTTCTACTCTTTGACCTAGTTCTACAATTGGTCTTTGATGATAACAAGTATCTTGGTTAGTTCTTTGATATTTAAGCATTATGTAAGTATCAATATCATCAGCAGACTTTGCGTTATCAGGTTTAACTCTAATTTCTTCAGAAGTAACCCAAATAACTTCACCTGCACGCTTTGCTTTAATAAGAACACCAGAATCATAAGCACATTTTTGTTCCATACCAGTACCAACACGAGGAGGTTCTGGGAATAACAATGGAACAGCCTGACGTTGCATGTTACAACCCATCAAAGCACGGTTAGCATCGTCATGTTCTAAGAACGGAATCAAAGCTGCAGATACAGAAATAACTTGTTTTGGAGAAACATCCATGTACTGAACATCTTCTGGATTTCTTGAAGAATAATCACCTCTGTTACGAACAGGGATTTGATCTGTAGCGAAACTTCCGTCTTCCTTCATATCAATAGAAACCTGTCCAATATAGTATTTATCCTCATCCATAGCTGTAAGATATTCAACTTCTTTTGTTGCTTTACCGTTTACAACTTTTCTATAAGGAGCTTCCAAGAATCCATATTCGTTTACATGTGCATAAATTGCCAAAGAAACGATAAGACCAATGTTTGGACCTTCAGGAGTTTCAATAGGACACATACGACCATAATGAGTATAATGAACGTCACGAACTTCAAGACCAGCTCTATCACGAGAAAGACCACCAGGTCCTAAAGCACTAAGACGACGTTTATGTGTAAGTTCAGCAAGAGGATTAACTTGATCCATGAATTGAGAAAGCTGACTTGAGCCAAAGAACTCTTTTATGGAAGAAACAATCGGTTTGATAGAAATCAAATCCTGTGGTTTCATTGTTTCTATTTCTTTAAGCCCCATTCTTTCTTTTGCAAGTCGCTCCATACGGCTAAATGCAGATTTTAACTGACTTGTCATAAGTTCACCAACAGAACGAATACGACGATTTCCCATATGGTCAATATCATCAGTTGTTTCTGTTCCGTCAAACACCTTAATAAGGAATTTCATTGTTGCGATAATATCTTCTTTTACAAGAGTATGATCTTCAAAAGGTGTTTCATAGTTGAATTTTTTGTTTAATTTATATCGTCCTACTCTTCCTAAATCATAACGACGGAAAGAGAAGAACATGCTTGTTAAATCTTTTTCAGCAGTATCAACTGTAATAGGTTCACCAGGCATAAGAACAGAATAAACAGCAGAAATTGCATCTTCTTTTGTAGGCTCTTCGTTTGCATTTCCTTCTTTTGAGAAACGAATATCTTCACGTTCAAAACAGTTAATAATCATCTGTGAATCAAGAGATGTATCTGAATCAAATTTAATAACTGTAACTTCTTTTACACCATGAAGAATAAGTTCATCAACATCATGATGATGAAGTTTTTCACCAGCACGATAAATTCGTTTTTCTTCTCCTGTTTCTAAGTCTTTAGCATAAACTGCTTCTGCAAGAACTTTTCCAATTAATGAATCTTTTACATTTTCATTAACTTCAGTTTTTTCTACATCATAGAAAGCTCTAATAATTTCTTCACGAGTACTATATCCTAAAGCTCTTAAGAAAATTGTACCTAAGATTCGTTTTTTTCTATCAATTTTTGCGTAAATAAGTTCTTTCTTTTGATCAATTTCAAATTCAAGCCAACTTCCGCGATAAGGAATAATTCTGCTAGAAAAAACTCCTTTTTCGTGGCAGAAAATTACACCAGGTGAACGGTGAATCTGAGAAACAACAACACGTTCGGCACCATTGATAATAAAGGTACCTCTGTCTGTCATAAGTGGGATATCTCCCATATAGATATCTTTTTGACGGATTTCTCCTGTCTGATTAAAAATCAAATTAATTCTAGCTTTTAGAGGAACTGCGTAAGTCAACCCCTTTTGCTTACATGCAATCTCATCAAATTTAATATTTGCTTCATCAAGTTCATAATATTCATACTCTAGAGACATGTCCCCATTAGGACTTTCAATTGGGAAAGTTGAATTGAATACTTCCTGTAAACCTTGCTCTGCAAGTGGCTCCTTCTTATCCAGTTTTTCTTTTTGTAAGAAACTTTCATATGAAGATAACTGAATATCAATTAAGTTCGGTAACTCCATAAAATTCTGGATATTTTTTCCGACGTACTGACGATTGACCGTCCGACTTCTTGCGAACATCAATTCCCCCTATAAATAAATTACATAAATTACGGTTATCCTTTGCTACATACAAAAAATTTGTACAGCACAAAAGGCCGTTAAAAAAAAATTAAAAACTGAAAAACTGTCCTTAGACAGATAAGGCACTTTTAAAAATCAGTTGACTTTCAAAAGTGCTTTAACTAGAAAACACTATCTCAAATATAAAAAATTGAAATAGTAATTACAAATTTAAGGCCGAAATTATAAATTCCAGCCTTTTAATTTATGCGGTTTTACAATTAAGCAATTTTAACTGTTCCACCAGCAGCTTCGATTGTTTCTTTAATTTTAGCTGCTTCTTCTTTTGAAACACCTTCTTTAAGTGTTTTAGGTGCACCTTCAACAAGGTCTTTTGCTTCTTTAAGTCCAAGCCCTGTGATTTCACGAGCTGCTTTGATAACAGCAATTTTCTTTGCAGGATCTGCTGATTCAAGTGTTACTGTGAATTCTGTTTGTTCTTCAGCTGCTGCTGCAGGTGCTGCTCCAGGAGCTGCTGCTACTGCAACTGCTGCTGTAACTCCGAATTTTTCTTCCATTGCTTTAACAAGTTCAGAAGCTTCAAGTACTGTCATTGATGCAATTGCATCTAAAATTTGATCTGTTGTAAGAGCTGCCATATTATCTTCTCCTATAAATATAAGTTTATTTTTTAACCGACAGGACGACAGCTAAGAAGCCTGAGGGTTGATTTTGTAAACACAGGTTTACATATAAAATTTTTTTTCTAGGCGATTACTCTGCAGCTGCAGGAGTATCTCCACCTTCTGACATTTTGTCCACATAAGCTTGCAATGTTGCAGCAAGTTTTTGAACAGGTGCATTGATTGTTGAAGCAATCATTGCAATTAATTGTTTCTTTCCTGGGAGCTTTGAGTAAGCTTCGATTTTGTCTTTATCGTAAACTTCTTTTTCTACCAAAGCACCTTTTACCTGTAAAGCAGGAGCATCTTTTGCAAAATCAAAAAGAACTTTTGCAGCTTCGTTAGCATCTTGTTTTACCAAAGCGATAGCTGTAGGTCCTGCAAGGTAATCAGAAACAGAAGTAATATCCATTTCTTCAAAAGCAACACGGGCAAAGTTATTTTTTACAACTTTAAATTCACATTCTTTCTCGCGAAGTTGTTTACGAAGTTGTGAAAGTTGTTCTACTGTTAATCCACGATAATCAGCAAAGATATAATCGTTATAACTCTGGAGAACTTCTTTTGCTTCTGCGATAGCTTTAGTTTTTGCAGGTTGAAATGCTTTTGCTCTAATAGCCATTTTTATTCTCCTTCTGTGTAGTCAACCCAAACACCTGGGCCCATTGTTGAATTAACTGAAACAGATTGTACATATCCTACTTTTGCATCAGATGGCTTTTTACGTTCAATTTCAGCAAGAAGAGTTTTTGCATTTTCAGCAATTTTTTCTGCATCCATAGATACTTTACCAACTGCAATGTGAACAACACCTTGTTTATCAGCACGATATTCTGTACGACCTTTTTTCAATTCTGCAATAGCAGAAACAATGTCATTTGTTACAGTTCCAGTTTTTGGGTTAGGCATAAGACCTTTTCTACCAAGAACCATACCAAGACGTCCAACATCTTTCATCATGTCAGGAGTTGCAACTGCAACATCAAAATCAAGCCAACCACCCTTTACTTTTTCGATGTATTCATCTGCACCAGCATAAGATGCACCAGCTGCAAGAGCTTCTTTTATTCTATCTTCTTTACAGAAAACAAGAACTTTCTTTTCACCTTTAAACTGATTTGGGAATACTAAAGTGTCGCGAACTGTTTGACTTTTTCCAAGCTTTAAATTTACATGAAGTTCAACTGTTTCATCAAACTTTGCAAATTTAAGTTCTTTTACTAGCTCACAAGCTTTTACCAAGTCGTAAGCTTTTGCGGAATCATATTTTTTTAGTGATTCGCGATAGTTCTTTCCATGTTTCATATTATCGCTCCACCTCTACACCCATACTGCGAGCAGTACCGGCAATGATATTTTTTGCTGCTTCAAGATCATTTGCATTAATGTCAGGCATTTTTGTCTTTGCAATTTCTTCAAGACTTTCTTTTGACAATTTTCCGATTTTGTTCTTAAGCGGATTTCCAGAACCTTTTTGGATTCCAGCAGCTTTTTTGATAAGAACTGCAGCAGGAGGAGTTTTCAAGATAAATGTATATGTTTTATCCTGATAAACTGTGATAACAACAGGAACAACAAGTCCTGGTTCCATGGACTTTGTACGGTCATTAAACTGTTGAACGAACTGAGGAGCACTTACTCCGTGAGGTCCAAGAGCAGGACCTACCGGTGGAGCTGGTGTTGCCTTTCCTGCAGGACATTGCAACTTAATAACAGCCGTTACCTTTTTTTTAGCCATATATATCTCCTTGAGATTGGTGTGCTGAACCGTAGACTTACACTTTCGTTGCTACCGCATTCAACTAGCGAAATACCTCACCTTCAACGAAGGGGCATTTCTCCCAAAACAAGAAAAGATACATCAACAAAATTGATGTATCGTTCCTAACTAAATTTTTTCTACCTGTAATAGATCAACTTCAACTGGTGTAGCTCGGCCAAAAATACCAACCATAACACGCAGTTTATTTTTTTCAAGATTAACTTCTTCAATAGTACCAGAAAAGGTTGCAAAAGCACCTTCAATAATTTTAACTTCTTCTCCAACAGAGAAAGATTGCTTCATTCTTGTTGGTTTTTCACCTTTAATTTCACCTGCCTTTTGCAACAATGCTTTTGCTTCATCAGTTGAAATTGGGCGAGGTCTTACATTTCCACTTGTACCTACAAACCCTGTAACACCTTGAATTTTTCTAATTACAGTACAAGTATCTTTCCATTTCAAATCAGGCAAATCAAGTTCTACCATGATATAACCTGGAAGAAATTTCTTTGAGGAAACTTTTTTCTTACCATCTTTTACTTCAACAACATCTTCTACAGGAACTTTTACATCCAAAACGATATCGCTAGATAAATCACCAGTTTCAATATATGAACGAATGGTTCTTTCAATCTTTGCTTCATATCCAGAATATGTGTGAAGGATATACCAACCTTTTGCCATCTTTTTGCCTTTTAATGCCTAGAAAATAAAGTTCATGCCTGTAACGAACAATAAGTCCAAAAGCCCAAGAACTACAGCAACTACGACAGTAGAAATCAAAACTACCTTTACAGAAGAGATAACATCATCTTTACTTGGCCAAACAACTTTTTTTAGTTCGGCAATGCATTCTTTAAAAAACGAAACGATCTTCATAAAAATCCAGATCCTCATTACAAATTTTAAGATAACAGGCCAAGAAGGACTCGAACCCTCAACATGCGGTTTTGGAGACCGCCGCTCTACCATTGGAGCTATTGACCTAAGTTTTCAGTATTAAATCAATACTGAAAATATATTAAATCTGTAAAAACAGATTAAAATCAAAATTATTTTGCCTTTGTTTCTTTATGTAAAGTATGTTTGCGATCAAAAGGACAATACTTATTCAATTCAAGTTTTCCTTGAATATTTCTACGATTTTTGTATGTAGTATAGTTCTTTCTTTTACATTCACTACATTGTAAAGCAATAATTTCTATAACTGTCTTAGCTTTTTTTGCCATTTTATTTTACTCCTTAAATAACCTACATTAAAAAAAAGAGAGCCTCCGAGCGGGATCGAACCGCTGACCTCAACCTTACCATGGTTGCGCTCTGCCTACTGAGCTACAGAGGCAATACAAAACCTCATGAAAAGGTGTCTTTTCAATTTATAGATTTACTTAAAATTTGTCAATAGAAATAACAAATTTATATCAATTTATTTTAAAAATGATTGAAGAATAAACATTTCAACAGTATACTCTTACATAAAGTTTAAGACATTTTTCAAATTTGGGGTACAAATGATAAATCTTGACTCTATTATAGACAAAATTTTAATTTCTTACAATACCGACGGTGGAACAAATTTACAAGAAGATTATATTTTTCCAAACAGAGAAAATGTGGTTTCTGTTTTAAAAGATATTCAAGCAGTAATTTTTCCTGGATTTCATCAAGCTCAAAATATTGATAAGGATAATTTAAAATATGTTACTGGGGAAAAATTAAGCAGAATTGCAAATATTCTTACAAAAGAAATTGAAAAAGCATTATTGTATGCCTTTCATGAAAATCCAGAAGAATGCAAAAAACATTCTGAACAAATCGTAGATAATTTTATAAATGAAATTCCTCTTATAAGAAAAAAAGCTTGCAAAGATGCTCAAGCTGCCTTAAATGGAGACCCAGCAGCACGGAGTATTGAAGAAATTATTTTATCATATCCAGGTCCAGAAGCAATTCTAGTCTATAGAATCGCACATTTTTTACATGTTAACAAAGTTCCAATTATTCCAAGAATTATGAGTGAATATATTCATGGAAAAACAGGAATTGATATTCATCCTGGAGCTGAAATTGGGGAATCATTTTTTATTGACCATGGAACTGGAGTTGTTATCGGAGAAACTTGTATAATTGGTAATAATGTGAAATTGTACCAAGGTGTAACTCTAGGTGCACTAAGCGTTAAAAAAGAAATGGTTGATAAAAAACGACATCCCACAATAGAGGATGATGTTACAATCTATTCAGGAGCAACAATCCTAGGAGGAAAAACTGTAATCGGAAAAGGTAGTACCGTTGGCGGAAATGTTTGGTTAACACAATCAGTTCCTGCAAATAGCACAACAATCGCAAAGCAAGAAACAATATAAAAAAAACGCTTCCTCCATAAACATTGAAAAGGAAGCGCCGTTCGGAAATCCGAACATCGGAGAGAGTTTATAAGATTGTTTCCAATCTGTGATAATAATATACTTAC
This sequence comes from uncultured Treponema sp., assembly GCA_937890485.1. GTDB lineage: Bacteria > Spirochaetota > Spirochaetia > Treponematales > Treponemataceae > RGIG9060. The sequence goes on from CALBXN010000076.1 coordinate 16,469, forward strand.
TTCATAATGTTGTCAATGAAATCGAAGGTAAAATATAACAAAAAATTATATTTACAATTTTTTTCTCGTAATACATTCAAAATTTAATTTTTTAACTATAATAATTGTATGAACAAGAAAAAAACTTATAAAATTAAATTTGCAGATATTCTCTATTGTTTAATATTTTTGATTGTGATTTTATATTTTTCAATAAATATTTTTATTGGAAAAAAAGCAAAATCCAAACAGTTAATTATAGAATCAGGAAAAAACATTTGGTATTATCAACTTGATAAAAATAAAAAAATTGAAATTGAAGGACTTTTAGGAAAATCTTTAATCATAATTCAAGATGGATGTGTTTATTTTGAAAATTCTCCTTGTCCAAATAAGTTATGCGTACTTTCAAATTCAATTTGTAATAACGGAGATTGGATTGCTTGTTTACCAAATGGAGTTTTTGCTAGAATTGAAGGAGAAGAAAATTTTAATCAAGAACTTGATGCAACAAGTTACTAATTTTTAGGATAACATTATGGCAAAAAAGAAAGGTGTATTGATATACAAATGTAATTCCTGTGGAAATACTCAACCTCGTTGGCTTGGACGCTGTCCAGAATGTTCAGAATGGAATAGTTTTGAAGAATGTTTAATAAATCCATCTGAAAAAAAAGCAAATTCTGATAGTAATGATTGGATAATGCAAAAACCAGTAAAACTTTCTTCGGTAAATCCTATGGACGGAGATAGAATTTTTACTGGAATAAATGAATTTGATAGAGTTCTTGGTGGTGGTGCCATGAAACATTCTGCAATTCTCATTGGTGGAGAACCTGGAATTGGAAAATCTACACTTTTACTACAAACTGCCGCTGCAATTTCAAACAGAAAAACCGAAAATACAGTTCTCTATGTTTCTGGGGAAGAATCAGCTGGACAAATTCGTTCAAGAGCAGATAGATTAAATATCCCTTCAGAAAATATTCACATTTTATGTACATCAAAACTTGAAGATATTGAAAACGCACTTAACACATTAAATCCTATATTTTGCGTGGTAGACTCAATTCAAACAATTTTTACGCCAGAAGCAGGAATTGTTCCAGGTACTGTAAATCAATTAAAATATTGTGCGAATGAATTAATTACTTGGGCTAAAGAGCATCCTTGTGTTTTAATGCTAGTTGCACATATTACAAAAGAAGGAATAATTGCAGGACCAAAATCTTTAGAACACATGGTTGATACAGTTATTTCTTTTGAAAAAAATAATGATGATGTTAGATTTTTAAGAGCACAAAAAAACAGATTTGGTTCTATTGATGAACTAGGACTTTTTTCCATGCAAGAAAAAGGATTGATTCCTATTGAAGATCCTTCTTCTATGTTCATACCCCAAAGAAGTTCATCATTACCAGCTGGAGTTGCTATCGTGCCTGTTTTTGAAGGTAGCCGTGTTTTTTTAGTAGAAATTCAAGCCCTTACTGTTCCTGCAAAAGCAAATGTTACAAGAGTTTACTCAGAAAAAATTGATTTTGCTAGAGTTAGCCGAGTTGCAGCAGTTTTAGAAAAAAGTTTAGGATTAAGATTTTCTGACCAAGATATTTATATCAATGTTGCAGGAGGAATAAGATTAACAGAAAGTGCCATTGACGGAGCTTTGTCTGCTGCATTGTATTCTGCAAGAACTTCAATTCCACTTTCAGAAAGCACAGCAATTATCGGAGAATTAAGTTTAGCAGGAGAAATTAGACCTGTACAAAAAATCAAACAAAGAGTAAAAACCGCTTTAAGTTTAGGATTTGAAAAAATTCTTTGCCCCGAAAAAGATGACAATGCCATATTATGCACAGATATAAAATCTTTGGTAAAAATTCTTTTTAAAAATTCATAAATTTAATCTTTCGTGATATAATATTACCATGAATTTTTGGGAACAAGTTTTTTTTGATACAAGTGCAATTTCTCTCGTTGAATATTTACAGATTGGATTTAAAATCTTTTTAAGTTTTATTGCAGGATTTATTCTCGGTTTAGAGAGAAAAATTCGCCAACAAGCAATAGGTGTTAGAACAGTAATTCTAATTAGTATTTCTTCAACTTTATTAATGCTACTTTCATTACACATGGGAAAAACCTACGGAGGAGATTCAGCCCGTCTTGCAGCTCAAGTTGTTTCTGGAATCGGTTTTTTAGGAGGAGGAGCAATTCTTCGCCACGGACTTAACATTCGAGGATTAACTTCGGCTGCGACAATTTGGGCAGCATCTGCCATAGGACTCGGAATTGGTGCAGGAATGTACATCGCTTCAATGATTGTACTATGTGTTTCAGTTTTATCACTTGTTTTACTAGAAAAATTTGAAACAAAATATTTTCCAGCAGAACGAAACAAACGACTTTTCCTTGTGTTTCATAACAATAAAATCAATTTTACAGAACTACACAATATTGTAGAAAATCACGGATTGATAATCCTAAATATGGATATTTCAAAACTAATAAACGAAGAACAACTTCAAGTAACATTTTCAGTTAGAGCTCCAGAAGAAATTGATGTTCTTGACTTAGCAGAAAAAATCAAAGATTTAGGAAATCTTGAAGAAATAAATCTTTCTGATTAAGTATTCTGTTTTTTTATTCTGCGGATAAAGCAGCCACAGGATCTAGTTTTGCCGCTCGGCTTGCAGGATTCAATCCAAAGAAAACTCCAACGAAAGCAGAAAAGAAAAATGATAACAAACAAGCTCCCCACTGAATAGCAAATTCCCAGTTCATTGCAAAAACTACAATTCCACTTAAAGCAATTCCCACAATTACGCCTAAAAATCCACCAAATAAAGTAATTGTTGCAGATTCAACTAAAAATTGTAATTTTATTGCTCTTGGACTTGCACCTAAAGCCTTTCTAATACCAATTTCTTTTTTGCGCTCAGTTACAGTTACAATCATAATATTCATAATTCCAACACCACCAACCAAAAGAGAAATAGCTGCAACACCAGAAAGTAATAAAGTCATTGTTCCCATAATTTGATCATATTGTTCCAAAAAAGTTGCCATAGACATAATGTTAAGAATATTTTCTACTCCAGATTTTTCTTCCACATAAGATTTTATATTTTCAGCAACTTTTGTGGATAATTTTTGGTCAGTAACTTGGCAAACAATACTTGAAGCAATAGGATTTGGCTGAATTTTTTTTGAATAAAAACCTCTTGGAATATAAACTGAAGTTGAAGGATTTTCCATTCCACCAGATTGCTCTTTTAAAACACCAACCACTTCAAAGCCAAAACGAATATTTGAACTAATCAAAATTATTTTTTTTCCTAAAGCATTGCCTTCAGGAAATAACGCTTGAGCAACTTCACTTCCGAGAATAATTTTTTGGCTTCCTGAAATATTATCCGTAACAGAAAAAAAGTTTCCGTATTCAAGTTCAAAATTATACATTTGCAAATAATCATGCTCAATGGCTACTCCACTTCCGTTTACTGATAAATCACCATAAACTAAAGTTGCAGAAAGATTATTTATAAAATGAATTTTTTTTATATTCTCGATATTTTCCCAAAGTTCAGTTCTAAAACTTTCGTTAATCTGTATTCCCGAAGCACTTCGTCTATTCATAAATCCAGAAGAAATTTTGATTATATCCAAACCAGAAGATCCAAAGGATTTTTTTACATTTTCAGTTGCACTTTGTCCAAGAGTTGTTATCAAAATAACAGAAGCAACTCCAATTATCACTCCCAAAAGTGAAAGAAATGTACGAGTTTTATTCTGTTTAAAATTTTGCAAAGCATTGATAAAATCTTCAAACATGATGAACCTCATTTGCCTCAAAAGAAGAATTTATTTTGTCATCAGCAACTTTTCCATCTAAAATTCTGATACATCGTTTTGTACTTGCTCCAATTCCTGGGTCATGTGTAACTATAACAATAGTTGTTCCTTCTTTGTTAATTTCATTAAAAAGTTGTAAAACGGCTTTTCCTGTAGAAGAATCCAAAGCCCCAGTAGGCTCGTCAGCTAAAATGATTTTTGGTTTTGTAACTAAAGCACGAGCAATAGAAACGCGCTGTTTTTGTCCTCCAGAAAGTTCATGAGGATAGTGGGAAATTCTATCGGTTAATCCTACTTTTCCTAAAACTTCTAAGGCCAAAGTTTTTCGTTCACTTCGAGGAATTCCTTTATATCGTAAAGGAAGCATAACATTTTCTAAAACATTCATTGTAGACAAAAGATGATATTGCTGAAAAACAAAACCTACAGTCCGATTTCTTAAAACAGATAAATCCTTTTCTGTCATTTCAAAAGTGCCTTTTCCGTCAATAAAAACTTGCCCAGAAGTTGGTCTATCTAAACAACCTATCATATTCATGCAAGTGGATTTTCCAGAACCTGAAGGTCCCATAATAGAAACCAATTCACCTTCCTTAATAGAAAAACTCACATTTTGCAAAGCATGAACTTGATTTTCACCCATGAAATATGTTTTGTTTACATTAACCAGAGAGATAACTTCTTTTGAAGAAGGGTTTTCTATCAAGGTCTACCTCCTGGTGGTGGGCTTCCTGCAGGCATTCCTCCAGGACGATTATTTCCACTACCTTGTTTACTTCCAGAAGAAGAACCTCTAAGTCTACCAGATTTTAATCCGCCACCTTGATTTTTTAACACATCACCTTCTTGTAAACCAGAAATAATATTTACAAAATCAAAGCCGTAAGGTTCGATATTTACATTAACAGTTTGAACTGAGCCATCTTTCAGAATTTTTTCTGCAAAAGATTTTCCCATTTTTTGTCCGATGGCACTTCGCTCAACAATTAAATAATTTTTTGGCGGAGTAATTTCAATTTCCCCAGTAAAAGAAAAGTTTGGTAAAATTTCTTTAGGAGGATTATCTATTTTTACAACAGCATCTACAACAGTTGCACCACGACTAGTAATTCTTCCAACAGCAGGAAAGGATTCAACATAGCCTATAACTTCTAAATCTTCGTAGGCTGGAAAAGTAAATTTTACACTTTGTCCTTTTTTCAATTTATGAACATCATTTTCTACGATTTCTACATCTGCTGTCATATAATCTCGATTGATAATAATTCCAACTTCATCTTTTGCTTCTACAACATCACCTTCTGAAACTGAAAGTTGTACAATAATTCCGTCAAAATAAGCGGTAACCATTCTATCAGTAACTTTTGTCTGCAAAACTTGTCTCTGATGTTCCATCAATTCTAATTCTCGCTGAGCACCATTTATCCTAGTTTGCTCCATTGAATATTCATGTTTTGCAAGATTGTATTTTTGTTCCTCAGCATCAAGTTCCAAAATCACTTGACCTTTTTTTACAAAATCTCCTTCTTTAACAAAAACCTTTTGAACAACACCTTCTCCAACAGCTTGCAATGTTTGAGATTCAGCAGCAGAAATATTTCCAGAAATTTCGATTACATTTTCAAAAGTTTCTTTTCTTACAGTAAAAGTTTGATTATCAAGATTTTCTGATTTTTTACTATTTCTAATAATAAAAGCAGTTGCAAAAATTAAAACAAGGATTATCCCAAAAATAATTATAGGCTTTAGAATTTTAGACTTAGTTTTCATTAGCTTCCCCTTGTGTTTCTACAAACAACATAGACAAATCGTTATTGTAAATAATTCTGTCAATTTTTGTTATTGCAAGTTTTACTTTGGCATTTTCAAGATTTATTTTTGATTGACGATATTCACTTTCAGAAATAATTCCTTTTGAATACCAATTTTTCATATCATTTTCCAATTCTTGATAAAGATTAAATTGTTCTAAATTTTGTTCAGTTTCCCATTCAAGATTGTTGTAAGTTTCGTTCATTTTTAAAACTGTATCAAAAAAGTTTTCTTCTGCATCCTGAATTTCAAGTTTTTCAATTTTATCCTGAATTTCATTATTTTGATAAGAAAGATTATCTAATTTTGAAGTTGAAGGATTCCAACCGATTCCCAAAGAAATACTTGGATTTGAATTTTGATTTATCGGAATTGCAGTTGTTGCAGAAACAGAAAATCCTTTCATTTTCATAGTTAATCCTGCCTGAGCAGAATCTAAATATGAATCATCTTGTATCGAAAATCCATATCCCGCCTGAGCCGAAAGAGAAAAATCTGTATTTAATTTTCGAGTTTCTGAATTTATATGATAATTCCACTTTGCTTTTTCTAGTGATTCAAAATCTTCTTTTGAAAAACTTCTGATAGATAAAAGTTCAACTTCTGGAATTACAAAAGATAAATCAAGTTGATTAACTTTTACGGAACATTTTGAAGCAAAAATTGCTAAGGTAGAATTGTATAATCGTTCTTTTTCTTTTACAGTCCGTTTTGCACTTTCAACTTCAAGATTTGCTGTTCTATATTTTGCAGATGATGTAGCATAACCTTTGGCTTTTGTTGTATCAAAATCAATTTGTTTTTCAATTAAATTATGTTCTGCCTGTGTAACAGCTTGGGCTTTTGAAAATAAATCTCTTAAATCTTGCAAAAAACTAGAATAAATTTTAATTTCGCCTTTTTTTAAACTTCGTTGAGATTCTATAACTTTTCTATTTGCTTTTTCTAAGGTGATTTTCTTTTGCTTTGAAATATCAGAAAAAATATCTGTAGAAAGCATCAAAGAAGCTCCCTTAATTTCTGAAGAAAACTCACCTTCCTGTGAAATATCAAAATCCAATGGAAGATTCATTGAAAGTGATGTATTGTTCAATTTTGAAGAAGAAACATTTACTTCTGGTGAAAGATTAATTTTTGTTGAAGAATCTGCAAATTCTGCTCCCATTCTCCCTGAAGAAAAAGAAAGATTTATTCCATTTTCAATCAATGTTTCTTTGTATGAATTTGTAGCTTGTTGTAATTGTAATTCTAATATTTGGTAATCTCTGTTGTTTTTTTTGTAATTTTCTAACAAAGTGGAAAAATCAATTTTTTTAGATGAAGAACTGTTTTCTGTGTTACAAAAAAGAAAACCACTTGATAAGAGAAAATTTATCAAAATAAAAAAAATAACTTTCTTTGTATTTTTTAGCGTCATATAAATACATAACACTATAATACAAAAAAAGTTAATACCTATTTTTTCTAATAACAAGAAATAACAAAAAATTAGAATAAACTTGTTATAAGAGAAGGAACTGCAATAAAGTTTCCTATTACGCCACCAATAGAAGAAAGCATAAAAACTAATAAGACTTTTAAAATTCTATTTTTGTAAAATCCTTTTACAGAACTTACATCAGAATACAAAGTTTCCATATCTTGAATTTTTGGTTTTTTAACCCAAGCCTGAACAATTCCCGTAAAAAGACCAACACCTAAAACAGGATTTAATGTTGCAATTGGAGCTCCAATAAAGGCTACTAAAATTGTTAATGGATGACCTAATGCTAAAAGAGAACCTAAAGCTGCTAAAGAACCGTTCCATAAAACCCAATTTAAAAGCATATTCAAAGATGCACCAGTTCCACCTTTTACAAAACCTAGAACAATTAAAGCAACGATTGCTATAGGAAATAACCAACCTAAAAGTTTAGAGCCTATACTAGCCGGTGGAATTTTTGATATTTCTGTTGTATCAGCAGAAACTTCTTCTTTTGCAAGTTTTTCAAGGTAAACAACTACACCTTTTAAATGCCCCGCACCTAAAACCGCAACAACTTTATTCCCCTTACACTTCCAGATATGACTAGCAAGATATTGGTCCCGTTCATCAATTAAAACAGTTTTTACAGTTGGAAGATATGAAGAAAGTTCTTCCATCATTCCGTCCATCTCGCTAGAATTTTTTAAACTTTCAATTTGTTCCGAAGAAATTTCTTCTTTATCAAAAGCGGCAGAAATCAAAGCACCTAAAAGTTTGCACTTTCCCCAGAAAGAACTTTTACCCCACGCTCGTTTTAATGTAGTTTGAATTGGACGGTCTACCATTTCAGTAGGGATAGAAAGCTCTTCGCAAACATTTAATGCCGCTTTCATTTCTTCGCCTGGTTTTACTCCAACATCAGAACCCATACGGCGCTGAAATGAAGAAAGAACAAGATTTGCCATCATAACAAAACCTTTTCCTTCCTTCAAAACTTTTACAATATCAAGTTCTTTCCAAGCATCTGGATTTTTCATTGTTGCTAGACGACCATCATCCAATTCAATAGCAACTACATCTGGATTTTCTGTTTTGATAGACTCTTTTACTTGTTCTATACTCTCTTGAGAAACATGAGCTGTTCCCAAAAGAATAATTTCTCTACCATTGAGATTTAATCTTTTTTCTGTTTGTGACATATTTACCAACTATCTATATTAATTTTGCAAACCACCCAACGCCCACTCTGCTAAGCGATATTCAAAAAACATTGGAGCTTGCATCTTTACAATATCATTATAATATTTTTTTGCAGTAAGGTCATCACCTTTTAACTCATGATATAATGCTAAATAAAACAATAATTTACCTCTCGTATTCAAATTTTGTTCATTTTTAATACGAGTTGAAACTGCACTTGGGTTTACACCATCATAGTAAAGTCTAATTACAGAATAAGTTGCTGTTTTTATATCACGATTTTTTAATACATTTGTAAGGAATTTTCTGTTTTCAGTATTTTTCCCTTCTGCAATATAAGTTGCACTAACCATCATTGGATATGAAATATTATCTGGATTATATTTGTATGCCCGTAAAAAAGCATTTCTAGCTTCAGTATATTTTTTTTCGTGCCAAGCTAAAATTCCAATTGATTCAAAAGCATAATAATACTCAGGTTTTACTTCTATGATTTTTTTATAATCTGCCAAAGCTTCTGCAAATCTTCCATTTTCATCATATAAAGCTGCACGATAAATATATGCATAGAAATTTTCGCTATCGATAGAAATTGCTTTTGTCCAAGATTTTTCAGCGTCTGCGAATTTTCCTTGATAATAAAGATATCTTCCATAATCAACCCAATAATCATAGTAATTTGAATCTATTTCAATTGCTTTTTCAATATAACGTGTTGCAACTGCATAATTTTCATCATCACCTTCAAGCTTACCTAAATATGCCCAACCAAGTGAATTTTTTGGATTAACTTCTACTAATTTTTCAAAAGATGTACGAGCTTTTTTTAAGTCATCAGTATAATATGCAGATTGTCCATAACCAAACAAAGCTTGTTCATTAGTAGGATCGGCTTGCAAACTTTTCCCATAATAAGTATTTGCAAGTTTATAATTCTTTCTTAACATTTGTTCATTTGCAAGTTCCGAATTTGCATCTGGATTTGTTGGATCTTTTTCAAGGATTTGTTTTAATATTTCTGATTTTGCTTTTTTATCACCTTTTAATTTTGCAATCATTGATTTTAAAACTAAAGTATCAACATTACCAGGTTCAATTGTTTCAAGTTTATCTGCAACAATTGTTGCTTTTTCAACATCCCTAGCAGAAACTAACAAAGATCCATGAAGTAAATTCATGGAATAATCATTCTGATATTTTTCTGGCATTGTTTCAAAAAGAGCCAAGGCCTCTTCAATAGTTCCATTTTGTAGTACATCTTGAAGTTTTTGTGCAAAATCCACAGTAAATTCTTGTTTTTTTTCCGTAGCAAGATCTGTAGTTTTACAAGAAGGACTGAAAAATAAAATTAAAATAATTAGTAAACTTAAACTAAAAATTCTTTTGTACATATAAGTCTCCAAAAGCAGTTGATTTTGTCGCCATCATTAGCTAAACTATAAGCAAATGACACGACATCCTATTAGAAAATTTTTTGGACTTTTTGTCCTATACTCTCTTATCATTCTCGGTATTTTTGCGCTTCAGTTTAGAAGTCAATCTATTTTTTCTAAAAATTTTGCGCAATTAAGATTGACTTTAACACAAAACAAAGATGAAACTCAAAATATTCCTTATTCTGATAAGTTTTACATTGCATACAAAGGAATGACCATTTTTTCTGACGAAGAAAACAAGAGTATTTTAACATATTCAAACGGAAATCAAGTTCCCCTTGTCTTTTCAGATTGGAAAGAAATAGATGAAAATTCTTTTGAGTTATTATTTTCTGAAAATGTATCTCTTCTTTGCAAAGTTTCTGGTGAAAAAAAGGAAAATTTAAACATTTCTGCAAAATTACCTACAAAAACAAAAGCAATTTCTATACCATATAAATTTTCTAAATCTTATACAGTTACAGATTCTAGTGCAAAAAAAATGCTTTTAAAATCCAATAATACTCAAACAGCATTAAGAGCACCAGAAATTCAAGAAAACAAAATTGTTCTTTGGAATACAAATAATAGTTTATCTTACGCAGACTATATTCCTGTTACAAGATTTACATTTGATTCAATTCTTGAAAATCCTCTTGCACTTTTAGATTCTTACATGCAAACAAAAAAGAATATCAAAAATGCAAGTGTTAATCTTTTTGCATCATCACTTGATTCTCTAACAGAACAAGCTGCAAATGCATATATGGCAGAAATGACACCTAAAGGAAAATATCTTGATTCTATAGCACAAATTCCACAATCTTTCAAAGAAGGAACTCGTAGAACATATATTTCTGCACCATATTTAAACAATCTTGTAAATATGAACAATTCTCTTGTAATGCAACTTGAAAATCTTGATTATAAAGTAACATTTGCCTTAGAAAAAAAAGATTTATCAATTTTTGAAACAGAAAATCTAGCTCAATTCTTACTTACAAGAAAATCTACTATTGCAAATCAAGTTTTACAATTACCTGCAACTTTAGAATCTTTTGAACCAACCACCGAACAAGCAAGTGGTATCTTGAATACTTATGCTTCTTTAAAAATCGAATATCCTGAAATGGCTGATTTATTAATTCCAGTTCTTGATAAATCTTTAGAAATTGTAGAAACCGCTTGTTTTACAGAAAATGATTTATTATTTGTTTCATCTAACAATGAAAAGTTAAACAATTTACAATCAATTAGAATTGGAAAATCTTTAGTAAATTATGGTTCTGTAGTAAAAAACACTACAATTCAAGCAGGTGGATACATGTTGATAAATTCACAAATTCCTACAGTAGAAAATTTAGATTTACGAACAACTGGCGAAATTTATGCAATTCTTGAAGAAGATAGTACATTCTATCCTCACATGAACTTTATCCACAAAGAAAATGGTGTTACAACTTGGGCTTGGACAGTTGCACAGTCAATTACATATTCAAAAGATGAAGAAGGAACAATTTCTTTTGCAACAAAATTCCCACAAGGTGCAACCCACTACATGATTCTTAATAACATCGAACCTTTTAAAAGTATAGAAATATACGGAATGAAGTTTAGAACAGATCCTAGGTTTGAAACATATAATTCTTCAGGTTATGTTTATAATGCAAGAACAAAAACTCTCTTCTTAAAATATAGACATAAGTCAGAAACAGAAATTGTTAGACTCATTTATAAAGATGAACCTCCAAAAGAAGAAACCATAGAGACTACAGAGGAAACAACAGAAGGAGTTGTTACAAGTGAAGCCGCTCCTTCTACACCAACATCCATAGTTACAAGTTCTTCTGAAACTTCATCTAACTAAAATCTTATTTTTTTCAAAAAAAGTTTTTTTTGTATATCAATTTACCAAAACATATGATATACTGTAACATACGTTAGATTCTTTTTTTAAGTATATAAGGAGAAAGTGTGAATAAACGAGACTTTCCAAAGATTCACTTTTACGATCAGGATTTTGTAGACATTTATGATAAAACTTGGACCTGGCTATTGGATTTTTGCCTTGATCCTAAAACAAAAGAAACTACTCCAGAAGGTTATCTTTTATACCCACAAGGAGATGATTTAATTATTGACCAATTTGAATCAATTATGTCATCTTTCTTTTTGGTTTATTCAAATAGAAATTTTACAGCACATCAAAATTTAGATTATTTTTATTCAAAACAAGAAGAAAATGGAGCAATTCGTTGGAAGTACGATTTAAACACAAATTCACCAATTGTATCTAAAGAGAATCCAGAAGGTGTTTCTTTACCTCTTTTCGCTTGGGCGGAATTTAACCTTTTTCATAAATCAGCAAACAAAAAACGCATAAAAGAAGTAATGCCTATTCTTCAAAAATACACAACTTGGATAGAAGATAATTTTAAATGTGAGAATGGTTTATACAAAGCTCCGTTCCAAGCCTCTGGAATGTTTAATTCTCCAAGACAAGGAACTGTATATCCAGTTGATTTTAATACGGCATTAGCAACCCATGCTCTATATATGTCTGCATTAGGAGATATTCTTAACGATAAAGATTTAACTTTCCAATACAAACGAATGTACTTTTCTTTGAAAACAAGAATCAATTCTTTTATGTGGGATGAAGAGACTGGTTTTTACTATGACCTTGATGAAAATGCTGAAAAACTCCAAAGAAAAACTATTGCTGGATTTTGGCCACTTTTAGCAGAAATTCCTAATGAAGACAAAGCAGTCGCTTTAATTTCACACTTGAATAATCCTAATACTTTTGGACTAGACCATCCATTCCCTTCTTTATCTGCTGACGATCCAGATTTTAATGAAAATGGAGAAGGCTATAAAGGAAGTGTTTTCCCTGTGTATAACTTTATTGTTATCAAAGGATTAGAAAAATATCAGAGATACGATTTAGCTCGAGAATGTACATTAAAACATATTTACTATATGTTAGATGCAATGTTCCCAGATGGCTCTCATGCAAAAGGAGATTTATGGGAAGCATATCTTCCAAAAAAATCAGGACCTGCATCTTGTTCTGATAATGAACTATTCCCAAGAAAGCGTTTTATTCAAAGTGCAGGGCTTTCAACTATTGCACTTATGATAGAAAATGTTGTGGGGCTTTCTATCAGTTTACCAAGAAAAACTGTAGATTGGACAATTCCAAACCTTGAAATCATGGGTATCGAAAACTTATCATTAAAGAGAAACATGATTACAATTCTTTCAAATAAGAGTACTAGAGGTTGGGAAATCCAAATGGAAAGTGAAAAACTATATTATTTTACAATCAACATCTTAGGTTCAAAGAAAAAAACACTTCCAATTCCATCTGGTAAGTGTTCTATGTTCATAGATAAACTTTAAACTATGCCAAAAACTTTGGAATCTGTAATAGAAATCGGCTCAACAGGAATCCGTTTAGTTGTTTGTCAAAGAACGATAGACGGACAGTTGAATGTTGTTGATAAATCAGAACTTCCCATTTCTTTAGGATGGGATGTTTTTACATCTCGCATAGTAAGTCGTGAAACTCAACTTCAATGTATAAAAATCTTATCTCGGTTCAAAGAACAACTAGCAGGTTGGGGAATAAAACCTGAACAAAATAGTATTATCGCTACAAGTGCTTTAAGAGAAGCAATAAACAGAGATACAGTTTTGGATAGAATTTTTGTAAAAACAGGCTTTAAAGTAAAAATTATCGACGGAATTGAAGAAAATTTTTACATGTACACTGCTGTTTTAGAGTCATTACAAAATGATTGCCCAGAAATTAAAACACAAAATTCACTTATTTTGGAAATTGGCGGAGGGTCAACAGAAATTATGCTTTTAAATAAAGGCAAAATGGCTGTTGTTCATAGTTTGCGACTTGGAACTGTTATTATCGAACAAAATATCAAATCCTTACATGGAACCCAACAGGATACAAGACATTATTTAAGAGATTATATCAAAAATACAGGTGTAAATTTAAATACAGAAATTAGTTTACAAAAAATTCAACTTTTTATTTCCATAGGAACAGATCTTCAAATTGCAGCTAAGGCCATCGGAACTAAAATTGGAAATCGTGTTTGGAAAATTTCTAGAGAAGAATTTTTTAAATTTGTTGATAAGGTTCAAACTTATTCAACAGAAGAATGTATGGCAAAATATCAAATTAATTATAATGATGCACAATCTTTTGGAATTAGCCTTTTAACATACAAGCTCTTTTTAGGATTAACTAGTGCTCAAAATATAATCGTTACCGACACCACAATTAGAGAAGGATTATTGTTAAGTAAATATTCATCAGAATCAAATTTACAAAGTGAATTTACTTCTCAAGTTGTAGCATCTGCAATAAATATTGGTAGAAAATACCGTTTTGATGAAGATCATGCAAAATATGTTTGCAAAGTTGCATTAAAAATCTATGATGCAATGGAAAAAGAACTTGGATTAAACCCCGAAGCAAAAAATTATTTAGAAGTTGCAAGTATTCTACATGATGTAGGAACCTTTATTCGTGGTGCCGACCATCAAAAACATAGCAAATATATAATTGCAAATTCAGATATTTTTGGTCTTGCAAAAGATTCCATGAAAATAATTTCCCAAATTGCACTTTATCACAGAGGAAAATTAACTCAACCTTCGGACGATGACTTTTACACATTTTCTCGACAAGAAAGAACTTTGGTTTTAAAACTTGCTTCAATTTTGCGTATTGCTGATTCAATGGATAGAAGTCATACTCAACACATCGAAGATTTTGATATCAGTTTTAGAACAGACACGATGATTATTCATACAAAAGAAGGAACAGCAAGTAATATTGAAAAAATGGCTGTTGCTGAAAAAAGTGATTTGTTTGAATTTGTTTTTGGGTATACAATTATAATGAGTTAACTTATGAAAAATAATATTTTTTTTAACAGAGAACTATCTTGGATTGAATTTAATGCAAGAGTTCTTCAAAAAGCTTGTAATAAAGAAATTCCACTTTTAGAACGATTAAAATTTCTATCAATTGTATCCTCTAACTTTGATGAATTTTTTATGGTGAGAGTTGCCGATTTAAAACGACACCAAAACACAAATTCTAATTGGAAAGATATTTCTGGACTAACTATCGAGGAACAACTTGGTAAAATTTCAAAAAGAATACATGAACTTTACAACACGCAATATAACTGTCTCAATAATGATATTTTGCCCAATTTGAAACAAGCCAATATTACTTATGTTTCAACTGATGAGTTTTCACTAAACGATAAAATTTTTACAGAAAAATATTTTAGAGAACACATATTCCCCTTGCTTACACCTCTAAAATGCTCACTTTCAGAAGAAGCAAAACTTCCTTTTTTTACAAACTTAAAGCTTCATGCAGGCTTCATTTTATCGCCAATAATTGAACCTTCAGTGATTCCTCCTGCATTTAAGCCAGTTGAAAATGAAGTTCCCTTGGCATTTGTTCAAATTCCTTCTGGAATTGAACGAATAATTTGGCTTCCAAAAAATGAAACAGAGCAAGAATCACGAAGATTTACTTTACTTGATGATATTGTCATAAAATACGGAACTCAACTTTTTCCAGGATATGGTGTTGAAGAATCTATACTTTTTAGAGTAACTTGCGACGCTGCCTTTACTGTAGATGAACAAAGAGACAATGACTTTATCGAAGCCATGGAAGAAGTTTTACAAGCACGCCAAAATTCACTTCCTGTAAGATTAACTTGCAATAAGTCCAGTTCTTCAATTAAAGAATTTTTGATAAAACATTTAAATCTTACTCAGGATGATGTGTACGAAGTTGAAGGTATTATCGATTTAAGTTCTTTATCACATTTAAGCGGATTAACAAATACAGAAAATTTAAAATATTCAAACTGGAAACCCTGTATTCCTAAAGAATTTGATGAAAATCATTCTATTTGGGACGAAATAAAAAAACAAGATTTAATGCTTCATACACCCTACGAATCTTTTGAACCTGTAGTAAAAATGATAAATGAAGCTGCAATAGACCCTAAAGTTTTGGCAATAAAAATCACTCTTTACAGAACAAGTGGAAATTCCCCTATCGTAAAAGCACTAGAACTTGCCGCCCGAAACGGAAAACAAGTTACAGTTTTTATCGAATTAAAAGCACGCTTTGATGAAAAACAAAATATTGAGTGGGCAACAAGATTACAAAACGCAGGTGTTATCGTAATTTACGGAATTGTAAATCTAAAATTACACGCAAAAATGATGATGATTGTTCGCAAAGAAGAAGAGGAAGTTTTACGATATGTTCATTTATCCACAGGAAATTATAACGAAAATACTGCAAAACTTTACTCTGATATTTCGATTTTTACTGCTGAACCTGAAATTGCAAACGACGCCACACTCTTTTTCAATATGATTTCTGGATATTCTGCACTTCAAACTATGCAAAAAATTAAAATTGCACCAATCAACTTAAAAAGTAATTTGATTTCGCTAATTGAAAGAGAAATACAAAATTCTTCCCCAGAAAAACCAGGTCTTATTATTGCAAAGATGAATAGTCTTGCTCATCCTGAAGTTATTCAAGCCCTTTACAAAGCAAGTTGTGCCAATGTAAAAATAAAATTAAATGTGCGTGGAATTTGTATGCTTGTTCCTGGCGTAAAAAATCTGAGTGAAAATATCCAAGTTACTAGCATAATCGATAGATATTTGGAACATTCTAGAATTTGCTATTTTCAAAACGGAGGCGATGAAGAAATTTATCTTTCAAGTGCCGATTGGATGCCAAGAAATTTAGACCGCCGAGTTGAAATTATGTTTCCAATTTTGAGTAAATCAATTTTTACTAGAATAAAATCAATTTTAAATACTTATTTAGAAGATACTGAAAATACCTCAATTTTAAATAGTGATGGTTCTTGGTCTAAAATTTTAAATTCTCAAACAGAAAAAGCTGAAAAAAAATTTAGTGCTCAAAAACACTTTCATGAATTAGCCAAAACGATAGAAAAATCACAAAAAGAAAATTTAACTGGTGAATTTGTTGTCCGTCGATAAAGTTTATTTTGCTGTGGCAATTTACACACATTTAATAAAGTGATATATTGTTAAAAAATAACTTTGAAATTTTACTCACGATTTTTTGGAGGAAAAAATGGCATTTAATCTTGAAATGTACCCTATAATTTACATGGCACAATACAACCCAGAAACAAAAAACTGGGACGAAAAATGGATTGAAAAAGATAGAGTCAGTCTAAAAGAACTTCAAGCAATGAACGAAGAAGACAGGGCAAAAGTTCTTGCAAACAGAAATAATCTTAATCTTCCTGGAGTAAGTTATACAAGCCAATATGGATATGGCTGTTTTGAAGGAATGAAGGCTTTCCCTACAAAAGATGGTGGGGTAAGCATCTTTAGACCAGACAGAAATGCTGCTCGTTTTGCAAATTCTATGAAAGGACTTTACTGTCCAGCTTTTCCAGAAGAAATGTACATTAAAGCAAGTGCAGAATTTATCAGAAGAAACGCTGAACTTGGATATATCCCTGAATACGAAAAATCATGGGAAGAAGATAATTACGCAACAGCAAAAGCCGTTTATATGCGTCCATTTATGAACACAGAAGGTGCAATCGGAGTTGGTTGTTCACAAGCTCCTTATGTTATAATTTGTGCAACAACAGTTTCTTCTTACTTCAAAGGTGGAAATACAAAAGCAATTACAACAAAACGCATTCGAGCAACTCCAAACGGAACAGGTTGTATCAAATGTGCATCAAACTATGTAATTTCAGCATTGGCAAAAAAAGAAGCAGAAAATGCTGGATACATGGAAGTTGTATATCTAGATGCAGATGACCACAAATATTTACAGGAAGGTTCATCTTGTAACATCTTCTTTGTTCTAAAAGATAATACTCTTGTAACTCCAGAATTAGGTGATACAATTTTGCCTGGAATCACAAGAGCAAGTGTTCTTGAACTTGCAAAACAACAAGGTATCAAAACTGAAGAACGTAAAATTTCTATTGAAGAAGTTATGGAAAACGTAAAAGAATGTTTTGTTACAGGAACAGCTGCAGGAATTACTCCAATAGAAAGTATTACCCACAACGGCGTTGAAGCAGTTTTTAACAACCGTGAACCAGGGGAAGTTGGAACTAAACTTCAATATTTGTTAAAAGGTGGACAATACGGTTCTGTAAAAGATGTAAACAACTGGAACTACAAAGTTTTATAAAATAATTTTTATTTAGAAGAAAGGCTTTTCGTTGTTTTTTCAAAATGAATTTACAATGAAAAGCCTTTATTTTTATAAACTATACTTTATCGTTTTGTAGGTGGAGTTTTACCCTTTTTTCCAGTAGAAGATGATTTTTCATAAAAACGATTCAAAAGATATTTTTCAAGATTTTTTGTTTGTGTAACAAAAGTTGTTGTATCTTTTGATGTCCAGTTATCAGATTTTTTGTAAGCAAAAAATTTATCTTCATAGTTAAGAGATTCTCTGTTCATTCTTCTTAATTTATTTACATCTTTATCATTGTAGGCTTCTTTTGCATCACTGACAAAATCTGCATAATCATCAAGAAAAGTTGAAATATCTGTTTTTGAAATATTATCGTAAAGTCCCAAAGATTTCAAAAAATCATCATCGTCAGAAGAACTACTATCCCAAGGTTTTGCAGTTTTAGGTTTTGCAAAAAGGGGAGTAACCAAAATTACAGAAGCTACCAATAATAAAATTCCTAAAAAGAGTATTTTGTGTTTCTTGTTCATATTCTTATTCCTTATAAAAAATATTTTGTGTTCTAATATTATAACACGATAACAGCAATATAAATGCACTAAATTATAAAAAATTACAAAAAAAATTAAATTTCTTTAAAATTTGCATTAATTTTGTTCATTACTTCAAAAAATTTAGGAAAAGAAACAGAACAACACTCAGCGTCATTCACAATAACACTTTCGCCCTCTGGTAAACCTAAACCTAAACAAGCCAGACTCATTGCAACTCTGTGGTCATCATAACTTTCTACAGTTCCACCATGTAAAGCAAAATCAGGATTTTTTTGTCCATTAGGCAAAATTGGGCTTGTTCCATGAATAATAAGACAATCATCCCCCTCTTCTAAAGTTGCTCCTAATTTTTCTAATTCTGATTTCATAACAAGGATTCTATCAGTTTCTTTTTTACGACAAACCTCGATATCTTCCAAAATTGTTGTACCGTCAATAAAACAAGCGATAACTGCCAAAGCACAAATTGCATCAGGAAATCCTGCTAGATTTACTCGCAAAGTTTTTTCTGGAAGATTTTCTGTAGAAAGACGATTTCCCCCAGTTACAACCAACTGAGATTTTTCTTTATCCCAAAGAATATCCGCTCCAACAGATTGCAAAACAGAAACGATTTCATCATCACCTTGAGTTCCTGAACCATCTACATTGTCAATCGTAATTTTACTATCTGAAATTAAACTAGCAATCAAAGGGAATGCAACGGCTTCCCAATCAGAAGGAATTACTTTATCAAATGATTTTAGTTCATAAGGTCCTGTAATACTAATTTTTTTATAATCACTGGACATTTCAACTTGAACACCTAAACTTTCTAACCAATATTTTGTCATATCTAAGTAAGGAACTTCTTTTGGGTCTGTCAATTCAATTTCAAGTTTGCCATCAATTAAAGTTGAAGCCATCATCAAACCACTGATATATTGAGAAAGACAACCATCGGTTACAACTTTTCCTGCTTTTATTGGACCTTGCACTAAAGCAGGGGGAGCATTTTCTTCTGGTCTAGAAACATAACAATTTGCACCAAGTTGTTTTAACGCCTCCAAAAGATGAGCAACGGGACGCTTTCTAATTGATGAATCTCCTGTAAAAATACTCCAACCTTCAAAAATTGCACAAATTGGAGTGAAAAAATATAAAACTGAGCCAGAATTTCCTACATCCACCACATTTGACGGAAGATGAACGTTTTTTCCAGCACCAGTTACAATCCAAACATTATTTTCATCATCAAATTTTACTGTAGCACCAATTTCTTGAATCGCCTTGCTTGCAGAAACACAATCAGCACTTGGTAAAGGATTTGAAATATGAGAAATTCCTTCGGCAAGGCTTGCTAAAATTAAGGCTCTAATTGTATGACTTTTTGAACCTGGAACTACGATATGTCCAGAAAGTTGATTTTTCTTAGCTAAAATTTTCATGCAAACACTTTATCACATCTGGAAAAAAAAATATATCAGATGTATAATTTTTTTTATGTACGAAATTGAATTAAAAGCCTGGGTGGATGATATTCCTACCACAGAAGAAAAAATAAACCATTTTGCAAAATACATCGGATTAACAGAAAAACACGATACTTACTGGCGATTAAAAGAAAGTGAAAATGGAATTAGAATTCGTCAAGAAACAGGAAAGCCAATTACAGCAACTTGGAAACAAAAAAATTTGCTACAAAACAAAATTGAACTTAACACAGAACGAGAATTTATAATCGGAAGTACTGATTTTGTAAATGATACAATTCCCAATGAAAAAAATGCAGAAGCCTTAAAAAATTCTTTAGCAAACTTTGAAGATTTTTTAAAACTAAGTGGATTTGAAATTCATTTACAAAAGTATAAATCCACAAAAACTTGGCATCATACTACAGATGAATTCAATTTAATTACAATAGAAATTTCTTATGTAGAAACTCTAGGATACTTTATCGAAATTGAAATTCTTTCAGAAAAAAATGATGATGAAACTGTTACAAAAGCACAAAACTGCCTACATGAAACTTTGCAAAAATGCGGAATTAGCAAAGAAAGAATTGAGACACGATATTATTGGCAATTGTTGAAAAAGACATTATAAAGCATCTCTTAATACTTTTAATGCTAAAGCAATTTTATAACTATCATTTGTAACACCAGGCGCATACTTATTTATAGATAGTCTTCCGTAACTATTTCCATAACTATCTACAAGCAAAGGTCCATAATTTGTATATGCATTAAATGGACTATATTTTGAATAATCAGAACCATAATTACCATATTTATTAAAAATTGAATTTGACGCATAAGGAGAACCATAATTTCCATATTTGTTATAAATGGAATTTTTTGAATATTTATCTTCGAAAGTACCCAAAAAAGTTCCATCTTCGGCAATTATTTTTAATTGACTAAGAGAAACAGGAAAAATACTTCCAATAATGCCGAATAAAAGAAAAAAAATGCTAACAGTTTTTTTTAAGTTCTTCATAAAAACTCCAAGAAAAAAGTTGATGAAATTATTTAAAAGAAAATAATCTAAAACTAAGATTAGCACAATAAATTTTAGAATTGGTAAATAAAAAATTTACATTTGAAAAAAAAATTACCAGAATTATTTTATTAGTAAAAAAATTAAATTTGTTAAAAGAGAAAAAAATTTATAAACTAAAACATTACGACTTTGTTTTTAATCCTCGTTTAAATTCTGTAACTCTGGCTGTTGCAGTTGTTGTCCATGGACTTGTTTCGCCACGGTTTAAAAAGTGATATGCAACACCTGCAATCATTGCACCATTATCTGTACAAAGTTTTAATGGAGGAAAAATACAGTTTATTTCAGGATGTTCTGCTAACATTGAACGAAGACGAGAATTTGCAGCAACTCCACCTCCAGCAACAATAGTTTTAAGTCCTGTATCTTCTACTGCCTTAAATAGTCGGCTAAGTAATATTTTTACAGCTGTTTCTTGAAAACTTGCCGCAATATTTTCTGGTGTTTTTTCAAATTCAGGATTCCAAAACTGATCAAGCTGATTTATAGCCGCTGTCTTTAATCCGGAATAAGAAACATCGTATCTGTGCTCCCCTTTTCCACCTTTGTTAATTAAAGGAATTGGAAAATTTGCAGCTTTTGGATTACCATTTTGGGCAAGTTTATCAATAATTACTCCACCTGGATAACCAAATCCATGAAACTTTGCAACTTTGTCAAAGGCTTCCCCAACAGCGTCATCAATCGTAGTGCCAAGAACTTCAACTTGGTCAAAATCTGTAACTTTACAAATAATCGTATGACCACCAGAAACTAAAAGTCCCAAATAAGGATATTCAATATCATTTGCAAGATGAGCAGCATACATGTGTCCTAACATATGATTTACAGCTATAAAAGGCTTGTTATTTGACCAAGCAAGTGATTTAGCAAAAGTTAATCCAACTAGCAAAGCTCCCATAAGCCCCGGACGATTTGTAGAAGCAACAGCATCAATATCATTCATTGTTAAGTTTGCTTCTTTTAAAGCTTGAGTAACTACTGGTAAAATCCATTCTGTATGTTTACGACTTGCAATTTCAGGAACAACTCCTTTGTATTCTTGATGAAAAGGAATCTGAGTTGCAACTACATTGCTTAAAATAGTTTTTCCGTCTTCTACAATTGCACAAGCTGTTTCATCACAAGATGATTCTATACCTAAAACTTTCATTTGAGTTCTCCAAAAATAAATCCTTGCGGATAATATTCATCATACATTTTTTGCAAAACATCTGCAAGATTTTTCCCTGACCAAACATGACCTATCATAATTACGCTACCATTTTTCTTGGCAACTTCAATTCCTGATTTGAACATTGCAATCATATCTGCTTGACTTGGCGTGTTATCTAAAAAAGTATTTCGTTCATAAAGTTTTACACCATATTCACTTGCCACAGATTTACACACTGATTTTGAATTTGTGCGAGAATCTAAAAAAAACATACCTCGTTCTTTGCAAACCTCCATTACAACTTTCATTGCATAAGTATCTGCTGTAATAAGAGAGCCTTCATGATTATTCAATCCAACTTTTATTCCAAGGGAATCAAGATTTTTTGTAAGCAAACTACGAATTTGGTCAGCACTCATTTCTGGCATAATTGCACTAGGGCCAGGATCTGTAGATAAATTTATGGCTTGCATTGGCTGATGCAAAATCAAAGTTTTGCCAGAATTTTTTATACGCAAAGCACTTTCTTTAGAATAGGATAGTTCTGGCAAAACAGCGATTGTTAAAGGAATTTCTAAATCCAAAAAAGGTTGCAAGTGATTCAAGTTGTGTCCGCCATCATCTAAAACGATATAAACATCAGCAACTTTTTTTGCAGGAACTTTAGGCGTAGAAATTTGCACAACTGGCTCAGAATTTTTTGTACTTTGCACAGAATTTGTTGATTGCATTGTTTCTGTAGTTTTTGGTGATGTTGAAGATTTTGACACCTGTAAATTTTTATTTGTATTCTGATTTTTTGTAATCTGTGTATTTTGAACATTTTGCACATTTTGTTTTGGTGGAATTTTGCTATTTGAATTTACGCTATTTTTTTGTTGATTACTTGAAGATTTTGAAATTTGATTTTTTTCTGTATTTGCAGAAGTATCTTTTATTGTTTTTTCTACTTCTGATTTTACAACTGTTTGAGGTGTATTTTTTTGTGTTAAAACAAAACTAATTCCTAACATCACTACACAAAGAGCCAAAACTCCAAGGGATAAAATCAGGGCAGTATTTGAAGAAACAGTTTTTTTGCTTTTTCTTTGCGTTGTTTTTTTTGCAGAAGTTTGTGTTTTAGACTTTGCACCAGAATTAGTTTTATTTGTTCGTTTTTGTTCCATAGATGATAAATAGTACTATTTTGTTAAAAAGAAAGCAAGAAGCAAATTTTGTAAATGAATAATTGATACAAAAATTTATTTTAAGAAATTCGAGAAAAAAAGCCTGCCTCGTAGATGAAGCAGGCTGAAAGTTAGTTTTAATGTCCTTTTCCAGAACCTATGTACAGAGCAACTCTATATAAATCTCCTGGGGTAAATCCTATTGCTGCTTCCCAAGTTGAAGTTGACGGAGAAGGATGAACTTCTACACAAGTTCTAATACTTGTAGCTTTATATGCTAAAGGAGCAACCATACATTCCCAAGTACCATCTGAAATTCCATCAAAGTTTGTGTCAATATTCTTATCAAAGAATGCTAAATTTAATCCATCATAAGAGTTTGCACCAGATAAGAATGATATATATGGAGTTGAACCATATAATGTTAAATCTACCCAAGAAACACCTTCTGCAACAATAACAGGAGTTGTAAAAGTATATCTTGTACTACCATTATCAGATGTATTTGTAGATTTGATATAAATCAACTGATTCTTTCCGTTTTGGAATGCAATATGCAAATATCCACTTGAATCAATTTCACAACTAATTGCCTCTACAGAAACACCTAAGAAATCTTTAGCTTCTTTAATATCTTGTACCCACCAAGTAGTGTCACTATTTTTAGGATTTTCTCTTAAAGCACGAGCTAACTTTAACACCTTGTTACTAGCATCAAAATAAACTACAACAGGATAACCAGATTTTGTCAAAGCTAGTCCTGCAGATTCACCTGTACCAGCACATCGTTCAGTATCTTCAAACCTATCATAAGTTCCTTTAGAATCTTCTATATAAGTTGAATTACCATCAAAGTAGTAAGCATAGTCATCTCCATCCGTACCACCATCAATATTAACCCATGAATATTCAGCAGAAGTACTAGTTTGTTTTGTACTATCAGATGATCTAGAACTATCGCCTCGAGAATTTGAATAGTGAATAGAAGATGTAATTCTATCAAAATATACGAGATGAATTATTCTATCAGAAGACTTTCTTTTAACACGCATATTTTTAAACTGCTGTAACATCTTATTATGGTAATACAACTCATGCTTATTAAATTTATAACCATTATATTTTCCTGTAGAAGCACTATCATAAACATAGATTCCACCAGATAAACTAGCATCAGAAACCCAAGAGTTTGATCCTCCATTATGGTAATTTCCGGCAAATGCAATATTTAGTTTATCCTCACCAGTTACACAAATATCAGTTTCTTCAGGTGGATCATAGATTTTGAAAACTGTACCAGTCCCTGAACCTCCATATCTAGAATAATAAACACTAGCTGTAGAATAATTTGAGAACGATGCATATAAATCCCCTGTATTACCTATAGACATTGCAGGATACACAGGATTTGTACTTCCAGGAAAATAATCGCTAGATTTATTTTGCCAAATTCTTACATATCGGTCGTCTGTCCAATATGCAGTTTTCGAATCATAAGAATTTGACTCTCTATTATATTCATGAGAATTGCTATTAAAGTTATTAATAGAACGAATACCATTTACAACTGTTGATAGATAACCATCCTTTGAATCATTTGTCACGGTAAAAGCTGTTGAGGTTCCCCATTTTGTGAGACTTCCCATAGCAAAAGAATATCCAGAACCATCTTTATTTTCTGTAATAACAACAGAAATTTTAGAAATATCAGTTCCCAAGTTGAAACCTTCTATACAGTTATCTACTTGACCTCTTAGCATAGGATAAGCACCACTCTTAGCTCTATTAGTATTGTAACTACTATTTCTATAAACTGCTGTAATATAAGGTACAACATCCACAGTCATTTTGTTATATCCCCAATTTTCTCGAGAATACATATTTTCAGTTGTACGAGGGCTGTTGTTTTTATTATCATAAGAACTTTCTGTATTTGATTTACCAGAAGCATCTTTAACAATTACAGAAATATTTACATTTTCAGCAACTATAGAATTTGTATCCCATGCGTATGACCATTCTACATAATGCCCATCAAGACCAAGTTTTGAAACAATATTTACTATTTTATCATCTGATACTTTAAGAGAATTTTCAGACCATTGTGCAATAGGAGTTTCTATTCCGTTTAGATTAAGAGCAATGTAATTAATACGTTGATTATCAAAAACTTCACCACGAAGTATAATTGTACCACTTACATCAGGATCTTTACCATCTGTATTTCCAAAAGGAGAATTTCCTCTAGGTTCAATGTGTCCATTTCCCTTATACAAACTTCCTCTGTCCTTGTTTCCAGTTTTAGAATCTTCAGCAATCGTATTTAGTTCAAAGAATTGAGTCACTGGAGCAACATCATCTTCATTGTCCATAATCATATCAATTGTTGTTTCACCACTTGAGAGAGAAAGATTTTGTTCTACAGAGTCTTCTACCCAAACAACATAATCTACAGGAGTTGCACTATCACCTAAGAAATCAGAAATATCAAAAATACCTGTTGAATATCCAGAATTATTTTTGTCAGTAGTTATTTCTCCAGTTTTAGTTTTGTAACGCAAATAATATTTAAGATTTCCAGTTCCACCAGTAACATTTACCTTAATTTTAAGTTTGCTATTACGAACATTAAAACCTGTTGAAGTAAATTCACCTGTAACAAATTTCTGATATTCATCACCTTTGTCATCATTACCAATTGATGCTTGTCCATCGCCATCAATATCTGTAGCAAGAACAATACTATTTATTGTTGGAGCATGATTTTGAACAAGCATTGTATCTGAGTAATAACGAGCATTTCCAGCAAAGTCTACAACAACATAGTGAATATCATAAATACCATCAGGTAAATTACTTGATTTGATATAAACAACCCAATCTCCATTGGCTTTTAAGTTTTCATCATATCCATCAAGGTCTCCGTTTGCACCTGAGTCTAACATACCTTCAGCTCTATCAACTACGATATAAGGATTTGAAGTTCCACTTGTTCTAACAACATCTTTCAAACTTCCCACAGGAGATAAAGGTGACACAGAATTTCCATCTTTATCCTTCACTGACAAATGATTTGATATTTCAAAAGAAGAATCCACTTCACTTGGGTTATAAAGACGATTTCCTTTTGTAAAGTAAAGCATTACATAGTCAATTCCACTTCCGTTTGCTTCATCAAAAACCTTTCCTGTAAGGGCTGCTTGATTACTCATTATTCTTAAGTGATTTCCACGAGCAATAGTTTCACGATGAGCCCCAGTTAAATCTCCCATTACTGATTCAGTATCAATGTAATATGATTTTGAATCAATTGTAGAAACAAGAGAAGCATCAGGAGCAGAGTTATCAATTGTATACTTAAATGTAAGGTAAGACTCTTTTGGAGATTCAGTTTGGCTTTGAGGATCCTTACTATTATCTTTTGCAGAAATTTTAAATTGAATTAAGTTTCCACATTGAGCATAAATATCCGCAGTATCAACAATAATCTTATCAGGTGTTACAGTTTTACCTAAGCCGTCTTCATAAGAACCTGAGTATTCATCAGATGCAATAAGCATAGAACGATTATCTCCACTTGCTGTAGAAATAGCTTCTAATTTCCATTCTGTAATTGATTGGTCATCGCTAAATTCTAAATCAAATGTGATACTTCCACCAATGTAGCTACCTTCTGCAGGGAAATCTGCAATATTATTAATAATGATAGAAGGACTTCCTGAGTCAATTATTAATCTAAATTCTGTTGAATCCCCTGCTTTTGCGTCTGTAGAAATTGACAATCCATCAGCGGCTTTAGTATCCAAAGCTTTTACTTTTATTAAAAGTTCTGTTTGTTTAAGTTCATCATCGTTTGGTAAACTACCAGATTCTTTCAATTCAGCAATATCAAACTCGCCATTTTTGTTAAGCATCATATTCCAAGTTGTTGATGTAGAATTTTCTGCCCCAAGATTTACTTTGTACCATTTAGTTCTATCAGCAAAATATGAAGTTGTAGATTCACTTGAGTATGTTGGTTTACCATCAACAATATTTTCTACAAGAACTTGAGGCTCAGTAATACCATAAGTTAAAGCAGTAAATCCTGATAGAATATCATTTCCATCATAATTTCCGTTTACAAGCTCTACTTGCATCCAAACACTGTGTACAGCGTTGTCATCGTTTACAGTTCCAGAAATTGTAGCAGTTCCACCTACATTTGCTACATCATTTATTGTTTTTGGAGAAAGCATTAACAATGTAGGTTTATCTGTATCTGTATCAACTTTTAGAGGATATTTACAGTAGTTTATATTACCTGCTGTATCAACTGCAACAAAGTGAACATCAAGTGTTTGAATTGTTTCCTTATCACCATCTGCGTGATAAGTTTTTCCTGCATTAACCATATTTAATGTATTGTACTCTACATCAAAGTCTAAGTTTGCAGAAGTTAATCTATTCCAATTTCCAGCTAGTGCAATATTTACACCATCTAATTTAACATCAGTAACTGAAGTTCCATAAGTATCAGTTCCTACACCACCATTTTCTACAGTAAGTTTTGTTATTTTGTAATTACTAGAACCTATTGAACCTGTTGCTTCAATATCTACAGTTCCACCAATCTGATAATAAATTGAAGCCATACTATAGTCATCAGCTAAGGCTTTAATACTTGTATCACCGATTGGAGAATTTACT
>CALBXN010000077.1 GCA_937890485.1 uncultured Treponema sp.
CTACACCTTATGATTTTAATGCTAGTGTTTTTGAAAATTTAGATTTGTATGCAAAATGGCAACTAATAGATAATTTTATTAAGATAGAAGAAATAACTATTAAAAACGAAATTTCAACAGATGGTTATAAAACAAGTGATATTTTTATTGCTGATAAAGAAAACAAAATTTCGTCTTTTTATATTAGCGATCATGAAGTAACTCAAGGTGAGTATCAGCTTTACTGTACTTACAAGGATTATATGCCTAATTCTAATATAGGTGTTGGTGATAATTATCCAGCATATTATGTAAGTTTTTTTGATGCGATGGTTTATTGTAATAGACGAAGTAAAGCAGAAAATTTAACACCTTGTTATTCAATAAATGATAGTACAGACCCAGATGACTGGACTAATTTTTCTAATTTAGACAAATATTGGAATAAGGTAAGTTGCAACTTTACAGCTAATGGTTATAGATTGCCAACTGAAATTGAATGGGAGTATGCTGCCCGAGGAGGAGAAAATCTTTCTGAATATCAATATAAATACGCAGGTGGAGATTCTATTGAAGAGGTAGGTTGGTATAGAGATAATGCTAACAACAGAACCCATGAAGTAAAATTAAAAAAAGCTAATGGATTATCACTTTATGATATGTCTGGTAATTTATATGAATGGTGTTTTCCTATTTCAAATGATAGAAAGTTTTATCTTAGAGGTGGGGCTTACAGTGTTATAGAAGATGCTTGTACGGTATCTAAATGGGTTTATTATGCTCCTGGTACAAGATTTACAACCGTTGGTTTTCGTGTTGTAAAGACAGCTAACTAACACATCCAGCTTACTACCATTAAAAAAAAGAAAGTAATGTAAATTTACATTACTTTCCTTTCAATTAGCGAAAGTCGTTAGACTTGAGCAAATCCGCGTGGTTATTTCTTTCTAATACTTAAACTCACTTCCACCAACAAATTCACGAATAATTGATTGTCCAGGAACATTGTTTACTGGAATTGGGGAAAAGTAACTTAAAAATCTAATTAACCTCGATGCTTCAGCGTATTCTGGTTCTAGTGGACTTACACATTGTAAAAGTGGCAATGCGTAAACTTTTAGAACTGAAAGTTCATAATCAAGGGCTGTGTTTAGCATAACATCGGCTTTACATTGAAATGGAAAAATATGTAATTTTTCTCCACGCTGTACACTTGGCCACATACTAATTGTTTCTGCCGCAGATTTTCCACGATACTGAGCATCCCTAACGATACGACGAATTAACCTATTATCACTTGTAGGAATTCGATTATGGTCGTCCAAATTTAGTTGAGTTAAGGCAGAAAGATAGATTTTAAATTTTTGTTCTTTTGGAATAAGTGGAGTTAATTTATCATTTAACCCGTGGATTCCTTCCATTATCAAAATATCGTTTTTTTCTAGTTTAGTAATTTTGCCAGAATAAAATCTTTTTCCTTCTGCAAAATTATATGAAGGTAGTTTTACTTCTTTTCCTGCAAAAAGATTTACCAAATCTTCGTTAAGTTGCTTAACATCTAATGCTTCTAAACATTCGTAATCGTAGTCGCCATTTTCATCTTTTGGAGTTTCTCCACGATTCAAATAATATGTATCTAGTTCAATTACTTTTGGCTGATACCCCAGAACTTTTAATTGCATAGAAAGTTTTTTAGATGTAGTAGTTTTTCCAGAACTTGAAGGACCTGCAATCAAAACTACTTTTACTGTTTTTCTTTCGTGAATTTTATCTGCAATATCTGCAATTTGTTTGTTTTGCAAAGTTTCAGTAATATCGATAAATTCTTTTGTTTTGCGTTTATTTACAAGTTCGTTTAATGATGCAGCGGAAGTTACACCTAATCTTTTCCCCCATTCTTTGTAGCGTTTGTAAACATCAAAAAGTTGAGGAATATCTTCAAAATCAGTTAATTTTTCAGGATTTTTTGAAGAAGGGAAACGTAATAAAAATCCATCTTGATATTTGATTAAGTCAAATACTTTTAGTACACCAGTTTTTTGAACAAGAGGTCCAAAATAAATATCAGAAAAGTCATCTAAAGTATTAATTAAAATCTTAGATTGACAAATAAAATTTAGTTGTTTTCTACTTTCTAATAAATTTAATTTTTCTAAAAGCATAGTTGCTTCTGAATAAGAAACATATTTTTGAGTAATTTCAATATTTTTTTTAATCAATGAAATCATTTCATCTTTAAGAAGTTTAATGTCATTTTCGGTTATTTTTTCTTCAGAATCGATTGTGTAGTAATATCCGTAACCTAGACTATGTCCCACCAAAAGTCTCTTGCCAGGAAAAATTTTATGTGCAGCTGTTGCCAATAATAAACATAAGGAACGTCTATAGATATTTGCTCCTTCTGTTGAGTTAAAATATATTGGTTCAATATTTGCATTTATATCGATTTTTTGAGAAAGTGAGCAAATTTCATTGTTAAATCTTACCCCTGCTAGATTATCTACATCTAAATTAAATTGTGGTAAAATTTCATTTACAAGAGTTCCTGTTTTTACAGAAGTTTGATAATTGTTACAATAAGTTATAGTTTTCATTCTTTCATTATACTCTATGATTTTAAATTTGTACATTTTTTTTAATTGCAAATCCTTCTATTTAAAGGTATAATTGATGTATGCAAGATGATACAATAATTACAAGTAGTAAAGTAGGGCAACGATTAGATAATCTTTCTAATCCTGATAATGTTGCTTACTTGATGTTTAATAATAGCAAAGTAAAATTAGTTGCTAAAATTACAATTGGTCGTTCAAGTGATAATGATATCGTAGTTGATAACAAGCTTGCCAGTCGACATCACGCTTCTATTCAAAAGATAAAAAATGCATATTATCTTAAAGATGAAGGAAGTACAAATGGAACTTTACTAAATGGAAAACCTGTTCCCAAAGATAAGTATGTAAAATTAAATGCAAATGATAAAATTACTATTGGAACAGCAAATTTAGTACTTTCTTAAAATATATGAGTTTTTTTCAATCTTTCTCACATAAATTGCCTGATAATGATAGTTTAAATTCTCTCTTGAAAAAAGTGATTACTGTTCTTGCTTCCGAAGAGGAGGGGTATCGCCCAAAAACTGAAGATGGAAATTTAGGAGGTTTTTTATCTTTTGAAGATGATTTACCCACAATTCTTGTTCCTGATTTACATGCAAGAGTAAAATTTTTAGAAAAAATTTTTAATTGTAAAAAAATACCTAATCAAAAACATTCAGTTTATGAATTAATGAAAAAAAATAAATTACGTGTGATTTGTTTAGGGGATGGACTTCATTCAGAAAAGCGTGGTAAAGAAAGATGGCTTAATGCTTATAATGAATATCTTAATGGAAATATTTTAAATAAGTATATTCGTAAAGAAATGTCTGAAGGATTAAGTTTAATGAGTCTAGTTATGCAAACAAAATGTGAAATGCCAAAGAATTTTCATTTTTTAAAGGGTAACCATGAAAATATTTTAAACGAGACTTCTGACGGAAATTTTTCTTTTTTCAAATTTGCTTCTGAAGGTGAAATGTGTTTTGATTTTATGGTAAATTTTTATGGCGTAGAAACAACGGAACTTTATGCCGATTTTGAATCATTGTTGCCACTTTTTGTAAAAGGAAAAAACTTTCTTGCTAGTCATGCAGAACCTGCTTTTTATATGAATAAAAAGCAACTTATAAATTCAATGAGTAATGGTGAAATTATAAAGGCATTAACTTGGACTCGAAACGGAGATGTAGAAGATTTTCCTGCTGTTCAAATGTTAGATGAATTTTTGCAAGATTATCCAGAATCCCTTTATTTTGCTGGGCATCGACCAGTTTCCGAAAATTTTGAATTGAGAGAAAATAATAGATTTGTTCAAATTCATAATCCGGATAAAATGAATGTAGTTTACATTGATTCAAATAGAAGTTTTAATTTTGAAACTGATTTTATTAGTTTAGATTGATATAATTGAATAATGGAGGATATAAAATGGCTGATTTTCCTGAAATGATAGGTAAATATAAAGTTACAGCAGTAATTGCAAAAGGTGGCATGGGAACAGTTTACAAAGCAATTCATCCATCATTAAAAAGGTATGTTGTTATAAAAAAACTTTCTATTCGTGGAAACGCTGCTTTACGAGAACGTTTTAAGAGGGAAGCACAAATTCTTTTGGAACTTCATCATCCAAATGTTGTTCATATGTTTGATTTTTTCAAAGAAGGTTTTTCTTTTTGATCAATACGATGGATAATATGATATCCATAAGATGTTTTAACTGGTTCTTCAGAATATGTATTATCTTCCATTTCTTTTAAATTATGCGCTTCAAAAGTTAAATTATCTCTACGTTCTTTTGCTTTATTATACAAATATCCTCTTCTCATTCTTGCACAAATATAACAAGGATGATCATCAATTTTAGTTACTACTTTAAATATATTAGTTTCAAAAATGGTTATTGGTATATTTAAAAGTTTGGCATTATCTTTTGCCCAAGTTGCCCCTACAAAAAAAGTGGTTGTCAAATTATATTTTTTCAAGGTGTCAAGCATCTTTTCAAGATATTCATTCAAATAATCTCTCTTATACCTACCACCACCGATTAAAGCTTGTGTACTTGCTGCACAGCAGTGAGATACTATAAAATCAACTTCATTTCCATGTGCTTGCAAGTTTGCAATTCCTTCCATCATC
>CALBXN010000078.1 GCA_937890485.1 uncultured Treponema sp.
AAAGGAAAAAGCCTTTTTACACAAAAAGGCTTTTTTGCAAATTTAAAGAGCTGCTTTTGCTTTTTCAACGAGCGCTGTAAATGCAGCTAAAACTGAAACTTTAATGTTCATAATATCAATATTTTAACAACTTTCCATCTGACAGACGGCTTTCCTCCGCCATGAAACAGACTATATGGCTTACAACAGACTCTGAGGATGCCGTTCTTACATTCATGTCATTCTGCAGCGTCTTTTCTATAAAATCCTCAACTATGTGCAGGTCAGCATCTGCATGAAACGCCATGCCCTTTGACCAAGTGAAATCATACGACTCCGGCTCGCGACCGTCCTTGTATGTAACATTTATAATTCTTTCGTCTCCTTCAAGGACAGCATTCTCAAATTCAATGCCAAAATCTCAATTGGAAGTTGTAAAAAAAGCTCAAAGTTGGTTTGAATCTCGTATGAAAGTATCTTGTACAGGATGTAGATATTGTGTTCCGTGTCCTAAAGGAGTTTCTATTCCTGAAATTTTTGATCATTACAACATGGCATCAATGCGTGGTTTATTTGAACAAACTAACAAAATCCAACTTACAGATTATCAAAATTTAGTTGATTGGAATAAAGGTGCAAATCAATGTGTAAATTGTGGAATTTGTGTTACAAAATGTCCTCAACATATTGATATTCCTACAAAAATTCAAGAAGCTCATAACTCTCTTCTTTTGTAAATTTATCTCTGAACTGATTTTTTTATCTGTTGTGATTTTATTTAAAAAAAAATCCCTGTCAGGAAAAGTATTATTCCAACTTTTGACAGGGACTTTTTGTTCAAATTTATACTAATTTAGTGATGGATGTCTATCAAAGTATGATTTTGTTTCTTTAGCAACTACACCACTTAACACAATCAAAGAAATACAGTTTGGAATAGCCATAAGACCATTTGTAATATCTGCAATAGTGAATACTGCATTTACTGTAAAATATGGTCCAATTGCAATCATTACGATATAGAAAAATCTGTAAACCATAACAAACTTCATTTTACCATTTGTTAAATATTCAAGACATTTTTCTGAGTAATAATCCCAACCTAAAATTGTTGTAAAAGCAAAGAATGCTAAACAAAGCATAAGCAAGAATTGAACAGAAACTCCATCTCCACCTAAATCGAAAGAAAGTGCTTTTG
The DNA here is from genome assembly GCA_937890485.1 of uncultured Treponema sp. Classification (GTDB taxonomy): domain Bacteria; phylum Spirochaetota; class Spirochaetia; order Treponematales; family Treponemataceae; genus RGIG9060. Next base: position 1,178 of record CALBXN010000078.1, read on the forward strand.
ATGTTAATTGAACACCTTGTAAACCTTCTGCAAGTGGAACAAATTCAGGATTACAGAAAGCAATAACAATTGCTAAACCTGTCATTGTACAAACGATTAATGTATCAATTACAGTTCCTGTCATATTTACAAGACCTTGTTCTACAGGTTCTTTTGTTTGAACAGGAGCTGCGGCAATTGGAGCAGAACCAAGCCCTGCTTCATTTGAGAAGATACCACGAGCAATTCCTTTTTGCATAGAATCCATAACTTGTTTTAGAACAAAACCTGTTACACCCCCAGCAACTGCTTGAAAACCAAATGCTGATTTGAAAATTAATGCAAAGGCAGCAGGAATTTTTGTTGCATTCATTATTAGAACAGAAATTCCTAAGAAAATATAAATAACAGCCATAGCAGGAACAATTTTTTCTGCAACTTTAGAAATACGTTTTAATCCACCAATGATTACTAATGCAGCACAAATTGTTACGATTGCACCACCAATTACAGTTGCCCAAGTATAATCATTTCCAAATAAAGTGAATGCAACATCAGATTTAATTGCCATGTTAACAGCAGAAGTAATTCCGTTAATCTGAGTCATCGTACCAATACCAAGAAGTCCAGCTGCAACACCAAAAATTGCAAATAAAACAGCAAGCCACTTCCATTTTTTACCCATTCCCTTTTCGATTGTGTAGAATGGACCACCAAGTACAGTTCCGTCTTCTTTTACTTCACGATATTTGATTGCAAGCATACATTCTGCATATTTTGTTGCAACTCCCAAAATAGCAGCAAACCACATCCAAAACAAAGCACCAGGACCACCAGCTACGATAGCAGTTGCAACCCCAACAATATTTCCAGTTCCAATTGTAGCAGAAAGAGCAGTACAAAGAGCTGAAAAACCAGAAAGTTCTCCTTGTCCTTCATTCTTCTTAAAAATTTGCTTGAAAGCACGACCAAGTTTTGTAAACTGAATACCACGAGTTCGGATTGTTAAAATCAATCCAGTTACCAAGATTAAAACGATAGTTGGAATTCCCCAAACAACATCGTCAATCTTTACCAAGATTTCATCAAAAGTCATTACATTTGACCTCTTTAAAAAAATAAGAGCGAAATCCAATTAAGATTATCGCTCTCCAAAGAGTTGAAAAAGACTTAATTTTAGCCCTGTCCACTTTGCCTGAGATATCAGCTTTAATAGCCTTAACCCTTCGGCGCTCCAAAGGTGATGGAGACTCTCCAGAGAATTATTATTTCAAAACACGTTGAGATAACAACTTATGTAAGTTACCATATATTTTTTATTAGTTCAATAAGTAAAAAAAATATAAATTGATAATAAATTATGAGTCTTTGATGTATTATTGATGATTTATTTTTTTTATAGACAACATTTCTATTCCATAATATAATATGACTATCACTTTTATTGTTTTTTATGGAGGAAAATGATGAATTTTAAGAAAATTTTTGTGGTTTTACTTACACTTCTTTTAGTTTTCTGTGTAACAGGATGTGCTAAAAAAGAAAAAGTAGAAATTGCAGGTGCTAGTGACTTAGTAGGTAAAAAAATCGGTGTTCAAGCTGGAACTACAGGTGAATGGTGGGTAACAGATAATGTAAAAGATGCAACTGTAGTATCTTTTAAAACAGGAATTGATGCAGCAATGGATCTTATGAATGGAAATATCGACGCTGTTGTTCTTGATGAACTTCCTGCAAAAGAAATAGTTTCAAAAAACAAGAAACTTGAAATTGTAAAAGATAAGTTTGCAAAAGAAGAATATGCAATTGCTATCAAAAAAGGTAATACAGAATTAGTTGATTCAATCAATAATACAATTGCAAAAATGAAAGAAAATGGCGAATATGAAAACCTTGTTGCTTCATTTATGCCAGCAGATGGTAATATTGCAATTCCTACAGATTTAGAATTAACAGGGGATAAAACATTAAAACTTGGAACAAATGCTGCTTTCCCTCCTTTTGAATATGTTGAAGGTTCAAAAATTGTTGGATTTGATATCACAATGGGACAAAAAATTGCTCAAGATGCTGGTGCAAAACTTGAAGTAGTTGATATGGCATTCGATAGTCTTATTCCTGCTTTAGCTTCTGGTGCAATTGATTTTATTGCTGCTGGAATGTCTGTAACAGAAGAACGCAAAAAGAATGTAGATTTCTCTGTTCCTTATTTTGAATCAGAACAAGTAATTATTATCAGAAAATAGTTTATACGTATTTTTTATGGGCAGTCTTTTCTCACCAATAGAATAAGATTGCCCAAAATTTATTTTTGGAGAATGTAGTGTTTCAATCATTCTATGATACTATGATTTCAGGTGATAGATGGGTTCTTATTTTACAAGGACTTGGTGTTACCGTACTAATAGCAATTTGTGCAATCCTTATTGGAACTGTTCTTGGTTGCATTTTTGCTCTTTTTAAAATTTCTTCTAGTAAAATTTTGCGTGGAATTTCAAATTTTTATACCACAGTAATTCGTGGAATTCCATTAGCAACTCAATTAATGATTTTTTATTTTGTAGTTTTTGCTCCTTTGGGATTAGATAGACTTTTTGTTGCAATTTTGGCCTACGGAATAAATTCTGGGGCTTATTGTACTGAAATATTTAGAGCTGGAATTCAAGGAGTTGACATCGGTCAAACTGAAGCAGGACGCTCCTTGGGATTAAGTAAGGCTCAAACTTTAATAAAAATTGTATTGCCTCAAGCAGTAAAAACCGCTTTGCCTACATATACAAGTGAATTTATTGTTTTAATCAAAGAAACATCTGTTGCAAGTTTTATCGCTGTTACTGATTTAACAAAAGCAGGAGATATGATTAGAAATGCAACATACAATGCTTGGATTCCATTGTTAACATGTGCTGTAATTTATCTATGTTTAACTTTAGGACTTACAAAATTATTTGCAATTTTAGAAAAAAGGTTGGCTAAAAGTGATAGACACTAAAAATCTAAAAAAGAACTTTGGGGATTTAAAAGTTTTAAAAGGCGTAACTCAAACCATAAAAAAAGGCGAAAAGGTTGTAATAATTGGACCATCTGGTTCTGGAAAAAGTACTTATTTGCGCTGTTTGAACTTACTCGAAACTCCAACATCTGGTGAAATTTTTATTGATGGAATAAATATTCTTGATAAAAAAAATGATATAAACAAAATTCGTCAAAAGATGGGAATGGTGTTTCAGCATTTTAATTTGTTTCCTCATTTGACAGTTTTAGAAAATATCACACTTGCTCCTGTTACTCTAAAATTAAAAACTAAGGAACAAGCAACCTCAGATGCTTATGCGTTGTTAGACAGAGTAGGATTACGAGATAAGGCAGAAGTGTATCCTTCAGCTCTTTCTGGGGGACAAAAACAGCGAATTGCCATTGTTCGTTCCTTAGCGATGAATCCTGAAGTAATGCTTTTTGATGAACCTACATCTGCACTTGATCCAGAAATGGTTGGTGAAGTTTTAGCAGTTATGGAACAACTTGCCGAAGACGGAATGACAATGGTAGTTGTTACTCATGAAATGGGTTTTGCAAGAAAAGTAGCTGATAGAGTTTTGTTTATGTATGATGGAATTGTTCTTGAGGAAGGGACTCCAGAGGATATTTTTGAAAATCCACAACATGATAGAACAAAACAGTTTTTGCAGAGTGTTCTTTAGTTTTCTAAAAATATGTTAAGTTATCGTCACGCTTTTCATGCAGGAAATCACGCTGATATTTTAAAACATCTTTGTTTAGTTGGTGTTTTAGAATCCATGACAAAAAAAGATAAAAATTTTACAGCCATTGATGCACATGCAGGTGCAGGAATTTATTTTCTTGATGATGAGCGAGCTATTAAAACTGGTGAAAATCAAGTTGGAATTTTATCACTTTATCAAAAATTTATAGCAAATAAAGAAAATTCAGAAATCCCAAATCTTGTAAAAAATTATCTTCACTTTGTAGAACCATATCTAAAAAATAATCAATATCCAGGTTCCCCAGAGATAATCCGAAAATTTTTGCGCTCTGGTGATAAGGAATTTTTATTTGAACTTCACAATACAGAAATTGAAATTCTAAAATCAAATATAAAAGATTCTCGAGTTACAATTTTGCATCAAAATTCATTTGAGAATCTAAAATCTGTTGTGCCACCTTTAGTTAAACGAGGTTTGCTTTTAATTGACCCAAGTTATGAAGTTTCTTCAGATTATGAAAATTCAGCAGATTCGCTTATTTTAGCCTACAAAAAATGGAATGTTGCTGTTCTTTGCTTATGGTATCCTCTTTTAAAACATCGCAAATCTGAATGTGAAATGATGTTGGATAAAATAAAAACTTCTATAAAAACTCTATCAAAAGAAAAGGAAATTCAAATTGATAATTTTCAGTTACTCGTAGATTCTCCAGAAAAAGAAATGGGATTGTACGGTTCTGGAATGTTAATTGTAAATACTCCTTGGCAACTAAAAGAAAAAATCCTAGATTCAATACTATTTTTAGAGCAAAATTTATAATTTAAACTTTGTTTTATTAAAAAATGGGTGTACAATATAATTGTATGTTTGTAAATGATTTGAAAAATATAATCTCTGAGTTTTTAGAGTCAGAAAAAGAAAGTGTTTGTTATTTATCTTTAAATGAATCAATAATGAACAATTTTTCTTCATTTTTTAACGAAGATTTCTTGATTTTGGATTTAAATAATCCCACCGTAAGATTATCTCCTATAGCACCTTTTATGTCTGCCTTGCAACAGCAAAATCTTACTTCCGAGCAAATTCAAAAATATACTTATTCTCTGCAAAATGAAAGTTTTGTTTCATATTTTAAAAACGGAAAAACTGAATTTAGAAAAGATGTAGTTATTATAGAAGAATTATTTTACGAAAAAAAGCGTTGTTTGCAAACTGTTTTTGACTTAACCGAAAATTACATACAAAAGCCACTTATAATTTTAAATGCTCAAGAAATAAAAGATGAATCAATTACTCTTATAAAAATGTTTAACGAAAAATCAACTTCTAATAAAATTATTTTGTGTTTTGATTTTTCAGATTACAATTTTGATTATGAATCAAATTCTTTTTTTATGGAACTTACAGAACAATCTAATTATTTTGATTTATCAAGTTTAAATGATTCTGAGGAAGAAAAAACTCAATCAGATTTACAAGTTAATAAAGTTGCCTCTTACACAGAATTAAATAATTTTTTTTGCGACTGTATAAATTTTTTATCCATAGGGAACGGAATCTCCGAAGCCGAAAAATTTCTTAAAAATCAGATTAACTATAATTTTTCAATTCCTCAAACCAGAAAAATTTATCTTCAAATAGCGTTGCTTTATCTTTACGCAAATCGTTTAGATGATGGCGCCAACTTAATGAATTCAATTTTAGAAGAAGATAATCATGATGAAATTGAAGATGAAGTTTTCTTTTTTATGGGACAACTTTTATACGCAAAAAGTGCCTTTCAAGATGCACTGAAATATGTATCCATGGTTAGAAACCGAAATACTTCAGGAAAAAATTCAGTTTGGTATACTTTATCTTCAATGATTTATTATATGATTATTCAAAAAAATGATTCTCATCGTGTAGAAGAAGAATATTTTAGAACTTTAAGTTTATTGCAAGATAATTATCCTAACAATTATGTTTATACTTCCTTTATTTTTCCAAAATCAATCAAGGATAATAGAGAGCGTTTACCAGGTCAGTTAGAAACTGTTGAGCGTTCATTTTCAATTGCACAAAAATTAAATAATGAATTTGGTCTTTCTGTTGCATGTCACTGGAAAGGAATTATCCTTGCCGTAAAAGGTGAAACTGAACAAGCATTTGAATATTATCACAAAGCTGATAAAATTAGATGTGCCATTGGTGAAACGCCTTCAATCATAAAAATTAAAAACGGAATTTCTTATGAATATTTTTTGCGAGGTGATTATCTAAAATCTTTTGAAATTGTAAATTCTTTTGTAGATAGAATTACAGAAATAAAAGATTATTCTGAAGTTTTGTGTACATTAAAAAATATTTCAGTTTCCTTGTTGTTTATGAATCATTTTAAGGAATCTCAAGAAGTTCTTTCTCATTTAATCAAAATTTGTAAATTATTTGATTTAAAAGATTTTATTTTCTGTCCACTAAATGATATTTTGTTTCAACGAACTTTATGCGATTTACTTACAGGAAGATTTACCCAAGCAAAGTTGACTTATCATAACTTACTTGAATCAAACTTGCTGATTTCTGATAATTTCAAAGCGATGTTTCCTTTTGTTCCTGCGATTCTTGCTTTAGCCGAAGGAGATTTAGATACTGCAAAAAATAATATTCATCAGATTGTAAATGAATTTGAAACAAATTTGCCTACATACATTCATCAAGTTCCTTTTGTGTATTATCAATTTGCCTATGCTTTGCACAAAAATAATTTTACTAAAGAAGGTGAGTATTACAAAAATTTAGCAACTGAATTTGCAAAAAAACATTCTTTAGTTTTTTATGTTGATTATTTAAGTAAACTTCCAATTGAATCATACAATTCAGAATTAATTCCTTGTAGTAAAATAAATGTAAATTTGAATTATCTTGAAGAACTAGCTGCAAGAGAGCAACTTTTAAATACTTTACACAAACGAGTTAGAGATTCGCTGTTTTTGAATAAACTTACAGATTTATCTTCTGTTTCAAAAAGTAGAGAAGAATATGTAGGTGATGTTGCTCAATCAATTTTTGAATATATGTTATGCGATTCAATTTATATTGCAGAAAAAGTTGATGGCGAATGGAATTTACTTTCTTCAATTTCAAAGAATGATACAGTCTTTTTAGATTCAGATGATTGGGAACAATATGTAGATTTAATTCCAAACTATTCAGAAAAATTTATTAAACTAGGTGAAAATTCCTTGTTTTTTAATTTGTCTAAGTTTGATTTTATCGGTGGAGTTATAATTAATTTAAGTCCTTCAAGGTCTTATTCAATGGAAGATATAAATATTTTGAGTGTTGGACTTTCTTCGCTTTCTTCGCAATTAACAATTCTTAATCAAAATGAACATTTGCTTATGATTTCTTCCATGGATCAACTTTCAAAACTAAAAAATCGTCGTGCTTTACAAGAAAAACTTTCTACAGAAAGTGAGATGATTCGTCGTTACCAAGGTAAACATTCTGCCCACTTTCAAACTTCAGTTACCTTTATCGATTTAGATCATTTCAAATATTACAACGATAATTTTGGTCATGAAGCAGGTGATATTTTAATTTCAGAATTTTCTAACTTGTTAATACATATTTATCGTCGAGTAGATTTTATTTCTCGTTTTGGTGGAGATGAATTTGTTATCCTTCTTCCAAACACAACAGATGAAGAAGCTTTGCGAGCCTCAGAACGATTGCGAGAAGGCTTGGATAAAGAAAATTACTTTTTACCTATTTTAGAAAAACGCCTTGGAATAAAACTTAATGTTCCAAAAGAGCATTACTTAAATTTTAGTGCTGGAATATGTTCAAATTTCGTTTTAGAAGATAAAACAGATATGAATGTTGTAGTTCAAAATGCGGATAAAGCGTTATTTGCTGCAAAAAATTCTGGTCGTAGCCGTACAGTGTTATGGACTGAAATTTGTTAATGTGATATAACCATAAGTGGAGTAAATATGGCTACACTTATTAAACCAACTGGTTATAAATCTATTCTTTCTGTAAAAGAAACAGAACATGCAATTGTTGCAATTAAAGACTTTTTTCAATTAGCATTATCAACAGAACTAAATCTTACTCGAGTTACCGCTCCTTTATTTGTAAAACGCGGTATTGGGTTAAATGACGATTTGAACGGAATTGAACGCCCAGTTTCTTTTCCTGTAAAAGACATGAACGAAACTGTTTTAGAAATTGTTCACTCGTTAGCAAAATGGAAGCGTGTAAAAGTTACGGATTTGAATCTTGCTTCTGGCTTTGGAATTTACACAGATATGAATGCTATTCGTGCAGATGAAGAATTAGACAATATTCATTCGCTATATGTAGACCAATGGGACTGGGAATTAGTTCTTTCTGAAACTGATAGAACTATTCCTTTTTTGAAAGATGTTGTTAAAAAAATATATCGTTGTATAAAACGAACTGAATTTTTCTTGTACGATAGATATCCAGATTTGGCTCCTGTTTTGCCAGAACAAATTACATTTATTTATGCAGATGATTTGCAAAAAAAATATCCTAACCTTACTGCAAAAGAAAGAGAAAATTTAGCTGCAAAAGAATATGGAGCAATTTTTATAATTGGAATCGGTGGTCAATTTGAAGACGGTTCTATTCATGATGGACGTGCTCCAGACTATGACGATTGGATTACAGAAACAGGTGATGGTCATCGTGGTTTAAATGGCGATTTATTGGTTTGGAATCCTATTTTGGAATCTGCCTTTGAACTTTCTTCTATGGGGATTAGAGTTTCTCCTGAATCTTTGAAAGCTCAACTTGAACAACGAGGTTGCATGGAACGCGCTAAGTTAGAATTTCACTCAAAATTGCTTAAAGGAGAACTTGCTTTTACTATGGGTGGAGGAATTGGTCAGTCTCGTCTTTGTATGTATCTTCTACGAAAAGCTCATATTGGCGAAACTCAAGTTAGTGCGTGGCCACCAGAAATGTTAGAGGAATGTAAAAAAGCAGGAATTCCTCTATTATAGTATAGAACGAGAATTATCAATTTTATTCTATGGAAGATTTGAATTTTTCACTTTTAGAACTTGAAAAAAATCCAAGATTTTTATTAGAAAGGGATATAAAGCAAGTTACAATTTCGGATAAAGATTATTTTTCTGATAAATCAAGGTTTCTAAAATTAATTAAAATTATTGAAAATGAAGTTCCTCAAGTGCATTTTACATTTTATCTTTTGCCTTCGGTTTTGGATAAGGATGTAATAGATGCTCTATCTACGATTGCTTGTACTTTGCAATTTGATTTTTTAAGTGAATATCTAACTGAAAAGCGTAAATTTTTTAGTAAAAAAATTAGAATGCTAAATGATTACGGATTAGTTTTTGGTTTTAATATCGATTCTTCAGATTTTCCAACAATAAAAGGTTTTAAAAATGTTTTGGACGAGGCAATTAGTTATTATCCAAATCATATTTATATCGAAAATCAAAATTTAAAACCATCTGATAAACTTTCAACTCAAGATATAAAGAAAATTAAGGAACTTTCTTTTGCCCTAGAAGTTTTTTATTCTTTTGGAAGGGCAGTTCCTTGGTTTTTGGCTTCGATTCAGCCTTTGCGTTTACGACCTTCTCAGTTTTTTTCTGATTTTGCTGAGTGGCAAAGGTGTAATAATTGCTCAAAAGAATCTAATTTTTTGCCAGAAAAAGTGAGTCATCACGAAATTGAAAAAATGCAATTACTCTTTCTAAAATTGAAATGTGAAGAAAAACATTTACATTCAATTTTTTTGCCTCTAAAGGATTTAGTGTGTATTCATGGGGCATTTTCTCGTTCAATTTTTGAACAAGAAGATACAATTTTAGAACTTTCTTATCATCCTGAGGATATTTTAAGTCCAATGGCTATGGATTTAGTAAAGTTTACAGAAGAAGTTTGCCTTGAAAATCATAAAATAAAGATTTTTTTAACAGATTTTGGTCCTAATTACGAAATTTTGTAAAAAAAGTTTAAAAATTTTCATTATTTTCTTGACGATTATTTACCATAATATTATCTTCAAAGTATGGGAAAAGATACAGAAAAAAATAATGAACAAACAGAAAATGTAGTAACAGAAAATGAAAAAGAAACTACTGATTCTTGTGAACCTAAAGTAGAAGAGGCAGAAAATAAAGAACCTACTTTGGAAGAAAAACTTGCAGATTGTGAGAATCAAGTTGCACAATTAAAAGATCAATATTTAAGAAAATGTGCTGATTTTGACAATTATCGCAAAAGAATGATAAAAGAAAAGCAAGATGCCTTTGATTATGCCAACGCTAATTTATTGACAGATTTGCTTTCTTCTCTAGATGATTTAGACAGAGCATTAGCTGCCGCCGCCGATACAAAGGGTACCGAAGGTGCATCAGCTTTGGTTGAAGGTGTGAGTCTTATTCAAAAACAACTTCGCACTATGTTAGAAAATAAGTACAATCTTGTGGGCTTTGGTGAAAAAGGTGATGCTTACGACCACGATAAGTATGAAGCCATTGCAAGTAATCCTGCTCCAGTAAAAGAGCCTGTATGTGCAGAGATTTACTTGAAAGGGTATATGTTGAAGGATCGTGTTTTGCGTCCTGCAAAAGTAATGGTACACATGCCAGATGGAAGTGTAACTGAATAAAAATTTTGTTTGCAAAATGCAAATTTTTAATTAGGAGAAATAATGAAATGTTACGCACAAATAGTGCTTCACATTTCATTTCAAGTTTGCAAAAATGCAAACTTGTATATTTACGGTCGTTTCTCATTGCATTACGAAACGACAGCTTAAAAGATTTGTTCGGAATTTGAAAATTCCTCACAAATTTTTAATTAGGAGAAATAATGAAATGTTACGCACAAATAGTGCTTCACAT
>CALBXN010000079.1 GCA_937890485.1 uncultured Treponema sp.
GTCGTTCCACAGATTGTCTTCTTGTACTTGAAGCAAGGGCTATTTTGTATTTAGGTTTTAGATATTCTAAAATTTCTTTTGCAAAGTATAAAAGATTAAGACCTTCAGTCTCTTCAATTATGTGAAATAATTCAGAAGCTCTGTTCCACAGTTTTTCTGCATCAACCTTATTTCCATAAGTTTTTGAAATAAATTCCAAAAAACTGGATTTTCCCATACCACGAGCATCTTCAATTATTGGTTTTCTATTTTCAATATTTTGTTCAATAGCAGCTTGTTCAAAACATCTATCACAAACACTTTCGCTATCTAAAAGAACTCCGTCCATATCAAAAATTACAGCTTTAATTTGCTCTGTTTCTTCTGTTTTCATATTTATAATATAAAAAAATTTGATTTATAATTCAATCCTATTTGAAAATTTCAAAAATAATCAAATTTTATCCATAAAAAAAAGACTGACTTCAATAGAAATCAGTCTTTAATTAAATTTTATGCAAATTGAGTATCTACTAGCCTTTTACAGCACCAGCTAATACACCTTTGATAATATGTTTTTGACAAATAGCATAGAAAATAATTACAGGGAGTAAAGCCAAAACCAACATTGCCATCATAGAACCCCAGTCAACAGCGCCATATCCTCCACGCAAATATTGAATTGCGATAGGAATTGTTCTGTATTCAGATCCAATTGTAAGATATGGAAGCAAATAGTCGTTCCAAATCCACATAACTTCAAGAATACCAATTGTGATAGCTTGACTTTTCAACATTGGAAGAATAACATGCAAGAAAATCTGAGGAGGAGTTGCACCATCAATCATCGCAGCTTCTTCCATTGCCAAAGGAATTGATTTAATAAATCCTGCAAACATAAAAGTAGATAAACCACAACCAAATCCAACATAAATTACAATAATTCCAATTGGGTTATCCAAGTGCAAAATGTTTGCCATCTTACTCATTGTAAACATAACCATCTGGAATGGAACAATCATTGAAAATACCAAGCAGTAATAAATTATACTACTTAATTTATTCTTTACACGAGTAATATACCATGCAAGCATACTGGAAAAAAGCAAAATTCCTGCAACTGAAGCAACTGTAATCCACAAAGAGTATCCAAAAGCACTGAAGAAGTTAATCTTTTTTACACCTGTAAAATAGTTAGCTAATCCAACAAAAGAAGCATCATCCCCTTTCATAACTGGTATTTTAAATGGAGCATTTGAAATAAACAAACTTCCTTTAAACGAATTTACAAAAACCATTATTATTGGAAAAAGAACAACAATAGATAACAAAATCAAAAAAACTGTAAGAAATACTTTAGGTGTCTGTTTCATTAGTTTTCAATCTCCTTGCTTCGAGTAAGTCTTAATTGAAGTAATGCAATTGTAGCTACCATAATTGTAAAAATAACAGCTTTTGCCTGTCCTATACCTTCAAATCCAATACGTCCATAGAATGTGTTGTAAATATCCAATGCCAACATTTCAGTTTGTCTTGCAGGAGCTCCAGCTGTTAAAGCTAAGTTTTGATCAAATAACTTAAATCCGTTTGTTAAAGTCATAAATAAACAAATTGTAATTGAAGGCATAACAGCAGGAATTTTTATTTGAAATAAAGTTCGCCAATAACCAGCACCATCAATTTTAGCAGCCTCAAGCATATCAGTTGGAATATTTTGAATAGCAGCAATATAAATAACCATCATATAACCAACATTCTGCCAGTTCATAAGAATTACTAAACCCCAAAAACCAAACTTTGGATCAGAAACAATTGTTTGACCATAATTTAATAGAACACCATTTATGATAACCTGCCAAATCCAACCAAGAACAATACCTCCAATTAAGTTAGGCATAAAGAAAATTGTTCTAAAGAAATTTGTTCCTTTTAGACCTTTTGTCAAAACAAGTGCTAAAGCAAAAGCAAGTATATTAATTGATATAACAGTAACAATAGTAAACATTGAAGTAAACAATAAAGCAGGTACAAAATTATTATCAAAGGGAACTAAAATTTTTGCACCATCAACAGTTTTTACAATATTTCCAGTAAACACAGCGATATAATTGTTAAGTCCACACCACTTTACATCTGTAAGATTTCTAAATTCACAAAATGAAAGGAAAATACCCATCAGCATAGGGATTAAAAATGCTAATAAAAAGCAAATGATACCTGGCAATGCAAAAAGGGCAAAATATTTTTTTAATGTCTTTTCCATAACTCTCCTCAATTAAATTTTTCAGCCTAATTAAAAAGACCTTAGATTTATTTATAATTTCTAGAACATAAAATTAATTTACATACTAGAAAATTAAAACCTTTATTAACATACAAAAACAAACACTATTTTTAAAAACCATTTTAAAAATAATTTTTGCTCTCTTTAAAAATAATACATAACTTAAATATATTTTTAAAATACTGATATATTTTTCTATTTTTCTAAAAAAACCCGTCTATGTAGACGGGTTTTTTTATCACAAATTATTATTCAAGATTTAATTATTTTGCTAATGCTTTTTCTGTAGCCCAACCATCGATAGCTGTTTTTTCTACAGCATCCCAGTCAAGTTTTCCTTCAAAATATTGAAGCATTGCACTACCAAAATTATCTTTCCAGATTTCTGATGGAATTGCATTAAATGTCCAAACAACAGAAGAAACACCATCTTTGTTCATCCATTTTGAAACTTCTTTTGAAAGTGGATCTGCTGGAAGTTCTGCATCACTAAATGTGTTGAAAGGTGTAATAAAGTTAAGTCTTGTTGAAACTAATTTCTTTCCTTCTTCTGAAGAGAATAACCATGTTAAGAATACATCTGCACCTTTTTGTGCTTCTTTTGATGCATTTTTGTTGATACAAAGATAGTTTTCTGTTCCAACACAAAGACCGAAGTTTTCTTCTCCATCAATTCCTGTGTAAATTGGAAGGAATTTGATATCTTCAGCTGCAACTTTGTTTCCTGCAACACCTAAGATTTGTCCTGCTGCCCAGTTACCATTTTGAACCATTGCACATTGACCAAGAGCAAATTCTGCCATTGCTTGATCAACTGTTGTGTTTCCTAAAACTGATTTAGCTGTTAATGAGTTGTTTGTGTAAAGATCCATGATGTTTTTCATGTTTTTACCATATTTAAATTCGATTGTATCTTTTGCAAGACCTGTTGCAAGTGGACTAGCATTTGCATCTGCATCTAAGAATTCTTTGTATAGAGGAACGTTAACTGTGTGTGTTTGCCATCTCCATTGGTTACCTGGAGCCATAGATGTCGAAGCAAATACACCTTTAATTCCAAGAGCATCTTTTTTAGCTTGCATATCTTCTACAACAGCTTTTAATGTATCAAAGTTTTTGATATCATCCATTGATGTTGCTTTTGCACCATCAAGAGCAAAATATTTGTTCATGATAGCGTTGTTATAGATAATTCCGTATCCTTCTACAGCGTAAGGAATTGCAGCAACTTTGTCATCAAGTTTAAGAGCCATTGATTTATCACCAAGTATTTTGTAGAAATCTGTTGATGTTAAATCAGCAACTGAATTTTTCTGATTGTTAAGACCTACAGGTCCATTAACTTGGAAAATAACAGGTGGTTCTGATTTTGCAACTTCACTGTTAAATCTTTGTTCGTATGTTCCTGATGCAGCTGTTTCAACCTTCAATTTGTATCCAGGGTTTGCAGCTTCGAATGCAGGAATTACTTCATTTTCATAAATTTCAGCAACTTCTGGTTTGAAGTTCAAAAAATACACAGTTGTTGCATCATCTTTTGAACATCCTACGAATAAAGTCCCCATTGCTAAGAGAACTAAAAGAACGCTTAAAATTTTTTTCATAAAACGTTTACTCCTTTAATAGTGTTACTCCTCCGTAACACTGTTTTTATCATATCTATATGGTACCCCCCTTTTTTTCAGTTGTCAAGAAAATTTTTTTTTATAAATTTTCTAAAATTTAGTATGAAATTTTTTATTTTTACTTGCATAAGTTTTTACAATTTAATATAATTCTGGTTAGTTAAAACTAACTAAATAAAATAATACGGAGGTAGATATGACTTTAAAAGATGTTTTACTTGGACAAGAATATACAATTCAACAAGTTAATACTGATGATGAAGAACTTAACTCTTTTTTATTTTCTTTAAACAACATATTGTTTCCTCTTTCTTTTCTATTATGATTTTTTCTTCTCGATAATCCATTAAA
>CALBXN010000080.1 GCA_937890485.1 uncultured Treponema sp.
CGATGTATTCAAGAAAGCGAAAGGGCATATTTTCGTTGATGGTGGACTGATGTTCTATGAGAATCACGATTTTTCCATCAATCAACATGGCTACATCATTGTAGTATTTCATATACAAGACTTTTTCAATCATCACTGGTTGAATTTCCGTAGTTTCAGCGTCAAGATTTGTTCCGTGTAAAGCGTTGTACAACGAAATAAAATTTTCTTTTGCAGTTATGTCGTGGGCAAACAAATCTACAAAAACTGAATCTTTGTAATTGCGACGAGTTGCATTTTGTGAAACGAGCATAGGTTTTTCTCCAATAAAATAAAAATCACACGGATTCAGAATTGCTAACCCAATTCTATTTTGTCATTCCGAACTTGATTCGGAATCTGTCTAGATAGATGCTGAAACAAGTTCAGCATGACAAGTTGAAATTCAGCATGACAAATTTTCCGCACATCTTTATTATCAAGAGAAAAATGATTTTTAAATAAATTTTGAAGAAAATTTTTGCAAAAAATGATGTACAATTGGAAAAATTTTTGTAAATAAAGAAAAATGCTACTAAGTTGTTTTTATGAGATTTTTACTACTAACTTTTTCTATCTTTTTCCTATCATTTTTTAGGTTTTTATGTTATACTTAAGTCCATGAGTACACACATAGAAGCTAAAGAAGGGCAAATTGCAAAGGTTGTGCTTTTGCCAGGGGATCCTTTAAGAGCAAAGTTTATCGCAGAAAACTTTTTTGAAAATCCGGTTTGTTATAATCAAGTTCGGGGAATGTTTGGCTATACTGGAACCTACAAAGGAGTTCCTATCTCGGTTCAAGGAACTGGAATGGGCCAGCCTTCTTTTTCAATTTATGCAAACGAATTATTTCAGTTTTACGGCGTTGAAAAAGCAATTCGTGTGGGAACTTGTGGTGCAGTAAATCCTAATGTAAAATTGCGAGAAGTTATTCTTGCAATGAGTGCTTGTACAGATTCATCTTTATTGACTCAAAGATTCGGTTCGCTTCATTTTGCACCTACAGCAGATTTTGATTTATTGATGAAGGCTTACGAATCTGCAAAAACTGAAGACATAAAAGTAGAAGTTGGTTCTGTTGCTTCTAGTGATTTGTTTTACGACGAAAACGAAAATTGGAAACTTTGGGCAAAATATGGTGTAAAAGGAATTGAAATGGAAACTGCCGAACTTTATACTTTGGCAGCAAAATTTAATCGACAAGCATTATCGATTTTAACTGTTTCTGACAACATTGCTACAGGGGAAGCAACTTCTTCTGAAGAAAGGCAATCAACTTTTACAACAATGATGAAAATTGCACTTGAAACTGCAATTAAATAATAAAGAAAATTATATAAGGAAAATTAATCTATGAAACCTACATTAGTAGTTCTTGCAGCAGGAATGGGAAGTCGTTATGGTGGAATTAAACAAATTGATGCAATTGGTCAACATAACGAAACTCTTTTAGATTTTGCTACATACGATGCAAAACGCAGTGGTTTTGATAAAGTTGTTTATATCATAAGAAAAGAAATTGAAAAGGATTTTAGAGAACGTTTATTTGATAGAGTTGCTAAAAATTTTGATGCTGAATATGTTTTTCAAACACCAGAATCAATTTTTACAAAAGATCAACTTCCTTTGAGAAATCCTGAACGAACAAAACCTTGGGGAACAATTCACGCAGTTTTGTGTGCTGAAGAAGTTTTGAAAACACCTTTTGCAGTAATTAATGCAGATGATTATTACGGAAAAAGTGCTTTTGAAATTATGTCAAAGCATCTTTCTTCTCAAACTGAAAATTCTACAGAACACGCAATGGTTGCCTTTATTTTGGAAAACACAATGAGTAAGGTTGGTTCTGTTTCTAGAGGACTATGTCGAACAGAAAATGATTTTTTAGTTTCAATGGAAGAACACACAAAAATCAGTTTTGAAGATGATAAAATTGTTTCTCTTATGAGCGATGAAAAAGGCAATGATAAAAAAATCTATCTAACAGGCAAAGAAACTGTTTCAATGAACTTTTTTGGATTTAATTTAAGTGCTTTCAAAACTTTCCATGATTATTGGGATGATTTTGTTGCAAAAAATATTTCTAGCCTGAAAGCAGAAGCCTTCTTACCTGAAGCAGCAAGCCGAATCGTAAAAAATAACGAAGGAACTTTGAAAGTTTATCCATCTGAAGAAAAATGGTTTGGAATGACTTATCCTGAAGATAGAGAAATTGTAAAAACTGAAATTGCAAATAAAATAAAAAATGGATATTATCCAGAAAAACTTTGGGATTAGTTTAATACTTGAATTATACTTGTTATAGGAGATTTTATGAATAAAAAACTTTTTTTTGTATTATGTTTATTAAGTGTTTTTGCAAATCTTTTTGCATTAAATCACAAAGAATCTGGACGGGAATCTGTTACAGCAATTTTAGCAACAGATACAATTCCTGCATCATCAAAGGTTGATACAAAAGCTTATCTTGATGATTTTGCTTTTCCTTACAGAGCTCAAAAGTCAAATCCTTTGTCTTTTTTTGTGCACACAAATCAAAGTTCTGTATTTTTAACAGGTGATGATGTTGTTTTGCAAGTAGGACTTAGAGCAAATAATAAAAGCTTTTTTGAACCAAGGGATGTAAACTATCTCATTTACATAAATAATCCAAGTTTTGTTTCATCCGATAGAGGAAAGACTTTGTTTACAAACGCTTTAAAACGAATGTTAGAGACAAAAACTCCTGATTCTTGTATTTGTTTATATTCAAATGTAGATGGATTGTTAAAATATGTTACATCTCCAAATGATATTGCTCCGATTCTAAATCAAATTGGTAATGAACCAAAATCTAGTGATGTTGCAAAAACTTTAATGCAAATGGGAAAATCAGTAGAAATTAATTCTAACGGAATGCCATGGAGAATTATGTGTATTTCTGATGATGATATGTTTAAATCTGATGCAGTACGAAATGCTTTTTTATATATTCCAAGAATGTATAATCTAAATTACAATGACATTTCTTTTTCCTATATCGGTTATGGAATTGTTTCTGATTGGCCAAGAATAAATCAGATTTTTGCAGATGAAAGTGGAAATATTTATTATGAAAAAACTTATAAGGCATTAGAAAATCGTATCGTTAGTGATTTTGATAAATTTTCACATTATGATATACAAGATATTAATATAAAAATTTCATATTTCCCTTGGGTTGCAAAAGAGGATGTTGAATTTACAATTCCTGCAATGGAATATGATGGACATAAAATCATTTTAGACTCTGTTTATCTTCCTTCGATAACAAAACTACCAACTGATGCAGAGTTCGTTGATTCTTATAAAAATTCTGATGGATCTTATAAAACTGCAATGGTAAGTGTAAGTTATATTTATGGTAAGGATAAAACACCTGTTTATAAAACTGATACAGTTTCTATTAAATATACAGAAAATCCAGAAGAGGTTGAATCTTCAAAAAATGCTGTGGTTGAACAAAGTATTGTACTTTCTAGAACAGGACAGATTTTTAGTGAGTTAGAAACTTTATACAATTCAGGAAATTATGTAAAAGCTCTAGATGAAATTGGTTCTCAAATAAAGGCTTTACAGAAAATTCAAGAAAATAGTAAAGATAAGCAAATTGAAGTAGAAATTCAAAATTTGAAAAAAGCTCAAACTCTTATTCACAATAAATTGATGCAAGATGTTCAGTAAGTTTTAGATTAAATTTTGAAGTTATTTTTTTACAAAAAAGGCTGTCTAATTGAAATTGCTTTCAGTTAAACAGCCTTTTGTTTTCTATGATTAGAAATTAGAAAAATCTATCTAAAGTTTATTTGCAAGGAAATTTATTTTCAAATTCTGATAAAATAACTTCTGTTGCAGGACGAGCATCAATATCTGTTAAAAGTTGTTTTTCTTTGTAGAAATCAATAAGAGGTGCAGTTTGTGAACGATAAACTTCTAGACGATGTTGGATTGCTTCGATTTTGTCATCATCTCTTGTATATAAATCTTCGCCACATGAATCACATTTACCTTCCACTTTTGTAGGCATAAATTTTACATGATAGTTTTGACCACAGCCTTTACAAACTCTGCGTCCAGAAAGTCTTTCTACAACACCTTCATCTGCAATATCGAAGTTTACAACAGAATCAACTTTTACGATATTTGCTAAAGCTTCTGCCTGAGGAATTGTTCTTGGAAATCCATCAAGAATGAATCCGTTTTGTGCGTCACTTTGTGCAAGGCGATCTTTTACAAGTTCAACAGTGATATCGTCACTTACTAAAGAACCTGAATCAATAATTGCTTGAACTTTTAATCCGAGTGGAGTTTTTGCTTTAATTGCAGCTCTAAAGATTTCGCCAGTTGAAATATGTGGAATGTTGTATGAAAGTGCAACTTTTGCAGCTAATGTTCCTTTTCCAGCTCCTGGAGGACCTAAAAAAATAAAATTCATGTTATACCTCTTGTTTTTAGTTATTTGTACTTTTAATGTATCACTTTTTGTAAGTTGTAACAAGGTGTTTATTTTAGAATACGAATAGGAAAAATTACAATTCGATTTTTTCAAACATTGCGTGAATATTTGATGTAACTGTTTCTACAATGTCTTTTTCTAATATTTGTAATTTATGTTTGACATCTTTACTTTCAGTTTTTTCTGTTTTAAACAATATTTCATAAGAAACACCCAAAGCTTTTGCAACTTTTTCAATAACCTCTAAAGATGCACTTTTTCTTCCAAGTTCTATCTGTGTCATAAATGGTACTGAAATATCAGCTTTTTCTGCTAATTTTTCTTGTGTCCACCCACATTCTTTTCTTAGTTTTCTTATGTTACTACCCAAAATTTCTATAATTTCACACATTTTTTTATAATATTGC
The DNA here is from genome assembly GCA_937890485.1 of uncultured Treponema sp. Lineage (GTDB taxonomy): Bacteria > Spirochaetota > Spirochaetia > Treponematales > Treponemataceae > RGIG9060. The sequence goes on from CALBXN010000080.1 coordinate 4,900, forward strand.
TAACAGCAATACTTGATAATTATTTGAAAGCAATGGTATAATGTTGCTAATAGCAATAAATACTATTGCTATTAGACAATTAATTGTCGTTAATAATTAATTATTTGTAGGAGTTTTGTATGAAGAAACTAATTTTGGGATTGCTTATTTTATTAAGCATATTTGGAGTAATCTGGTGTGAAGAAACAGTAGACGAAATGTTATTACGAGGTGTAAGAACTAGTGATATTTCTGTTGTAGAAAAAGCTATTGCTAATGGTGCAAATGTAGATTTTTGTGATGCTAATGACAAAACTGTTTTAATGTATGCCTGTGAAAAAAATAATTATCCTATGGTAAAAAAATTGTTGGAGTCGGGATCTAATGCATCGGAAAAAAATACATCTGGACAAACAGCTATTATGATTGCAGCAAAAGAAGTTAATGATATTAAATTTATAAAGCTTTTGCGAAATTTTGGTGCTAGTGTTAATGAAAAAGATAATCAAGATAAAACAGTTTTGATGTATGCATCTGAAAATCAATCGGATGTAATTGTAAATTTTCTTATTAAAGAAGGTGTTGATTTACGTCCAGTAGATCTGTTTAAAAATAATGCTGCAATGTGGGCTGCTAAGACAGGAAATATATATACACTAAATGCTTATATGCGAGCAAATGCTGTAAACTGGGAGCAATGTGATGAAGATGGTAATGATGTTTTTATGTTAGCATGTTTATCTGGGAATATAAACTTGGTGAAAAGACTTCTAGTTGGAAATACTGATTTTACTATTGAAAAGAATAATTCAATGGGAGAGCCTTACTTAATTAGACTTATAAGAAAAAAAGCAACAAACGCAATTATTGGTTTAGTTATGGATCAATATGACCCTGAGCAAATTCTTTGTTTACAAGATGTTGATAATCATGATTTAAGATATTGGGCAAAAAGAACAAAAAATGATTATGTAACAAAAAAATTAGATGAAATAGAAAAAGAATGGAGATAAGTTCATAATGAAAAAAATACTTCCTTTTTTGTCGCTATTTGTAGTAGTTTTATTTTCTTGTGAGAGTACAAAAGTAGTATCTCCTGTTGTATCTGAATCACAGGTATTATTTGAAAAATTATATGGCTATGTTACTAAAAATGATGTTGACTCATTAAAAATCATAGTAGACGAAACTTCTCCAAAAAAGTTACGGTCTGTAATTGATTCTGTGGATAACTCTGGAAGAACTTTACTTCATGTTGCTGTTTGGGATGAAAATCAAGATATCGTTAAGATTCTTTTGGAAAACGGTGCTTCTAAATTAGTAAAGGATAATTCTGGAAAAACTGCTATTGACTATGCAAAAAAGATAGACAATAAAGTTATTCGTTCTCTATTGGGTATTGAAGATAGTGAAAAAAAGGAAGTAGAAAAAAAAGAACCTGTGTCATCTACTAAAAAAGATACATCTATAGATGTTCCTAATAAAAAATCTGCATATGGATTTACTGATGCAGGTGGTAAATACGATGTTGTGTTTGGAGCAACAGATTCAAAATTACTTATAGCGATAAAAGAGCAGAATTATCCAGAAGTAAAGAAAATATTGGAATCTGGTTTTAATGTAAATGATACAGATTTGCTTGGAAATAATGGCTTGTTCTATGTAATAAATAACGATAATGATGTTATTTTAAATCTTTTGATTTCATATAATATTAATTGTAATTATCAAAATAAAGCAGGTCAATTGCCATTGTTATATGCAGTTGAGAAAGGAAACATAACTATCATTAATACTTTAATAAAAGCTGGCTCTAGTATAAATAAATCAGATATTTATGGTGTTACACCTGAACTTCTTGCTGTACAAAAAAAGGATGCAAGTCTTCTGAAATTTATTGAGTCTAAAGGTGCTTATTTATCATCTAAAGATTTAGATGGTAATAGTTTGCTTCATATTGCAGTTAAAAATGAAGATATTACTACTGTGAAGTTTCTTTTAGCTCATGATTGTGATGTTTGGGCAACAAATGATGTTGGTGTTTCAGTATTAGAAATAATGCAACAGTCTAAACATAATGGTATTAAATCAATTGCAAGTGATTATGAATAAAAAACTGTTTTTATGTTTTATTGTTCTGCTAACATTTAATGTGTTTTTGCTAGCAGAACATGAAACTTATTATGTTAATCATACAAAAATGCCTTCTCTTACTATTATTAAGGAGGCGAATATAAAAGACAATAGATATGAGTATTCTATTGAAAATGAATATGGAACAGAAATTTGTAAAGCCAAAGAGGCATCTGTAAATTTTGGCTCAGTTCGTGAATTCATAGCAAGTGAAGAAGCTTATTCTCAAGCTGATAAAATAAGAATTACTTGGAATTTTAAAGAAGATGATGGAACAAATGTAGATGATGATATCTATATATTGAAACTTAAAGAAATAAATAGAAAAAATCAATCTAAGTCTATTACTTATATGTATAACATTGTTCTTGATAGTAAAAGTCCAATTATACAACCTTCATTATCAGCTAGTAATGTTTATAAAAATAGAAAAGATTTCATAAGTATTTTAATGGATAACAACTCTGAAAAGGCTAATATGTGGCGAGTTATGTTGGATAACAAACATGTCTTATATGAGTCAAATCTTTCTGAAAATGAAAGTTTGTTTTTTCCTTCTGGAGTCGGAATTTCCTTTGATGATTATAGAACTTTGGCTGAGGGACCTCATATGATAACTGTTATCGCTAAAGATTGTGCGGGAAATACAACCGAAGAACTGTTGCCGTTTGATGTTAGTCTGTATCCATTACAATTATCAATTTTTTCATCTTCAGATGGAATTACCTATAACTTAGACAATACTATAAAACCTTTTAGGTTTGTTGGTACTGGTATTTCGGGAACTTATTGGACTGCGATTATAAAAGATATTTTGGGGAATACTCATTTTTCTCAGTATCACGATAGTGCTTTTGATGTAACATGCCCTCCGTTTATTTGGGATGGTATTTCTTCTCTGACAGGAAATAAATCTCCTGAAGGAACTTATGTTGCAGAAATAGTATGTCGTGATTCTGCAGGGAATGAATTATCTGGGTACACATCATTTTATGTAGGAAAAGAAAAAGTTATTGATGAAAATTATGGAAAACCTCCTTTTATTTTAGGGGAATATAAAAATAATGAGTTTATTTTGAATCTAAAAAATTATACAGAAACTATTTCAGATGCAAAATTAACAGTAAAAAATAGTGAACAGCTTTTATATGAATCAGTGATTCCAGATGTTGATAATATTATTTGGGATGGAGTAGATTTGCATGGAAATAATATTCTTTCTACAGGTGAAATTTATAAGTTTACTTTACAAGTAACAGACGATAATCAAAAAACAACTGATTACGAGACTTCTATAATGACTCCTCTTATTTATGGTGATAAGGTGCAGTTTCACCAACGTATAAAAGTAGATTCAATTTATTTTGATGCAAATGATAGTAATATTTTTTCAGATAATGGTTATTTCTTAAAAAATTCAAAATCATTGAGATGTCTTGCAACTGCATTGAAACTACAAATGAATGATAATGATATTTTAGTTGTCGCTGGAAATGCAAATTATACTACTTTCCCTCATTCAAATTTGATGTTAAAAGAAAAAGATGAGCTTATAGAACTTTCAAAGGAAAGAGCTGAAATTGTAAAAAAAATATTAGTATTTTATGGGTTGCCAGAAGATAAAATTGTTGTTATTGCTAATGGTGGAGATAATTATGAAGTAGAGCCAAATAGTTTGGAGAATTGGAAAAATCGACGAGTTGAATTTTTTATAGAAACAAAGGTGGAATAGTGAAACGATATATTTTTTATTTTTTTATTTTGGTATTTTGTATTTCCTTTTTAAATGCATATTCTCTAAATGATGATTTTATTCGTGCTTGTGAAAAAGGTGATTTATCAAAAGCGAAGGAATTACTGTTTCAAGGTGCAGATATAGAAGCAAGAGATGGAAGTGATAGGCAGACTGCTTTAGTTTTTGCATCGAATAGAGGTCATTTTGATGTTGTAAAAATGCTTCTTGATAGAAATGCTAATATAAATGCACAAGATGATAAAGGATGGACAGCCTTATCAGAGGCAAGTTATAGAGGACATTTTGATATTGTAGAGTTGTTATTAAAAAAAGGGGCTACTACAATTTTAAGTACAAGTTGGATAGATTCTAGTGAGTATGGAAATGCTTTATTTTGGTGTGTAGAAAGTCAAAAAAATGATTATAACTCAAAACTGTCTATCGTTAAGTTGTTATTAGATAACAATACAGAACCAGAAGGGAAAAATGAAAATAAATTAGATACTATTGGGATTGCTAAACAACGAAATTATAAAGAAATTGTTGAATTGCTTGAAAAAAGTAGGGAAGAAAGAATCTCAAAATTTAATGAATATGCTTTATTAGATGCAATCCAAAATCAAGATTTAGATAATGTAAAAAAATATTTAGAAACAAAGGTAAATCCTAATTCTCTACTGCCTAATGGTGAAAGTTTATTGAATTATGCAGTTTCTGTCCAAAATTATGGAATCGTAAAAGTATTATTAGAATATGGAGCAAATCCTAATACACAAAATATACTTGGTACAACAGCATTTATGACAGCTATAAAACATGGGAATCAAGGTATTGTTAATTTATTACTTAGTTTTGGTGTTAATAAAAATCAAAGAGACAATAACGGTCGTACAGCGTTATTTTATGCTGTTGAAAATAATGATATAGTAATGTTGTCATCGTTATTAGGAAGTGGTACAAATAAAAATACAACAGATATATATGGTATGACCGCTTTTATGTATGCATGTTCCTTGGGAAATATAACTGCTGTTAAATATTTAATTTCAAACGGTTGTGATATTTCTATTTCTGATATGAATGATATGAATGCATTACATATTGCTGTACAAAAAAACATGATAGAGCTTGTTCAAGTACTTTTAAACGATGGCTCGATAGATATTTTTGCAGTAGATGCATATGGAAATGATGTATTTTATTACGCCGAAAAGATAAATAATGTTCAGATAAAGAATTTATTGGAGGCACAACTTGATTGGTAAATTTGTTGCTATCTTTTCCTTATTTTTTCTTTTTTTAGGATGTTCTTCTGTACCATATACTTCTGGTCTGCTTGAATGCAATACAGATTTGTATACAACAGAGGCAGATGTTAATTTATTTAATGCAGCAAAAACAGGTGATTTAAATGCCGTAAATGTAGCTTTGTCACAAAATGCTAAAATAAATGTAGCAGATAGATTAGGGCAAACAGCTTTAATGTGGGCATGTTGGAATGGTCATTCAAGTGTCATCAAACGTCTTATTCAATTTAATGATTATCATATTGTAAATAAAGAAAAAAATTATATACCATTGAAATATGAAATTGTTTCAAAGGAAAAATACAATGCATTGTTCTGTTTAATTATGTCTAATTCTATACAAAAAAAGGAAGCATTGTCATGTATAGATTTGGTTTTGGAAAGAGAACCTTCATTATTGACTATAACAGACCAGTTTAATGAAAATTGTTTGCACAAAGCAGTTCGTTCAGGTAATGAAGAGTATTTAATTTATTTTTTAGAAAAAATTGAAAAAAGTAAAAGTATTAATTTAATAGACCAAAAAAATAGTTTTTCAGAAACTCCTCTTATATTAGCAGTAAAATTGCATCAAGCCAATATGACAAAAATTCTCATAGATAATAAAGCAGATTTGTATATAAAAGATGCATCTGGAGACACATTATCAGTGCTTGCTTTTGATTCTGGTGAAGGTGATTATAATGTTTTTCTAGAAATTATGAAAGAAAAATTAGTAAGAGGTCATATTGAGGATGATGAGTTAAAGAAAGTATTAGATACTTTTACAGGTGAAAATACTATAGAATCCATATCTCCTTTTATTAAGGTTTATAATAAATTTTCATCTGGAGATATAACAAAACCTGAAGAATTAGATGATGGTGTTTTTAAAGAAACTGAAAAAAAATTATTTAAACTCTTTCAAAAAAATAGTTTTTCCCAAAGAGATATAAATGAAATTGATAAAATACTTTATGAAACTCCAGCTCTAATGTATTCTACTTGTTATTTTTCAGAATTAGATATGTATAAAACACCATTGCAATTATCTATTGAAAGTGGAAATATAGATTTATTTAATGCTGTATTTAAGAAAATGAATGTATCAAAGATTAGACGTGCTGGAAGGGGGATTGGAGATTATCTTATTTGTGCCATATTGAATAAGCAACCTGAAATTGTTAAATTTTTACTTGATTATGAAAGTTCAGAAAAGCCTTGTCCAGAAGAGCTAATGGCAACTCATCATGGATTATCTTCTTCTTTAAGTTCATTTGATACTTCAATTCCTGTTGTGCAATTTATTATGTCAGATAATTTAAGATGTAATCGAGATTTGTTAAAGTCTTTACTCTCGTATTATAAACCTGAATTTGCAGAGAATTCAAATTATGCAGGACAAATTTTTGAAGCGGCATTAAAATGTAATGATGAATCTTTATTGCTACTTATAAAGGATTTCAAAGGATTTAGTACTATGGATAAGGTTTTTGAAGGAAGACCTCTTCAATTTGAATTAATTGAGAATAATTATTTTGATACGTTAAAATATTTTATAGAAAATGGAAACTTAAAATATCATTGGAAAGATACAAAGTATTCAAAATCTTTCAAAGATATTTTAGAATCTCGGAAATCGGAACCTAAAGTTGCAGAAATTTTAGATTTATTGCACTCAAAAGGAATTTTTGTTGAAGATAAACTTTCTCTTGATTCTTTTACCCAATTTTTACAAACCCCAGCACAGAATTCCAGTCAAAGATAGTTTCTGTGCTGGCTTGTTGGAGAAGGGCGTAAAATTCTTCATATTCCTCTTTTGAAAGATTTTCGGATAGGAATTTTGCGTAACTTGAATTTGGATTAAACCAACGGGATAATTCTGTTTCTGCAATTTTTCGTTTTTCTGTAATAGTTTTTTCTGTACAGATGATTTTTGTGTTTTCTGTTTTAGGTAAATTTTCAATTAAATCTTCTAACAGCCAAGAAATTGGACTTTTTTGTGTAAAAAATTTTATTTCAAGTTTTTCAATTTTATCGATTAAGCTACTTTTTTGTGGATAAATGCCTCGAATCAAACTTGCTAAACATTGGGCTTTTGCAGGAATTTTCTGGCTAAAAATAATTTTACAGTTAGGATAAAGTTTTTTTAGTTGATTGATTGTTTCAGAAAATTCTACAAAACTTTCTTTTGTGGAAACTGGATTTCTAAAAAAAACATAATCAAAAATTACATCTTTAAATTCATTTAGGTTTGTAGCAAGTACGGGGCGTTCAATTTCGTCCATAGTTTTTGCATATTGCTCTAAAATATTTTTTCCTTCTTGTGTTTTACAAATTCCAGCAGTAAATCCTTCTGGGGATTTTCGCCAAAGTTCCCACAAGAAAAGTCCGTCGTCGGCACCGTAAACTAAATTTCGGCTGTGGCGAGAAATTTGAGCAAATTCTACTGTAAAATTTCGTAATTCAAGGAGAGCTTGTGCTTTTCCTGAATCTAATCGACGTTGCCATTCGTCACGTTTTTTTCCGCCAGGACTAAAAGTTAATTGTTCTCCAGTTTTAATTTCCCCATGTTTTAAGTGTTCTGCTTCCCACCATGAACCAAGGGGATTTACCATTTCATCAGAATTTCCGTTTGTTTCTTCCAAAATTGAAGCGATTTGTAATTCGCGGCGAGAAAGAACTTCTTGTCTAATTTTACCTTCATATCCTTGTGTTCCAGGAGTGTAAAAAACTCTACCTGTTAGTGTGTCTGGTAAATATTGTTGTGCAACCCAATGGTCTCGGTAAGCATGAGGATAAAGATAACCTGCTCCATGTCCAAATCCTTCTGTATCTCTGCTTGAATCTTTTAAGTGATTTGGAACTTCTGCATCTTCTTTTTCCACACTGGCAAGGGCATCAAAAAAAGCCATGGAAGAATTTGATTTTGGGGCAGTTGCAAGATAAAGGGCCGCTTGTGCAAGCATGTATCTACCTTCTGGCATTCCAATTCTGTCGAAGGCTCTAGCACAACTTTCTACGACAGTTAGTGCATTGGGATCTGCAAGTCCTGTATCTTCGCAAGCGGAAATTATCATTCTTCTAAAAATGAAGTTAGGATCTTCTCCTGCTCTAACCATTCGAGCCATCCAATACAGTGCAGCATCGGGATCGCGGCCTCGTAAACTTTTTATAAAAGCACTAATTGTGTCGTAGTGATAATCTCCATCTTTATCGTATAAAACAACTTTTTTTTGGATGCTTTCTTCGGCAGTTTCCATGCTGATGTAAATTTTACTTCCTTCTGGAGGCTGACAAATTCTTGCATCAGGATTCCATTGCTCAGGAGTTGTTTCTACTGCAAGTTCTAAGGCATTAAGCAAACTTCTTGCATCTCCATTTGCAGTTTCGATTAAATGTTCTAAAGCTCCTTCTTCAAATTCAATTTGCCATCTTCCGTAGCCCCGTTCTTTGTCAAAAATTGCGTTTAGAGCAGCTTTCTTTAAATCATCATTTGTCAATGGTTTTAACTGAAATACTCGGCTACGACTTACAAGAGCTTTGTTTACTTCAAAAAAAGGATTTTCTGTGGTTGCCCCGATTAAAATGAAAGTTCCATTTTCTACCCAAGGAAGAAGAGCATCTTGCTGACTTTTATTCCATCTATGAACTTCATCTACAAAAAGAATTGTTTTGTGACCGTAAAGATTTCTGTGTTCTTCGGCAGTTTTTATGGCATCTCTAATATTTTGAACACCAGTTAAAACTGCGTTCAGTGTGATAAAATTACTTTTTGTATGATTGGCAATTACTTTTGCTAAAGTGGTTTTTCCTGTTCCAGGAGGTCCGTAAAAAATTACTGAAGTAAGTCGATCTGCTGCAATAGCTCTGCGTAAAAGTCTTCCCTTGCCTACAATATGATCCTGCCCGATGTATTCATCCAAGTTTCTTGGACGCATTCGGGCAGCAAGGGGGCTTTCTTTTGTTTGTGAACTAGCTTTTGCAAACAAATCCATTATTGAAACTCAAAGATTACTCTCTGTTCCAACTATCTCTGTCTGGGTAGAATCCCCAAAGTTGATTATCGTTAGAAAAAGCTGCTGTTGAAAGTAAAATTACAGAAGCTGCATATATTTTCCCTGTTCCGTAAGGGTATGGGTACAAACCGATAACTTGTGTATCATCAAAACAAGAAGCAATGTTTTTTCCAACTGGTTCAGAAATTACTGTAGGAATTCCGTTACTCAAATTTACGGCTTGTAATCCAGGACCATCATAAGGAGCAGTTCCTACGTAAATCCAAGCATTACCATCTGATTCGTAATAACAAGCAGATGCAGAATCTGAAATTTCTAGTGAAACTTTTGTCCAATTTGTACCATCTGTTGAGTATTTTATAAACTTTTCATCTACCTTATAAAAATATTTTTCTCTATCTGAACAAAATGACATATCATCTGAAAAAACAGTTATTTCTCCAACTGTTGCGGCCTTTACTGCAAAACTTGCTTCTTCTTCGCTATTAGTTTCTTTTCTTGTAGAAATAAAGTTTGTTTCAGTTTTTAAATTAGTTGTTTCTGCAATTTTTCCATTAAGAGCAAATACTCCATCTTTTGTGCTGTAAAAAGCTTTTAATTTACTTGGATCATCGTAAGCTTCGTTATCAAAAATTGCTGTTACATTTCCTGATACTGAAATTGCTTCCCAAGAAAGTTGATTACCTTTTGGGCTAACATAAATTGTATAATTTTCGCTACCATTGATTGGGTCTGCTACAGAAAGTGCATAAAGATATGAATCTGTGGCTGCAAGACGAATAATTTTCCCATCTGGTTTATCAACTAATTTCCAAGGATTATTTTCTGAAGTTACTTCTTCATTTTTACCTTTTTTGTAGATTTTTCCGTTTGCAGCGTAAAGATATTCTCCTTGTTGTACGATAGAATAAACATTTCCTGTAACTACGCTATCTAAAAGAGGAACTTCTTTTGCAATGTTGTAAAAAATAGGTTCGTTCTCACAAGAGAAAGTAAAAATTGCAAGTATTAATAAGAATGTATATAAAATCTTAGTTTTCATAATTTTATCCTTTATAATTTTATAAGTGATAGCGAACGCTAACACCAGCATCTAAGATATAACCAGTGTAATTGTATTCTGGATTTTTATACCATTGAGGCATAATTGATGCACCTGCTGTTGCTCCAATAGACCAATCAGGATTTATTCTATAAAATAATCCAATTTCTGGTTTAATAATCATTCCAAAATAAAAATTACTATTATGTCGTTCAATTGCTCCTCCAAATCCTAAGAAAAGAGGAATTTCAAATTTTCCGATTGTATACTGAAATACTGCTTGTGTCATAAAAGGAATGCAGTAAAAAACTTTTTCTCCAACTGTAGGGTTATAAGCAAAAGCAACATCACCACCAAGGGCGAAGAAATCTGTAAAAAAATAACAAAATCCAAGATTTAAATCTAATCCAAATTTCATTGTATTAGGTTGAATTGGGAATCCTCCATTTACAGAAACTTTGATAAACCAATCCCCAGGTTGATTCATTTTGAAAACATAATCTTCTTCTGTTTCAATTTCTGGTTCTTTTGGTTCTTTAGATTCTGCTGGAATTTCAGAATTATCTTGTGTTGTTTCATTTTCTGGCAAAACAGGTTCCTCTGCAGGAACTTCTTGTGCAATTAAAGCAAATGAAAAAGTAAGTAGTAAAGTGATAAAAATAATCGCTTTTCTCATAATTTCTCCGTACAAATGTAATCAAGTTTACAATCAAAATTTCGTATTCTATATCAAGATTAGTTTTTCAGTAGAAAAAAAAATCTCTTTTTAGTATACTCTATTTTAATGTTTTATGTCCATAAAACAAGTATAAAACAATTTTAAACAAATGTTGTTACTAATTAAAGGAATTTTTATATGAGTGCACAAATTATCGATGGATTTGAAATCGCTAGACAAGAAAGAGAAAGAGTTGCAAGAGAAACTGCGTTATTGAAAGAAAAAGGAATTACACCTTGTTTGGCTGTTATTTTAGTTGGTGAAAATCCTGCAAGTGTTTCTTATGTTACAGGAAAAGAAAAAGCTCTTGCCGAAGTTGGCATGAAAGATAAATCAATTCGTTTGCCAGAAAGTACAACAGAACAAGAACTTCTTAAAATAATTGATGAATTAAATAACGATAAATCTGTACACGGAATTTTAGTTCAGTTGCCACTTCCAAAACATATTGACGAAGAAAAAGTGATTATGGCAATTAGTCCAGAAAAAGATGTGGACGGTTTTCATCCTGTAAGTGTTGGAAATATGATGATAGGAAAAAAATCTTATCTTCCTTGTACTCCACACGGGGTTTTGGTTTTGTTAAAAACAATGAATATCGAAACAAATGGAAAACATGCTGTAATCGTTGGTCGTTCAAATATCGTTGGAAAACCTCTTGCAATTTTGCTTGCAAGAAAAGAAGCAAATTCCACTGTTACAATTTGTCATACAGGAACAAAAGATATAGCCTCTTTCACAAAACAAGCAGATATTTTGATTGCTGCTGTTGGTCGCCCAAATACAATTACTGCTGATATGGTAAAACCAGGTGCAACAGTTATTGATGTAGGTGTAAATCGTATTCCAGATGATACAAAAAAATCAGGATTTAGATTGGTTGGTGATGTAGATTTTGATGCTGTTAAGGAAGTTGCTTCTTTTATTACACCAGTTCCTCGTGGAGTTGGTCCTATGACTATTGCCATGTTAATGCACAATACATTAGAGGCGGCTCTAAATACTTTGGAAGAAAAATAACACAATGATAGATATTCAAAATCAGCAGGATGACAGAGAAATTCCTCTTCAAAAAGTTGGTGTAAAAGGACTTAGTTATCCTGTAAAAGTTCTTGATAAACTTAATAAATTTCAAAGCACAACTGCCATCGTTGATTTATTTGTAAATTTGCCTCATCACTACAAAGGCACTCACATGAGTAGATTTATCGAAATCTTTCATTCTTATCACACTGATATTTCAATGAAAAGATTTTTGTTGATGTTGCAGGATATTAGAACTGAACTTGACGCGGAAAAAGCCTTCGGAAGTTTAACTTTTCCTTTCTTTATGGAAAAAGAAGCTCCTGTTTCTAAGCAAAAAAGTATGCTTTCTTATCAATGTTCTTATGAAGGAACAGTAAGTGCTGAAAGTTCTGAATTTTTTGTAACAATAACTGTTCCTGTTACAACTTTATGTCCTTGTTCAAAAGCAATAAGTAATGAAGGTGCACATAATCAGCGTGGAAATGTAACCGTTAAGCTAAAAAATTCCTTTTTCTTTTGGATAGAAGATGTGATAAAACTTATCGAAGATTCTGCTTCTTGTGCAATTTATTCACTTTTGAAAAGAGAAGACGAAAAATTTGTTACAGAAAAAGCCTACGATAATCCTCGTTTTGTTGAAGATGTTGTTCGTGAAGTTTACCTTGCATTAAAATCATTTTCAGAAGAAAAATCATTTTCTTGGTTTAGTGTAGAAGCAGAAAATTTTGAAAGTATCCATAATCATAATGCTTATGCTTATACGGAGTTTACTGAATGAAATACTTTTTTGAAACTTATGGTTGCCAGATGAATAAGGCCGAATCTAGTTCTGTGGAGCAAATCCTCATAGAACGAGGCTGGAATTCTGTTGAAAATCCAGAAGATGCAAATCTTGTTATCATAAATACTTGTTCTGTACGAGCTACCGCCGAAACTCGCATTCATGGTCGATTAGGATGGTATTCTGCATTAAAAAAATCTCAGGTTAAGCAAAATAAAAATCCTATTACAGTTGTGGTTATGGGATGTATGGCTCAAAGACTTCTTGAATCATTGAAAAAACAATTTCCTGTTGTAGATTATGTTGTGGGAAATTTTCAGAAACCTTTTTTTACAGAAATTTTTGAAGCCGTAGAAAATGGAAGAAAAGTAAATCAACTTGATGAAACTCCTGTGTACTCTTTTGCTTCAACTTCTTACGAACAAGGAAGTTTTTCTGCCTTTGTTCCAATTATGCATGGATGTAATAATTTCTGTACATATTGTATTGTTCCTTATGTTCGTGGTAGAGAAATTTCTCGTTCACCAAAAGATATTTTATCAGAAATTGACCAACTTTCTGCTCATGGCGTAAAAGAAATTACTTTACTTGGGCAAAATGTAAATTCATTCTGCTGGAACGAAACAAAAAGTATTTCAG